>JAEYYV010000159.1 GCA_023428295.1 Pseudomonadota bacterium
CAAGAGGCGGCGATCGCGCTGCTCGCCGAGATCCACGACGCGCTCACGACGCCCGTGATCGTCGAGCTGCCGCAGGAGCGCGTCGCGCCCATGCCCGGTCCGGCGAGCCGGCCCTCCGCGGTGTTCACCGCCGTGACCGCGCAGCTGTAGTCAGTCCTCCGCGACGAGCTGCCGGAGCTGCCACGCTTGCACGTGCATGTGGCGACGCGCGCGCCGCTCGGCTTGACGTAGACCACGCACGATCACGACCGATGAGCTCACGACGGCGATCGTGAACATCGCCATCACCATGAAGAACGTCGTCGGTCCCCCGATCGCGTACGCGTGGATCGTCGCGAGCCCTTCGCTCACGGTGATCGTCGGCGAGATCCAGCCCGCGAGCTCGGCGACCGCGGGCCCGAGGACGGCGAGGATCGAGACCACGGCGACGAGCGTCGCTTGTCGCCTCGCGTACTGCGGCCCCGTCATCAGCGCGACGGCGGTGACCGCGGCGAGCGTGGGTCCGAGCAAGAACGGCGTGTACATGCGCGAACAGGCGGCGATGAGGATCACCTGCATCGCGATCAACGGCCCGACGAACAAGCGATTGCCAGGGCGCCGCATCCACCACAGCATGCCGATGCTCGCGGCCGACGCGCCGGCGACGATGGCGAGCAGATACGGCGGCACGTTGCCGATGATGCCGAGGATCGGCACGAACACGAGGTAGCCCGCGCTCGCGATGATGCCGACCTTGATCGTGCGGCGGATGACGTCGACGCTCTCGGCATCGAACTGCTTGCGCACTTCCGCGGGCAGCTCCTTCGGTGGCTCGATGATCATGCGCGTGATCAGCGCGCTCGCGGCGTGCAGCGTTGGATCGAGGGCGAGAGCGCGGCCGGCTTCGCGCATCGCCTTCTGGCGATCGTCCTCGGCGAAGGCGGCGGTCGCGGCGGTCAGATGCGTCTGCGCGAGCTCCTTGCGGCGAGCCACGTCGCGATCACCGTCGAGGAATTGCTGGATGCGCTCGCCGAGCTCGCGCGCGGTGGCGATGCGCTCGTCGCGAGCGAGGCGCGTGGCGAGGTCGCAGAGATCGTCGAGCTCCGGCGGAATGTCGCGCTCGGGCGCGCGGTGCGAGGGCCGCCCGTCAACGCCTTTGACCGCGGAGGTCATGCCGGCTTGGCCTTTGGGGTGGAGCGGCTCTCCGACGAGGATCTCGAACAGAATGCAGCCGAGCGAGTAGACGTCCGCGCGTGCGTCGATGTCGGGGAGCGCCCTCGCCTGCTCGGGTGCCATGTAGCCGGGCGTGCCCACGGTGGCGCCTGCGGCGGTGACCAGCTCGTGCGTGTCGATGCTGATCACGAGTGCGCTGTCGTCCTCGCCGGTGACCTTGGCGACGCCCCAATCGAGCACGTAGGTCTCGCCGAACTCGCCGAGGACGATGTTCTCGGGCTTGAGGTCGCGATGCACGAAGCCGCGCGTGTGTGCGAGCTCGACAGCGAGGCAGACGTCCGCGATCGCGCGCAGCAGGCGCTGTCGCGGGTAGCGGCCGAGGACCGTCGTCGATTCGCGCGCGGCGGCGTTGGTCATCGACTTCAAGATGTCGGACAGCGTGGTGCCCGCGAGCTTCTTCATCGCGAAGTACGGCTTGCCGTCAGAGCCGATCGCGAGCTCGTGCACGGGAACGATCGCGGGATGCTCGAGGCGACCTTGGATCCGAGCCTCGCGCATGAACCGCGCGATCTGCTTCTCCGACGGAGACTCGGTGCGCAGCCGCTTCACGGCGACGTCGCGACCGATCTGCTCGTCGTACGCCTCGAGCACCTCGCCCATGCCGCCGCGACCGAGCATTTCGCCGAGGATGTAACGCTTGCCGGTCGTGATCGGCGCGCTGATCCCGTGGTGCTCGAGCGTCGCTGCACTCGGTCGTTCGTCCGTCGTGCGACTCCCGTCCTCGCTCATACCTCTCATCGTATACGCTCGGGTACGCTCGGGGCGTGAGACCGCTGCCCGAGCTCTGGTTGTCCGCGCTTCGCGCGCCCGCATCGTTCGCCTTCGCTCACTGCGATCTCGCGCTGGTCGCAGATGACGAGATCGAGCGGCTGGGACTCATCACGAAGCCCGACACGATGAACTACCGCACGCTGCTTCCGGAGAAGCGAGGTCTCTTCTGCTTCGAGGCGTTCGGCAACGGCGAGGCGTTCCCGAGCCGCGAGGATCTCGCGAGCAAGGACGCGTGGGATCACGTTCGCGCCACGAGGTTCGCGCGCATCGCGCTCCCCGTACCCGCGATCCATCCTCTCGCGCTCGCGAACTGCTACGCCGATGTCGCCGCGCTGTTTGGCCTCGACGTGCGTGGGACGATCGAGAACAGCGACGAGGCGGCGTGGACTGCGTTCCGCGCGCGGCTCGAGGAGCCGGACGTCGCGCCCCTGCTCGTGCGCTCGCTCCTCGTCATGCCGCCGTACCTGCGCCCGATGATCCCGCTCGACGAGGGACGCTGGGCGACGAGCGATCTGAACGACCTGTATCGTCGCGTGGTGAACCGCTCGAATCGCCTCGCGCGGCTCATCGAGCTCGGCGCTCCCCCGATCATCACGAACAGCGAGACGCGCATGCTCTACGACGGGCTCGACGCGCTGTTCGCGAACGAGCTCCGCCCCGAGAAGGACAAGGTGACCGACCCCGAGCATCGGCCGCTCGTCTCGCTGTGGGGCTTTGCGGGCGACGATCCTCTCGAGGCACTCGCCGAACACGAACGTCACACGCGGCTCACTCGAAAGCGTCAAACGCAGCTCGCCGCTGTTCGTTCGATGGGCTTCGAGCTACACGCCAAATCCGCAGCGATCTCGCCGCGCGTGACCACGCCGGGCGTTCCGCTCTAGCCGCTTCTCCGTCGAGGAATCTCCGATTGCGATCGCGACGTCGGCCCTTACGTAGAGGGCATGAAGATCCTGATCGCTACGGATACTTCGGAGTACGGCCTCATCGTCATCGAGCACGGGCTCGAGCAGGCCGCATTGCACGGCGCCGACGAGATCCACTTCATCACCACGGTGGCGAACGAACACGACATGTCACCGAGCATCGAGTGGCTCGAGGACACCGCGCGCGAGATGTGCGAGGTGTTCGCTTGCCCGATGTCGAGCACGGCGACATTCCACGTCGTCACCGAGATGGTGCCGATCGCGATCGCGAACCTCGCCAAGGAGCTCGCGCCGGATCTGCTCGTCATCGGTCGCTTCGGAGTGCCTTCGCACGCCGACGTGATCCTCGATACGGTCGACGTGCCGACGCTCGTCGTCGGTCCCGAGGGCACGGATCTCGAACCACAGTGTCCGGACTGCGGACGGATCCGCCGGTGGACGAACGCGGAGCGCTTGTTCTGCGAGAAGCACGTCGGCGATCACACGCTCGACACGAGGCTTCCGCCCTCGAGCTACGTCGCTGGCACGGGCCTCTGGTGATCACCGGGCCGTTTCGTCGGGCGCGAGCGACCACGTAGCGCTCGAGCGCGGAGCGAATCTCTTCGCCGAGACGTCCGGCGCATGCGGCGCGTCGGGCACGAGCGGGAAGTCTTGCTGGCGAAGAATGATGACGTCGTTGATCGGCAGCACACCTTCCCCCGCGGGATAGCCGTAGCTGACCCATCCGGTGTTGGTGTCCTCGCTGCCCCACCCCCACACCCAGACGCCGAACTGACCTTCGGAGTCCATCTGCTGCACGCCGTTGTTGCAGCCGCCAACTCCATTGAAGTGATCGACGAGCTTCACGAACGTGATCTCGTAGAGACCGTCGCTGCCGACGGGCTCCCAGCCGCCGATCGGTCCGCCCATGCACGCGAGCTTCACATCTTTGAATGCCGCCGCACCGCTATCACCACCGCCGGTCTTCTTGCGAACGACGGTGAGCGTGGTGAACGGATACGTCGGATCCGTGAAGAACACGTAGTGATAGAGGAACTGCTCGGGCGGAACGAGGCGCACGAAGTCGGCGTCGCCCCAGCCGCCCTCGCCCATCTCGCCCGCGCCGCTCATGTACGTGAACATCGAGAACGGGAACTCCTTGCCCTGGCTTCGCACGCTGAACGGTCGCGACGTCCGGATCTCGTGGAACGCGCCGGCGTTGAGCTTCGGCGGGCCGACGCCCGGTGGATCCCACGTCAGGTGCGTCTCGTTGACCACGCCGAACAGGCGATAGATGCGCTCCTCGCCGGGTTGCGGCTTGCGATCACCGTGCGGCGCACCGACGTACTCGAAGCCCATCGCGCGCACCGGCGCGAGCATCTGCTCGCCGTGATCACCGCAGCAGCGATCGACGCTCATGATCTGGTGACCACCGAACATGCCGATCGGCTTATCCGCCGACACGGGCGATCCGGACATGCCCTTCAGCTGCGTGATCTGCGCGTACTGACCTTTGCCGAGCGAGAACGTGTACGGCGTGTTCGCCGCACCCGCGGGGAGTCCACCACCGCCGAGGATCGCTTGGTTTGGAAGGATGGTGACGTTGGTGTTGTCCTCCTTCGCGACGATGTTGTAGCTCGGCCCCTGCGCGACCTGGATCGGCGGCTGCTGCGCCGGCAGCGGATCGTACGCGGACACCGCGACGTACTGATTGCCCCACGCGCTCGACGGCAACAGCAGCGACGCGCCCGTCGCGGCCGCCGCGCCACCACCGTACGGCAGCATCTGATACGCCACGACCGGCAGATCCGTCGTGATGTGGAACGCCGTGCCGAAGCCGTTCGCCGAGATCTGCGCCTCGGTGCCGATCGCCGCCGTGATGCCCGCCGGGCACGCGACGTTCGGCATCAGCAACGCGCCCCCCGGTGCGTACGCGAGGAAGAGGATCGCGACCTTGCCGGGCGAGAGACCGACCACCGGATCGTACGGCGCGTACGTGATGTTCTGTCCCGAGCCCACCGGCAGCTTCGCGCTCACCGCGAGGTCGATCGGCTGGTCGCCCCACTCGACGTTGATGTGAACCTGACCGGGCGACGTGTTCGCGACGAACACCGCGAAGCAAGCGTCTTGCGGTGGCCCCATCGCGGCATCCATGTCGACCGCGTAGTAGTCGCATCCGACCGACGAGCCGTTTCGCTCCGCTGCCTCGCACGCGTTGAAGCACTGCGCGACGCCGCCGATGTCGCTGCACGCTTGATCGGGCGCACACGCTTGCGCGCTGCCATCGCAGTCGACGATCGCGGACTTGTCTGGCGAGCAACGCGGGCATGTCGCGGTTGGATCGTCATCGCCTCCGCTGCCGTTTCCGGTCCGCGAACCGGGACCGCAACCAACCGCGACCAAGGTGAACAGCGACGCGAGCGCGAGTGAATGACACGTCATCTCGCGGGCACGTTAGGCGCGTGTGCTGTAACGGCCAATCACAAAATGAGCACAACCAATCGAAACTTATCGACAATTGCGTCATGTATTGCGCGACCTGAACCCGCTCCTGCGCAGCTCGCGCAGAGGCCTGCGCGACCACATGCGGTCGATCTCGATCAGCGACGCGCGGTGGTCATCCACGCGCCGAACGCGGCGAGCAGGTCGTCGAGCTCGGCGATCGGCGTGACGCCCGTGGCGTTCTCGAGCCCGTAGGTCACGCGCGTTCCGCTGTCGAGCGCATCGAAGCGCGCGAAGCCCGCGACGGCATCGCGCTTGTTGGCGCGCGGCTCCCAGCGCACTTCGCGCTTCGCGACGTCATACGTGTACACGAGCGAGTACGTACGCGACGGGCCGTACTCGAACAGGATCTCCGCGGCGAGTCCGTCGGCGGTTTTCTGGATCACCTGCGCGCGGCGCAGTCCGGGAATCCACGCCGAGAACGTGCCTGCATCGATGAACGCGCGCCAGCACGCATCCGGCTCGCGAGCCACCACGGCGAGAGCAGTTTGCACGCGCCCACTCTATCGCCTCCGGGTGACATTTCCATGACGATAGCTTCGGACCGACGCGCGCTCAGATCAGGGCTTCCAACGCCGTCTTCGACGGTGCGAGACGCGCCTTCACGAGCTCGACCGTCGTCGCATCCGCTACGTCGGGGTGCCCGCTCGCGAACGGCGGCGCCGGGTTGTACTCGAGCCCGAGCTGGATCGCCTTCGCGATCGGCTCGCCGCACAGCTCGGCCGCGACGCGCAGCGCGAAGTCGATGCCCGCAGTCACGCCGCCGCCGGTGATGCGATTGCCGTCGATCACGACGCGATCGTGCGCGGCGATCGCGCCGAGCCTCGGCAGCATGTCGACGTAGTTCCAGTGACACGCCGCGCGCTTGCCGTCGAGCACGCCGGCCTTCGCGAGCACGAGCGAGCCCGTGCACACCGCGGTCACATATCGCGCCGCGGCAGCCTGCGTGCGCAGCCACGCGAGCACCACCTCGTCTGTCATCAGCGCGGCGGTGCCAACGCCTCCCGGCACACACACCACGTCGAGCGGCGGACACTCCGCGAGCGTCGTCGTCGGCACGAGGTGGAGGCCGCCCTGCGCGCGGACCGGTGCGGTGTCCTTCCACACGAGGTGCACCGTCGCGCCGGGCAAGCGATGAAACACCTCGTACGGTCCGGTGAGATCGAGCTGCGTCAGATCGGGGAACAAGAGGAGGCCGATGTTCATGCGGCCATCCTGCGCCCGATCCGCCCTGGCAAAAATGACAACAATCGTCTATTTCTTGCCAATGGCCACACGCGTGCCTCGTCGAACCAAGGGTGCGACTCCGACGACGAAGGGCGTGGTCACGACGACGAAGCGCGTGATCCTCGTCGTGTTCGACGGCGTCCAGACGCTCGATCTGAGCGGACCCGCCGACGTCTTCGCCGTCGCCGCGCGCGTGCACGCGGGCGTGTATCGCGAGGATGCACGCATACGGCCTCGCGACGACGCCAGCACCCTCTCACGCAACGACGCCGTCTCGACATCGCGTTCGCGCGGACGCACGCCGTTCTACGACCTCGTGATCGCCTCCCGCGGCGGCGGCACGTTGGCCACCTCGTGCGGCCTCGAGATCCGCGCTCGCGATCTCGCGCGCATCACGCCGCGTGCGGGCGACACCATCGTGATCGCGGGCGGCGCCGAAGCCGCGATCCGCGCCGCGGTCGGCGATCGCGCGCTCCTCCCCTGGATCAGCAAGGCCGCGCGCGTGGCGGAGCGCATGTGCTCCGTGTGCTCGGGCGCGTTCATCCTCGCGGCCGCGGGACTCCTCGACGGCAAGCGCGCCACCACGCATTGGTCCGCGCTCGATCGCCTCGCGCAGCGGTTCCCGCGCGTCGACGTGGATCGCACCGCCATCTTCGTCTGCGACGGCTCCACGTGGACCAGCGCGGGCGTGACCACGGGCATCGACATGGCGCTCGCGCTCGTCGAGGCCGACCTCGGCGCCGCGGTCGCCGACGCGGTCGCGGGCCAGCTCGTGCTGTACACGCGCCGGCCGGGCTATCAATCGCAGTGGAGCGAGGCCCTCGTCGCGCAGCAACAGGCGCACGATCCGAGCGCATCGCTCGCGCCCGCGATCGCGTGGGCACGCACCAACCTCGCGCGCGCTGACCTCGACGCCCTCGCCGAGCGCGCCGGCCTCTCGCCGCGGACGTTCCATCGCCGCTGTGTCGCGCAGCTGTCGACCACGCCCGCGAAGCTGCTGGACAAGCTGCGCGTCGAGCGTGCGCGCGAGCTCCTCGCCGCAGGCGACGAGCCGCTCCAGTCGCTGGCGACGACGTGCGGCTGGGGCACCGCCGCGCGCATGAACCGCGCGTTCGCGCGCGAGCTCGGTATGAGCCCGCGCGCGTATCGGCTGCTGCACGCCTAGCGCGTTCGCCGAAAAGGCGAAAGCGGGCTCGGGGGCCGCTTTCTCGTGCGATCGGGGGGACTCGTCCCCCCACGGTGTTACCCACTGGAACCTGAATCCAGCGCGTCTACCAATTCCGCCACGATCGCGTGAGGGACCGAGTTAATGCCACAGGCGACGAAGGGGCACAAGAGCCCAGCGTAAGCTCTCCACCCATGCGGGTTCTCCTCGGTCTGGTCCTCCTGGCGGCGTGCGGCGACAACCTTCCTTGTGGCGTGACCGGCGATGTCGCCCCGCGCTACACGCTCGAGACGACCGGCATCACCGTCGAGGTAGACACCGCACCGTGGGCCGTCCGCGTCGTCGACGCCGAGGGCACCGAGGTCCTCGCCACCGTCCGCGACGACATCGCCACCGGGTACACGCCCGCGAGCTGGACGACGGGCGTCATCACCACCCGGCCGTTCGCATCGCCGGGCTACTTCAGCGTACAGGCCGGCCTCGACGAGTTTCGCGACCTCGAGATCGTCGGCGCCGTTCCGAAGGGTCCGCGGCTCGAGCTGCACCTGCACGAGCGCGGCACGTCGCGGACGCCATGCGTGAAGGTCAGCTACGAGGTGACCGCGTCGCGGCTGCGCGTCGAGGCGCGCGTCGACGATCACGGCACGACGGTGCCGCGCGCGTGGAGCACCGGGTTCTCGACGACACCGGACGAAGCGTTCCTCGGCTTTGGCGAGCGCTTCAATCGCACGAACCAGCGCGGCGTGCGCGTGTACTCGTGGCTCGAGGAAGGTGGCATCGGCACGGGCGAAGGGATGCACGCCGGTCCCGACAATCCGTATCCGTTCGGCGAAGCGATGTCGTACTACCCGGTGCCGTTCTTCGTCTCGACGAAGGGCTATGGCTTCTGGCTCGACACCACGTGGCGAAGCGAGTTCGAGCTCGCGACCGAGCGCGACGATGCGTGGCGCGTGTGGCACGCGGGGCCGGATCTCGCCTACGAGGTGTACACGCGCATCCCCGACGATCCGCGACCGTGGCCGTATCACCTCGTCGATACGTTCACGCGCATCACGGGACGACCGATGGTGCCGCCGCCGTGGGCGTACGGACCGCGGCGGCGCATCGGTGCGGGCAGCATGGCGAACGGCATGGGCGAGATCGAGGCGATGCGCGAAGGCGATCTCGCGATCACCGCCGTCGACGACGCGCTGCACTTCTATCCCAACGGATCGCACGTCGGTCGCGAGGACAGCTTGCTCGCGTGGACGACGCGAGCGCACGCGCTCGGCTATCGCGTGAACGGCTACTACAACTCGATGATCAACGTGATGCCCGAGAGCCCGCTCGCACCGCAGGCGGAAGAGGGGCTCGCGAAGAACTACTTCCTGTTGAACGAGGACGGCTCGCTGCCGTACGTGTGGATCCTGACCGGCGGGAACCTCGTCGATCTGTACGTCGTCGACTTCACCTCGAAGGCTGCGAGCGATTGGTACGGAGCGTCGTTCGATTGGGCGACCGCGCTCGGCTACTCGGGCTGGATGTACGATTTCGGCGAGTACGTACAGCCCGAGGTCGTCGCCTCGAACGGCATGACTGGCGAGGAGCTGCACAACCTCTACCCGGTGCTCTACGCGAAGGCAGCGCACGCGCACATGGAAGCGGGGCCGCACGCCGGCGATTGGCTCGCGTTCATGCGCTCGGGCTACACGGGCTCGAGTGCGTTCGCGCCCGTCGTGTGGAGCGGCGATCCGGCCGCGTCGTTCGAGGACAGCGACGGGTTGCCGAGCATGATTCCCGGCGGTGTGAACCTCGGCATCTCGGGTGCGCCGAACTTCGCGGGCGACATCGGCGGCTATCACTGCCTCAAGGACGGCGCGGCCGCGGCGGATAACGAGCTGCTGGCGCGGTGGATCCAGCAAGGCGCGCTCTCGCCGGTGATGCAGGATCAGAACGCGTGTGTCGGTGGCGATCCGGCAGCCAAGGCCAACATCTGGAACGCACCCGACGCGTACGACGCGTGGAAGACGTACGCGCGGCTTCACACGCGGCTGTTCCCGTACCTCTACACGCTCGGTCGCGAGGCCAACGCGACGGGCGCGCCGATCATGCGGCACGTCTGGTTCGAGCATCCCGCGTCGGACCTCGCGAGCGAGGACACGGCGTACTACCTCGGGCCCGCGCTGTACGTCGCCCCGGTGATCGAGCGTGGCGCGCGGACCAAGACGGTCACCTTGCCGCCGGGCACGTTCATCGACTGGGACACGGGCGCGCTGGTTCGCGGCGGAACCACGGTCACGCTCGACGCGCCGCTCGCGAAGCTGCCGCTCCTTCTGCGCGCGGGGTACCTCGTGCCGCTGCTCGATCCCGCGATCGACACGCTCGCCGAGGAGTCGTCGCCGACCATCGTGTCGCCGCCCGACGTGGCCGACGTCTATGATGTGGTCGGCGCGCTCGTGCCCGATGGCAGCGCCCGCTTTACACTGTACGATGGCGACACACTCGAGGCGCACCCGGGGGCCTTTGCCCCGCCGGCCCTCCCCGCCGTGACGACGGACGCCGACCTCGCGACGTGTGACGGGTGCTATCGCACCACCGCCCTCCCCGACGGTGTCCTTCGTGTCCAGATCAGCGCGACCGGCGACGTCACCGCCGGCGGTCTACGGCTCGTCTCGACCAGCCAGCGACGCATCCGCTGGGACGTGTACCTGGCCCCCTAGCCACATTCTGGCTCCAGGGCCGATCCCCGCCACTCCGGAGCCCGGCTTTTCCGTTGCTGGGCGCGGAGTTGGTAAGAGTCGTTGCTTTACTCGACGAACCTGGTGGGTCTACGATTGGCGGCAGTTTCGAGTCTGCGATGGCCAAGCTGATCGTCATTTCAGGGGAAGAACGGCAGGAGTTCGAGCTCGCTGCCTTCAACACCATCGGGCGCCACCCCGATAACACCATCCAGATCCTCGATCGCATCATCTCCAAGGAGCACGCTCAAATTCAGCGCGCTGCCGACGGGCGGTACCTGCTTCGCGATCTGCGCTCGCTCAACGGCACGTTCATGCGCGGCGAGCGCGTCGCCGATCACTACCTCTCCGATGGCGACGAGTTCACGATGGGCTCGACGCGCATCGTCTTCGTCGACAAGCCCAAGGCCGACGACGTTCTCCAGCGCGTCACCATCGCGCCCGGCCTCACCGAGAGCCACATCCGCGGACGCATCCAGGCCAACACGGGCGACTTCATGCCCGAGCGCCAGATCGCCGACGAGAAGAACCTGCGCCGCGACTACGAGCGCCTGCGCATCGGTCACGAGCTCGCGCGCGCGGTCGGCAGCGAGCTCGATCTCGACAAGCTGTTGCCGAAGATCTTGGACAAAGCGTTCGAGCTCGTCGGCGCGGATCGCGGCGTGATCCTCCTCGAGGATCCGGTCAGCAAGGAGATGAAGCCGTCGTTCGTGAAGACTCGCTCGGGCAAGAGCGATCCGAACATCGTGCTGTCCAAGACCGTGATGTCCGAGGTCATGAACAACAAGGCAGCCGTGCTGTCGAGCGACGCGACCATGGACGCGCGCTTCTCCGGCGCGCACTCGATCATCATGCAGGGCATTCGCTCCACGATGACGCTGCCCCTGCTGCACGCCGGCGAGCTGCTCGGCATCATGCACCTCGACTCGCTGTTCACGTCCAACGCGTTCACCGAGAAGGACCTGCAGGTCTGCACCGGTATGGCCGCGCAGGCCGCGATCTCCATCCAGAACGCGCGACTCGCGAGCCGCATCGAGAAGGAAGCGCAGACCCGCGCGCAGATCAGCCGCCTCATTCCACCGTCGGTCGTCGAGCAGGTGCTCAAGGGCGAGCTCGTGATCGAGAAGGGCGGCCGCGCGTCCGAAGTGACGATGCTGTTCTCCGATATTCGCGGGTTCACCACGATGTCGGATGGGCGTCCGCCACAAGAGATCGTCAACACCTTGAACGAGTACTTCGAGGTGATGGTCGACATCCTGTTCCAGTTCAGCGGCACGCTCGACAAGTTCGTCGGCGACGAGATCATCGGCCTGTTCGGCGCGCCGATTCCGATCGAGGACGCGCCGTTCAAGGCGGTCGCCTGCGCGCTCGCGATGTACCAAGCGCTCGAAGAGTTCAACCGCACCCGCGCGGCCGAGAATCAGCCGCCGCTGCGCATCGGTGTCGGCATCAACACCGGCAACGTCATCACCGGATCGATCGGATCCACGCGCGCGCTGCAGTACACGGCGATCGGCGACGCCATGAACGTGGCCTCGCGCCTCGTCAACGTGGCGGGCTCCGGCGACATCATCATCTCCGAGGACACGTATCGCCACCTGACCGGCCGCATCGAGTGCAAGCAACTGCCGCCGGTGAAGGTGAAGGGCAAGGCCGAGGAGCTGAAGGTCTACAAGGTCATCGGCATGGCCAACCAGAACCTGCGCGTGAGTGGCAACGAGTGGTCGGGGCCGACCAACGGGTGAGCATGCGGATCGTGGTGGCACTCGTACTCGTCGGGGGAATGGTGGCGGTGGAGGCCTGCAACCAGCCGTGCGGTGATGCCGGCTGCACGGACATGATCGAGATGTGCGTGCCTCTCGCGTCGCCAGCGCGCATCCGCGTGTGTCGCAACGCGCTGTGCAGCGAGCTCGAGGTCGCGACCCAGCGGTACATCCAGAACGACATCGGCTCGATCACGCGCGAAGGCAACTGCATCGTGACCGAGGTCTCCGCCGTCGCGATGGACGGTGACGTCTACACGCTGATCGGCTGGGATGCCAACGACAACGTCGTCGACGAGTACGAGTGGACGACGACGTACGAGGAGACCACGCCCGATGGCGCGGGGTGCGGCATCTGCCTGCGCCCCACGCTGACCGAGGTCGTCCCTCTCGATCCCGAGTAGACGTTTCCGCCCTCAACTCTCCTCGGGCTCGGTCGGATCGAGGAGGGATGGACCGCCTGTGGCCCGCTGCCATGTCGAACGTCTCGGAAGCGAGACGCGACAAGCGCATCGCGTTGGCCAAGGAGACGCTGATCGCCCGATCGCGCCCCGGACTGTTCCTCTACCCTGTCCTCGCGTTCGCCTACATCCCGCTCGTTGTCGGGAACGCCATCGACGCGATCGCCACGCTGTGCGCCGCCTTCGTGTTGCTCGTGTTCTCGCTCGTTCGCTGGCGGTTCTATCGAGCCGAGATGGGACCGAGCTTCCCGATCTGGCGCCGTCGGTTTGCGTTGCTCGCGTGCGTCAACATCATGCTGTTCGACACGTTGATCGCGTTCGAGCTCTGGCATCGCGATCTGGACGCACGCGCGATCGTGTTGCTCGTTGGTTCCGTGGCACTGCGCGCGAGCAGCACGTACGCGGCGTCGCTCGATCTCCGCTTTCACACGGCGCTCGCGACCTGGACGCGGATCCCGATGCTCGCATCGCTCGTGCTCATCGGCTCGGACGCGAGCTTCGCGCTCGTCGGTCTTCTCGCGCTCCACGCGGCGTACATCCACTTGCACAGCAAGCAGCTGAACGCGGAGTTCTGGCAGGCCGCGGCCGCGACCGAAGCGCTCGAGGATGCGCACGAGAAGCTCAAGCACGAGGTGGAGATGCGCGAACGCGCGGAGGTGGAGCTGCGCCTGGCGCAAAAGCTCGAGTCCGTCGGACGCCTCGCCACCGGCATCGCACACGAGATCAACACGCCGCTGCAGGCGATGATAGGCAGTCTCGAGTTCTTGCGTGAAGCCACCGAGGAGCTCCTCGCGATGGCCCAACCGCGGCCCGAGCAGGTATCCGAGCTCGAGTACCTGCGCGAGAACCTGCCGAGCTCGCTCCAGATCACCCAAGAGTGCGTCGAGCGCACCGCCGCGATCGTTCGCTCCGTGAAGACCTTCGCGCATCCCGAGCTGTCGAAGAAGGCCCCGCTCGACATCAACGCCGCCATTCAAACCACGCTCGATATCTCGCGCCACGAGTACGCGATGGTCGCGGACGTGAAGACGGATCTCGGCGAGCTTCCTCTCGTGGAGTGCTACGCGGGCGAGCTCAATCAAGCGCTGCTGAACCTCGTGATCAACGCGGCCCATGCGATCGGCGACGTCACCACCAAGACCGGCGCGCGCGGCACGATCACGATCGCGACGAGCGTCGCGGACGCTGCTGTTCGCATCGCGATCAGCGACACCGGCGGCGGCATTCCCGACGGCATCCGCGAGCGCATCTTCGACCCGTTCTTCACGACGAAGCCGATCGGCCAAGGCACCGGCCAAGGCCTCGCGGTGGTTCGCTCGGTGATCGCGAAGCGACACGGCGGACAGCTGCGTCTAGATACGCAGCTCGGCCGCGGCACGACATTCGAGATCCTCTTGCCGCTCCGCGCGCAGGCGATTGCTGCTTAGTCTGCGCAGCAGCGAAAGCCGATGTGCTTCACCGCCGAGTTGCGCGGGATACCGACGCCGCCACCGGGATCGAAGAAGGAGCATTCGCTGTACGACGACGCGAAGTACCACACACCGCCCATCGTCTTGCAGCGATCGTCGCCGGGCGTGGCTCCGCTGGTATCGCACGCGTCGATCCACTCCTGCAGGTTGCCGAGCATGTCGACCACGTCGGTCCCCACGACCTTGCAGTCGGGATGCGTTCCGACGACGGCTTGATTGCCGGTCGCGTTGTTCGCGATGTCGAGATAGCAGCGGCCCATGACCGGATCATCGGCGCTGGCCGTGCCGTACGAGAACCGGCGCTGTCCGCCTTGCGAGCACGCCATGTACCACTGCGACTCCATCGACGCGTGCTCGGTGTAGGCGAGCGAACCGCCCGCGATGCGCCCGCACAGCCGCTTGCCTGCCCACTGGCAGTAGTCGCGCGCGTCACACCAATCCATACCGGCCGCGGCTTGGTCGGCGCTCGTGGTCGCGTTCCACACGTAGTCGATGGCTTGATAGCTCGTGTTGAACGAGCATCGCCCATCCGTCCGCAGCGGGGTGTTGGCGTCGAGAAACGCTTGGTACTGAGCCTTCGTGACCTCGGTGTTGTCGACGCAATACCCGCTCGGAACGAGCGTCATCGCTGGCCCCCGGCCACTCGGGCACCGCTCCGATCCATCCGGCGAGGCGAGCGCATCGCCGATCTCGATCGAGGTCGCGTCGCGGTTGTCGATCGGGGATTCATCGAACCCGAGGCGACACGCGGCCAGGAGCAGCAGAAGAGTGGCTCGCACCACGCTCCACGGTAGCACCTCCCGATGTAGGTCTTGCAGGCCACACCGGCGCGCGCCCTCAACATTTCCGTAGATCGGTCGTATCTCTCTCGATGAACGGCGTCTGGCCGGCCTCGATGGCCACGGTCTCTGCGACCACGCAGCAGCGACGCTTCGCGATCCTCCAGCAGACGCTGATCGCACGCTCTCGACCCGGCGTTCGGTTCTATCCGGGCGTCGCCCTGCTCTACATCCCGTTCGTCGTCCACGAGCCCGTGGGCCTCGCGGTCACGATCACCGCGAGCGTCGTGCTCGTCCTCCTCGCGGTGGCGAGGCGCCTCTTCTATCGCGAGGCCGAGCGCCGTGCGTGGTCCCCCGAGCGGTGGCGAAAGACCTTCATGTGGCTCTCGTCGGGGAGTGTCGCGATCGTCGACTCGTTGATGGCGTTCGAGGTCTATCGTCGAGCGCTCGATCCGAGCTGCTTCGCACTCATCGCATCGTCGATCGCGATCCGCGCGAGCAGCACGTACACGACGTGCCCCGACCTGCGCATCCACGATGCGTTCGCGCGGTGGACGCGCGTGCCTGCGTTCGTCTCGCTGGCCGTCATCGGAACGTCGATCAGCCTCTTCCTGCTACTCCTGCTCTCGATGCACATGCTCTACATCCACCAGCAGAGCCGCCAGCTCAACGCGGAGTTCTGGTACGCGATCCACGAGCGGGAGGAACGCGAGCGCGTCGAGATGGAGCTGCGTCTCGCGCAGAAGCTCGAGTCGGTGGGGCGTCTCGCGGCCGGTATCGCGCACGAGATCAACACGCCGCTCCAAGCGATGATGGGCAACCTCGAGTTCATGCGCGAGGTGTCGACGAGTTGCTGGCGATGGCGCAGCCGACACCCGAGGAGGCCTCCGAGCTCGCGTACCTGCGCGAGAACCTGCCGACCTCCTTCGAGGTCACGCAGGAGTGCCTCGAGCGAACCGCAGCGATCGTTCGCTCCGTGAAGAAGTTCGCCCATCCCGAGCGATCGAAGCGATCGCTGATCGACATCAACGCCGCCGTGCAATCCACGCTGGACATCGCACGCCACGAGTACGCGATGGTGGCGGACACGAGAACCGACTTCGGCGACGTCCCGCAGATCGAGTGCTTTGCGGGCGAGCTGAACCAAGCCCTGCTCAACATCGTGATCAACGCGGCGCACGCGATCAGCGATGTTCACGCGCACACCGGCGTGCGAGGCCTCATCCGCGTTGCCACGCGCGTGGTGGACGACTCCGTCCAGATCGAGATCGCGGACACGGGCAGCGGCATCCCCGAGATCGTGCGCGACCGCATCTTCGATCCGTTCTTCACGACGAAGGAGGTCGGCCGTGGCACGGGGCAAGGTCTGGCCATCGCGCGCTCGGTCGCGACACAGCACGGCGGCGAGCTCTCGTTCGACACGAAGGTCGGTCACGGAACCACGTTCGTCATCCGTCTCCCGATCGTGATCGAGAGCCGCTCCGCGGCCTAGTGCTCCGTTCTCGGTGAGCGGGCCAACGAGTTTTCGACGAGGGAATGCCACGTTCAGATGTGGTCGTCATTTTCCGTTTTCATGGAACGACGCCGCGCGCATTCCTCTCGAAGAAGCATCGCAACCCGCGACGTTGTATGCGACGAATGGTCTCGTGGGTGAGAGGGAATGGGTACGTGCTGCGCGGGTCGTCCTGGTGGACGATCATCCGCTGTTTCGAGTGGGGCTGCGGATGGCGCTACGTGGAGACACGGAGCTCGATGTCGTCGGCGACGTCGGGAGCGCGGCCGAGGCGCTCGACATCGCGCGGACGACCTCGATCGACGTCGCCGTGGTCGACATTCTGATGCCGAACACCTCGGGCATCACGCTCGCGACGCAGCTGCGTGAGGTGCAACCGAGTTGTCGTGTTCTCGCGCTGTCGGTCATCGACGAGCCCGGCGTGATCGCCGACACGCTGCGCGCCAACGCGTGTGGCTTCGCGAGCAAGACACAGTGCATCGAGGAGATCATCGATGCGATTCATCAAGTGCTGAGCGGCCTGCGCTACCTGCCGCCGCTCGTGTCCCGTGACGCGGTGGATGCCGAGCTGCTGGCCCCGCCGTCCAATCCGCTCCATCGGTTGTCGCGTCGCGAGCGCGAGGTCTTCGAGCTCCTCATCCGCGGCTACTCCAATGACGAGGTCGCGACCAAGCTGTTCATCTCGCGGCGCACCGCGGAGACGCATCGCCAGCGAATCCTGGCCAAGACCTCCGCGCATACGATCGTGCAGCTGCAGCGCCTGTCGGCCCGCTATGGAGGGCACACGTCGTGAGGGCGCAGCTGGATCGCGCGACCGCGCATGCCACCCTCCTCCTCGAGTGCGCTCGCGTCGCACCCGAGCTCTCCGCGAAGGCGCTCTCACTATGGGACGACGCATCGACGCCGTTCGCACTGCTCGATACGCGAACGCTCGCACCGACGCGAGTCAACGCCGCGTGGCGGAGCTTGTTCGAGGCTCGCTTCGTGCCCGCGCTTCTGTCGACAACGGCGAGCGCGGCGCGAGACAGCGGTGCGATCACACATCTCCCCGAGGTGGAGCTGGATCCGGGTCCCGCGTACTGCGCGGTGACCGTCGCGCCCCGGCCGCTCGGCGTCGTCGTCGTGTGCGCACCCACCACCGAGGAGGTCGTCGCACGGCAGCTCGGCGTCGGTGAGTCGACGCTGATCTGGAGCGTGACCTGCACGGGCGGGACCACCTGGACGAGTAGCTCGTGGGCGCGCTACACGGGCGGCTGCGCGGATTGGCGACTCGCCCTGCATGCTGACGACCGCGAGCGATGCCTCGCGGTGTTCGAGGATGCGCAACGCCGCGGCCCCACGTTCGACGTCGAGGTCCGTCTCCGGCGGTGGGACGGCGGGTATCGCTGGCATCGCGTGGAGTTCGTTGTCGATGCGTCTCGTCGCTGGTTTGGCATCGCCACGGAGAACCGCGATCAGTACACGAGCGAGGACGAGCGCGCCGCACTCGTCGAGCAAGCGCACGCGGTGCGTGCCAACGCCGAGCACGCGACACGCCTGCGTGATCGATTCCTCGCGGCCGTCTCGCACGAGCTTCGAGCACCGCTCAACACGCTGCTGTTGTGGGAGAAGGTGCTGCGCGACGAGACGGCGGATAGCGCGGTGCGTTCGCAGGCACTCAATGCGATCCACGCGAGTGCCATCTCCCAATCACGCATTGTCGGGGACTTGCTCGATGTCTCGCGCGCGATCAGCGGGAAGCTGTTCGTCGATCTGCGTACGATGGATCTATCGCGCGTGTGTCGCGAGGCGGTGAGGGCCACAGAACCGAGCGCGCAGAATCGTGGAATCATGCTTACGCTCTCCGCGACCGACGACACGGAGGTTCTCGGAGACAGCGCACGATTACGCCAAGTCATCGACAACCTGCTGTCGAACGCGCTGCAGTTCAGCGCTCGAGGGGACTCGGTGGCGCTCGCGTTGCGTCGAGACGGAGTGTTCGTCGTCCTCGAGGTAACGGATACGGGACGCGGCATCGATCCGGACTTCCTCCCGTATGTCTTCGACGTGTTCCGTCAGGCCGACGATATGCTCACGCGTCCCTCGGGCGGGCTCGGACTCGGACTCGCCATCGTTCGCGAGCTCGTCGCGCTTCACGAAGGCTCGGTCGCGGCGACGTCGCAGGGACTCGGCTGCGGCACGACAGTGACGGTGTCCTTACCGGCGGCCCGATGATGGTGGTGATGACGATGACAACGAGCGCGAACGATTGCCGCAGTAGTGGAATCTCGATCATCGATTTCTCGACGAGCGAGATTGCGTAGTTCTCCGCATTGGACTGTTTCTCGGATTGCTTCAGGTTGGGGGGCGGAGGATCCATGAAGATGGAGCGGCGAGAGGGGACGGAATCGAGACCGAGCGTCAACGAAGCCACCGAACCGAACTTCGCGTTGGGGACGCTGGAGATCGATCGGCGTGATCTTCGCGAGGTAACGGGGGTGGGGTTGGATGAAGGGCAGCTCGCGGAGATCGTGCACGACCTCCGCGGACCACTCGCGACAGTCGCGCTCGAGGTGACGTTGCTCGATCAACGCATCAACGAGGGCGACATCGTCGACGCGAGACCGGTGCTCGCGCGCGTGCTGCAGAACGTCGAGTTCCTCGATCGATTACTGCAAGACGTGCTCGACGGCTGCGCACCCGACGTGGCGTTGCAGCTCAAGCCGACCGACATGCGCTCGCTCCTCGAGGTCGTGATCGCGCGGTCCGTGCCGACGCGACAACGAGCACGCGTGCGCCTCGAGGCGCCGCGCTCCGCGATCGTTTCGATCGACGAGCTTCGCATCCAGCGCGTCGTGGCCAACCTCTTGTCCAACGCGCTGAAGTACTCGTCGCCGAAAACGATCATCACGGTGCGCCTCGACGTCGGCCGCGATCACTGCTGCGTGTCGGTCGTCGACACCGGCCCTGGCGTGTCACAGGCCGAAGCCGGATATATCTTCGACAAGTACCGGCGCACGCACTCGGCGCGTATCCACCCGGGCTCGGGGCTCGGGCTCTACGTCAGCCGAAAGATCATCGAGCACCACGGCGGACTGATCGGAGTCGATAGCACTCCGGGCGTGGGCTCGCGGTTCTTCTTCCAGCTCGCCCTGTCCTGAATCAGCCCGCGATGGTAAGTCCCATCTGGGCGCGGACGGTGAAGAACTCTTCGGAGATCGAGTAGAGAACGAGCTCCTTGATCTTGTCCTTCACCTGCGGACCGCCGACGACGACGGGCTCCGCCGAGACCATGCGTGCTGCGACCTCGAGGTCGCCGCACACCACGAAGCCCGCGCGGTGAGACACCGCGTCGCCCGCGTGGCCCCACTTCGCGAGGTTGATCTCGGGCGCCGCTTGGATGAAGCGCGCCACGACCGCCGCGAGTTGCTCGAGCACCTGCGGAGGCATGCGCTTCTGCATCTCGGGGAGGTACTGCTGGACGAGCTGCACCATGTCGGGCGGGACCGGGAACCGCGGCTGCACCATGACGATGGCGCTGAGCACGACCACCTTGAGCTCGGTGTTCGTGGGGAGCAGCATCTTCAAGTAGTACTCGGGCCGCATGAACGTCAGGCGGCGCGCCGACAGGAACGCGATCTCGCGCTCGCTCTTGCCTTGGAGCAAGTGCGGGCGAACCACGAACGACGGGCACAGCTCGCTCTTCTCGATCGCGTTGGCGAGCTGGATGTCGGCCGGCTTGTTGTCCTCGACGAGGAACACCTCCGGCAGCGGCACATTCAGGACCTGCGCGACATAGTAGAAGAGCTTGCTGAACATCAGCGGATCGCCCGGCAGCTGCCGGCGGTCCTTGCGCTTGATGCCGAAGTCCTTGTGCGGGAACGCCTTCATCGCGGCGACGCCCTGCCACGACGCCCCGAAGATCGCCGAGATGTAGCGGTTCTCGTCGGGGTGGATCAGCTTGCCCCACGTATCGGGGCTCATGACGTTCTTCGCCTTCACGAGACCGCGCGGCTTGTACTGCTCGTAGAACTGCAGCTCGTCCGGGTCGGCCTTCTTGAGGAACGCGAGCGTGTTACAGACGCACCACGTCTTGTCGTACTGGTGCGCGTCCATGTAGATGCGGCGCAGCGCCTTGTACGAGTCGTACTTGAACGGCTCGTTGCGCAGCATTCGCATGTGCTGCTCGATCGCCTTGTCCGTGTAGTCCGGACCGGCGACGAGGTACAGCTCCGCGAGGATCTCGGCGCGATCCGTACCGTCGGCGCGGAGCTCGTTCTTGGGATCGAGCTGCTGCGCGACCTCGAACGCCTGCGTCGCCGATTGGTAGTGCTTGAGGCGCGAGCGATAGATCTCGCCCAGGCCGTCGAACAGACCGACCTGGATCTTCAGGAACGTCGCCGACGCTCCCGAGCCCGGCTTGGGCATGCGCTTGATCATGTCGCGATACGCGCGCTCCTGGCCCTTCCAGTCGCGCTTGGTGGTCAGCACGCGATCGATCGCTTCGAACGACTTCAGCGCGCGCGGGATCATCGCCTCGGGCAGCTTCGCGGGATCCGCGAAGAAGCTATCGAGAGCGCGACCGTAGTAGTCCACCGCCTCGTCGAGGGACTTCAGCTCGTCGCGATAGATGGTCGCGGACGCGTGGTAGTAGGCACCCTTGCGGATGTTGTCGCTCTCGAGCGCGATGAAGCGATCGATGGTCTCGACAACCTTCTTCCACTGCTTCTGATCCGTGTAGAGGTCGAGGACCTTCTGGAGCAGCTGGTGATCGTCGGGCGCGGTCTCGAGTGCATCGTGATACGCGCTGATCGCCTTCTGCGGGTTGCTCAGCTTGTCCTTGTAGATCGTCGCGATCTCGTCGAGCAGCGCGACTTTCTCCTTGGCCTGCGCCGTGTTGATCAAGCCGCGCTTCGCGTGGACGACGGCTTCCCAGTCACCTTGCTGCTGCTGCAGGTCGATGACCGCGAAGAGCGTCTCGCGATGCGTCGGATCGATCTCGAGGGCCTTCTCGAACATGTTGAGCGCCTTCTTGCGCTCGCCGAGTGCCTGCCGCACCGCGCCGAGGCGGTTGTAGATGCGGACGACATCCTGCTCGTTCTGGCCATCGCGATGCTGGACGAGGATCGTCTGGTAGATCTTTCCGGCGTTGTCGTAGTCCGACATCTTGAACAAGAGGTCGGCGCGTCCGGTCAGCGTCGGGAGATACGTCGAGTCGATGTCGTACGCGGCTTTGTAGTAGCCGAGTGCCTTCTGATAGTCGCCGAGCTCGTCCGCCGTCTTTGCAGCGCGGTAGTAGAGCTCGTTCAGCTCGCGCGGGTCCGCGTGGAGCTGGCCGACCTTGCGAGCCAGCATGTCGATGACCGGCGAGAGCTCGGTCCACTGTTGGCTCTGGAAGTACAGCGCGGCGAGCGGACGGCCCGCGTCGACGTGCTCGGGATCGAGCGAGATGACGGCGCTATATAGCTGCTTCGCCGCTTCATCCTGTTGGAGCTTGTCGTCGTAGATCTTGGCCGCCTCGAACAGCAGGCGAACCTTGTCCGTGATGACCGGCGTGTAGCTCTCCGCGCGCACCATCATCTGGGCGGCCTTGAGCCAATCGCCGCGATCCGAGTACTGCTTCGTGAGCGCTTCCATCGTCGGCACGTGAGCCGGATCGATGGCGAGCGCGCGGAGCAGGTTTGCCTCGGAGCTATCGGCGTCCTGCAGCTGGCCGTACTGCAACCGGCCCATGCGCCAGTACAGATCGACCTGCTTGCGCGGATCGTCGGTCAGCGTGACGAGGTGAGCCATCGCGTCGATCGCGCGGTCCCACTCCTGGATCTTCTCGTAGAGGCGACCGAGCGCGTCGAGGGCACGCTGCTCGTCCGGATCGAACGAGAGCACGTCGCTGTAGGCCTCGACCGCACGGTCGACGTCCTGCAGGTTCGTCTCGTAGACCGAGCCCATCGCCACGTAGAGGTCCACGCGCTGCTGCACGTCGGACGTCGACATGATGTGGTTGCGATAGGTCTCGACGAGCGCTTCCCAGCGTCCCGCCTGTTGGTACAGGCGAGCGAGCTCGCGATACGCCGCGAAGTTGCGGTTGTCGATCGCGACGATCTTCTCGAACGCCTCGGCGGCCCGATCGAGCTTGCCGAACCTCTCCTCCCACGCGGCGGCCATGCGCTCGTAGAGCGGCACGCGCTCCGCATCGGACGGAGATGCGTCGAGTTGCGCCTCGAGGACCTCGAGGTACTTCTCGGACTGGTTCGTCTTCTCGTACAGACCTTCGAGGGCCCGCAGCGCATTGAGGTTCGACGGATCGGTGTGGAGCACCTGCTGGTACGCCGTGATCGCCTGCCCTGCGTCGTAGAGGCGCAGGTCCCAGATCGTACCGACCTCGAGGCGGAAGCGGACGATGTTGCCCTCGTCCGACTCCATCTCCGCGCGCTTGTTCAGCACGTCGATCAGCGGCTGCCACTGCTCCGTACGACGGTACAGGCGATCGAGGGCCACGAGCGCCGTGTTCGACGACGGTCCGTGGTTGAGCGCCTGCTGGTAGCTGTGGATCGCACCACCGATGTCCTGCATCTGGCGCTCGAGGAGCTCCGCGAGCTGGATGTAGAGATCGGTCTTCTTCTCGGGGTTCTGCTCGACCGCAGCGTGGCGCTGCAGCGTCTCGATCAGCTCGCTCCACGAGCCACGCTTGCGCTGCAGCTCGCCCATGCCACCGAGCGCGCCGGTGTGGCTCGGATCGATGCGCAGTGCTTGCTGCACGCTGTGGATCGCGTACTCGAGGTGGCTCAGGTGCTCCGCGTACCAGCGTCCGATCTTGACCCACAGGTCCGCGGCGCTGCCGCGATCCTCGCGCTCGAGCTCGTTGACGCGGTTCGTGTACTCGTCGAGCAGCTCCTGCCAGCGGTTGGTCGCCGACGCGAGTCGCTCGAGCTCCATCGCCGTCTGGTCGTGCGAGTAGTCGCGCTTGAACGCGGCCTGCAAGACGTAGAAGGCCGACTCCTGATCGCCGATCTCTTGCTCGTAGATCTTCGCGACGCGGTTCAGGATCGTGATCTGCTCCTCGACGTTGGGGCGCAGCTCGGATTGCTCGAGCAGCACCTCGACGAGGTTCTCCCACTTGTACTGCTGCGTGTAGATCGCCTCGAGGCGATCCGACGCCGTGATGTTCGACGGGTCCGACGCACGAACGCGCTCGTACACCTGCGCGGCGCGAGCGAGGTCTTCGACCTTCTCTTCCCACGTCGCGGCGGCCTGGAGCAGCGTCTCGCGGCGCTGGACCTCGTCGTCGAGGACGAGCGCGCGCTTCTCGAGCACGTCGATCGCCTCTTCCCACCGACCCTCACGCGTGAACAACCCTTCGAGGGCCGCGAGCGCGCGGAAGTCGGACGGATCGATCGCGATGACCTTGCGCCATGCATCGACCGCGGCGTCGACACGGCCGAGCACGTCGCCTTCGAGCTGACCGAGCTGTGCGTACAGCTCGATCGTCTCGTTCTCGGCGATCGTATCGGTCATCTGACCGACCTCGATGATGCGCGACAGCGTCTGCGAGAGCTCGTCCCAGCTCTGCGTGGAGCGGTAGAGCTGCGCCAGTGCGCGTAGCGTCTCGAGGTCGTTGCCGTCGATGCGATCCGCGGCGAGCCACGCATCGAGTGCGTTGCGCTCGCGCTGGAGCTTCTCTTCCCAGATGCGACCGAGGTGCTTGTAGAGGCGGATCTGATCCTGATCCGTCGACGCGACAGCGACCTGACGCTCGAGGATCTCGACCAGCTCCTCCCACCGCTCGCGGCGCGTGCAGAGCTCGCCGAGGGCCGTGAGCGCCTGCATGTCCTCGCCACGGATGTCGAGGACGCGCTGCCACAGCTCGATCGCCTTGTCCTCGCCGCCCTTCTCGTTCGGTCCGGTGGCCATCGCCTCGGACGAGATCCGGGCCATGCGCGCGTAGATGTCGGCCATCTCGCTGTCGGCGTCGGCGACGTCGATCAGCTTCTCGTAGGTCTCGAACAGCTTCTGCCAGTCTTCGCGGCGGAAGTGGATCGACTCGATCGACTCGAGAGCACGGCGATTACGGCTCTCGTTCTCGAGGACGCTCGTGTAGCTCGCGAGAGCTTGATCGAGGTCACCGAGCGCGTCGCTGAAGATCTCGCCGCGACGGAAGTACAGCTCGAGCTGCTCGTCGGTGTCCTGAACCACCTCGATGCGGCGGCGCAGGATCTCGGCGAGGTCTTCGTACATGCCCGCGCCGAGGTACAGACGATCGAGCGCGGCGAGCGCGTCGGCGTCCTTGGGCTCGATCTCGAGCACGCGAAGGTGCGTGGTCACGGCCTGCGCCGCGTCGCGGAGCTCGAGCTCGTAGACGCGCGCCATGCGGAGCAGCGTCGCGCGCTGGGCGTCCTTGTCGGACGTCTTGTCGAGCGCGCGCGTGTACGCGGCGACCATGTCTTCCCACGCACCGGTCTCGCCCGCGAGACGCTCGCTCTCTTCGAGCGCGCGATCCCATCGCGGATCCTCGACGAGCGCTTCGCTCCACCAGTGGAACGCCTTGCCCTGATCGAACAGCTTCTGCTCGGCGAGCTCCGCGAGCCGCTGATACATCGCTTGGCGATCCGCGCCCGACAGCTTGGTCAGGTGGACCTCGAGGATGCCGTGCAGCTTGTGGAACTCGTTCGCCGACTCGTAGAGCGGCTCGAGCACGTTGCCGATCTCGACCTGCAGGTGGCCGCCGTGGAACATCTCCTCGAGGGCCGCCAGCGTCGTCTCGTGCGTCGGATGCGTGGTCAGGATCTCGCGATAGACCTCGACGGCGCCCTTGCGATCGCCGAGCTGGGTCTGCAGCGTCTGGCCGAGGCGGAACTGCAACGCAGCCACCTCGTCATCGCCTTCCGCGAGTTGGATCTCGCGACGCAGGATCTCGGTGAGCTCCGGCCATGCGGCCGTCTGCGAGTACAGACGATCGAGGGCGAGCACCGCCGGCTTGTTGTCGAACTCGACCTCGAGCAGCTTGCGCAGCGTCGCGATCGCCTTGCCCACATCGCGCAGCTCTTCCTCGTGCACGCGCGCGAGGCGCGAGAGGAGGTCGACCTGGCGCGGAACGTCGAGCGACTTGGCCGCCTCCGCCTCGTACAGCTTGGCGAGCGACTCGAAGTTGTTGGTGATCGACGCCAGACGCTCGATGTGGCCGAGCGTCGCCGTGTTGCCCGAGTCGTCGCGGAGCGCACGTGCGTATGCATCGAACGCCGCGTTCGCATTGCCGATCATCTGCTCGTGCAGGTTGGCGATGCGATGGAGCAGCTCGACGCGAGAGTGCGGATCCTCGTTGTGGGTGACCATCACCTCGAGGACATCGACGAGCTTCGCGTACTCACCAGCGGTGTCGTAGATCGGCTCGAGGACGCGCGCGGCCATGACCGGCTCGTTCTTGCCGTGCACCAAGCCGTCGAGCGCGTGCAGCGTCTCGGCGTGCGACGGATCCATCTCGAGCGCCTCGCGGTAGCTCTCGATCGATCGCGCGACATCACCGAGGCGCAGCTGCCACAAGTGACCGATGCGGTACTTGAGCGCGACGGTCTCGCCCGTGGTCTCGGACAGCTCGACCTGACGCTCGAGGTTCGCGAGCAAGTCGTACCAGCGCTCCGCCTGACCGTAGAGACGATCGAGCGATTGGATCGCGGGCAGCTCGTCCGCGTCGAGATCCAGGATGCCCTGGTACGTCTCGATCGCCTTCGCGACGTCGCCGAGCTCGCGGTCGTAGACCTGCGCGAGCACGTAGAGCATCGCCTTCTTGTCGTTGGGATCGTCGGCGAGATCCGCCTTCTTCGCGTAGACGTCCTTCAGCGGCTCCCACCGCGCGAGGCGGACGTAGAGACGCTCGAGAGCATCCATCGCCTGCATGTCGACGTCGTCGATCGAGAGGACCGAGCGGTACGTCGCGATCGCGGCGTCCGCGTTCGTGAGCACCTCTTCCTCGATCTGTGCGGCGCGGAACAGCAGCGCCTTCTTCTCGTCGACGTTCGACAGAATGTCGGCCTTGCGCTTCATCGCCTCCACGAGCTTGGCGAAGTCGCCCGTGCGCTCGTGGATCGTCTGGATCGCCGTGGCGGCCTCGACCGTGGTCGGGTTCGCCTCGAGGATCCGCTCGTACGTCGCCACCGCGGACGTGTCGTCGCGGAGCTCGTGCTCCTGGATCTGCGCGCGGCGGAACAGCAGCGCGACCTTCAGATCGTCCTCTTGCGCCTCGGCGGCGACGCTGTTGTACAGCTCCGCCATATCGGCCCACTTACCCAGGCCGCGCGACAGACGATCGAGCTGCTGGTGCGTGACCTCGTTGCGCGGATCTTCACGCATCGCGCGCGCGAACGTGGCGAACGAGCTCTCGCTGTTGTCGCCCCCGATCTCGTGCAGCTCGGCGATCTGGTGATACAGCTCGTTCTTCCGCGCCGGATCGAACGAGTGCTTCAGCATGATCTCGAGCGTGCCGACCTGCTTGTTCCACTCGCCTCGCGCCTTGTAGATCGGCTCGAGGATGTTCGCGATCGTGAGCTCGTGCTCCGCGTTCGTGATGAGCCGCTCGAGAGCGGCGATCGCGTCGCGGTTCTGCTCCTCGATATCGAGCACCTGGCGGTAGGTCTCGACGGCAGCGCCGGCCTCCTTCAGGTGCGTCTCGCGCAGCTGCGCGAGGCGAACGAGGAGCGCCACCTGCTCGTGCGGGCTCTCGACGAGCGTGAGCTGACGAGAGATGTTGTCGCCGAGGTCGCGCCAGTTGCCGCGCGCGACATAGAGACGATCGAGCGCGCGTAGCGACTTCAGATCGTCAGGCGACTGCCCGAGGATCTCGGTGTACGTGGCGATCGCTTCGTCCTGGTTCTCCAGCATCTCCTCGTGCAGCGAGGCGATGCGGAACAGGAAGTCCAGACGCTCGTCCGGCTCCTGCGCGATCTCGACGCGACGACGATAGACCTCGAGCAGGTCCGGGAACTTCTGGTCACGCGTGAAGATCGCTTCGAGCGCGGCCAGCGCGGTCAGATCGTCGGGCTCGATCGAGAGCGCCTTCTTCCAGTACTCGACGGCCTTGTCGGTCTTGCCGAGGCGGTCTTCGTACGAACGCGCGACCTTGGTCGCGAGCTCGTGCGCCAGCGATGGATCGAGGTCCTTGTTTCCGTTCAGGCCCTCCTCGTACAGCTTGACCAGACGCTCCCATCCATTCTCGATGAGCGCGGCGATCGCTTCGAGCTGCTCTTTGGCGGCCTCGGTCGACGGATCGACCTTGAACGCGCGCGCGTACGCGTCGAACGCCTTCTCGGCGTCGAGGAGCTTCGTGCGCTGGAGCTCACCGATGCGAAGGAGCAGCGACGTCTGGCGCAGCGAGTCCTTCTCGGCAGCGAGCTGGATCTCGTGCACGCCGACGAGCGGCGCCCACTCGGAGAGCTGCTCGTAGACGGGCTCGAGGATGCCGGCGACAACGAGCTTCTCCTTGTCCTGTTCGCGGAGGTGCACTTCGAGCGCCGCGCGCCCGCGCTCGTGCGACGGCATGATGTCGAGGATGTCGCGGTACGCGTCGATCGCGCCCGGAACGTCGTCGAGGTACTGCTCCTTGACCTGCCCCAGGCGGAACTTCAGCTCGGTGTGGCCGAGCTTGTCCTCGTCGGGTCCGACGATCGTCAGCTGACGGCTGAGGATGTCGGCGAGCTCCTTCCACTGCTTGTTGCGCAGGTAGACGCGATCGAGAGAGCGCAGCGCGCTCGGCTCGTCGCCTGCCGCGTCGAGGATCGCGAGATAGGCAGCGGTCGCCTTCTTGTCGTCCTTGACCTCGTCCTCGTAGAGCTGACCGATCTTCGACTGGATCGCGATGCGCTCTTCGCCATCGCTCGTGAGATCCAGCTTCTTCGTGTAGATGCCGAGCAGCTCCTCGAACTGGCCCTTGCCGATGTAGAGCCGCTCGAGAGCATCGAGCGCCTGCTCGTTCTGCTCGTCGAGCTCGAGGATCTTGCGGTTCATCTCGAGCGCGCGCTCGACGTCGCCCTGCTCTTTCTCGATGACCCGCGCCATCACGAGCATGAGCGGCAGCGCGTCTGCCTTGTGACTGAACTTGGGCAGCGACTGCCCGTACGCGTCGATCAGCGGATTCCATCCACCGGTCTCGCCGGCGAGCCGCTCCGCTTCCGCGCGGATCTCTTCGGACTCGTGATCTTCGGCGTGGGCCTTGAGCCACCAGCCAAACGCAGCGCCCTTGTCGCGCAGCTTCTCTTCGTTGTACTGCGCCAGCCGCTTCATGCGCTCTTGGCGCGTGATCTGGTCGTCGGACGGCGTCGCCCGCAGCTGGATCTCGAGGACGCGCACGAGAGCGCGCGGATCTCTCCCGGTCTCGTAGAGCGGGATGAGCGCTTCGGCCGCGTCGAGGTTGTTCTCGTCGAGCTGGAGCACCTTCTCGAAGGCGCGCATCGCGCGATCCGCTTTCTGGATCTCGTCGCGGTAGAGCACCGCGATCTTCATCGCGAGCGACAGGCGGAACTGCTCGTTGCCGGCTTCCACCTCACGCTCGAGGACGCGGATGTACTCGTCGATCTTTCCGCGCGAGCGGTAGAACTCCTCGAGATCCTCCCACCGACCCTCGGTGACGTAGAGCTTCTTGAGTGCGTCCTGCGCGCGACGATTGTTCTCGTCGATCTGCAGGAGGCGCTGCCACGCATGGATCGCCTTCGCGCTGTTCTCGACCTTCTCCGTGTAGAGAAGACCGAGGCGCTGCAGCGCGTCCGCGCGGGCCTTGTCGTCGGACGCCGCATCGGCCTGACGGCTCGCGATCTCCGCGAGCTTGTCCCACTCCTTGTTGCGCTCGTAGAGTTTGTAGAGCTCGGCGAGAGCCGTCTCGTGGTTCGGCTCGTACTGGAGAACCTTCTCCCACCAGAAGGTCATCACGTCGGGCTTCTTGACCTTGGTCGCCGCCATGTTGGCGACCTCGATCACCTTGGCCGCGCGTTCGCTCTCGGGCGTGCGCTCGACCTCGGCTTCCTTGAGCTTGATCAGCTTCTCCCAGTCACGACGCTTCTCGTAGACCGCGAGGAGGTGATCGGTCGCCTGCTGGTTCGCGGGATCGAGCTCGAGGACCTTCTCGAACGCCTTGATCGCCTCGGCTTGGTTCGAGAACCGCTCGAGGTACAGGTTCGCGACCTGGAGATAGATCGCGATCTTGTCGTCGGGATTGGAGCGCTCTGCCTTCTCGGAGAGCACCTTGACGAGATCGGGCCAGCGCTTCTTGGTCTCGTAGAGCGCGGCGAGTCGATCGTAGATCTCGAGGCGATCGGGATCTTCCTTCGCTGCGCTGTTCAGCGCCGCGATCATCTGGTTGTCGTTGTTGAGCTTCTGATAGGTCTCGGCGAGCTCGAGGAACAGAGCGGCCTTGTCGGCGCTCGCCGGCGTGGCCTTGGCCTCTTCGTCCTTGAGAGCGTCCGCGAGCTGCGCCCACGATCCGTTCGTGCGAAGCACGCGCGCGTACTCGCGGCGCGGCTCCTTTGCCGTCGGGTTCTGCGCGATGACGTTCTTCCACGCAGCGATGCCCTTGTCGGCGCCGCCCTCGGCAGCCTTCGCCGCCTTCATCGCATCCTCGAGGCCTGCGGGCACCGGTGCGGCGGCCGCCACGGGTTGCGCCGTCGGAGACTTCGCGCGAGGAGCATCGGTCTTCGCCGCATCGGTCTTCGCCGCATCGGCCTGCGCCGCATCGGCCTTCGCCGCATCGGCCTTCGCCGCATCGGCCTGCGCTTCTGCGTCGGCCTTCGCCGCCGCTTCGTCGGCCGTCGCCTTCGCCGCGGCCTCTTCGTCGGCCGTCGCCTTCGCCGCCGCTTCGTCGTCGGCCTTCGCCTTCGCGGCCGCTTCGTCGGCCTTCGCCTTCGCCGCCGCTTCTTCGTCGGCCTTCGCCTTCGCTGCGGCCGCCTCGGCCGCGCTGTCATCGTCGTCCTTGTCCTCGCTCTTGACCTTCTTGCCCTTCTTCCCCTTCTTCCCCTTCGCGGCGGTGGCGAGATCGTCCGGAACGTCGTCCGCGGCGACCGCCGGCTGCGCCTGCATGCCGGGCATCGATCCCGCTGCCGTCGGAGCCTCGTCGAGACCGACCGCGCCGACAAAGTCTTCGACGTTCGGGTTCTTCGGTTCGATCGTCGCCGCGATCGCGAAGAACTTCCGCGCGCGCGCGATGTCGTTGACCTTGTCGAACGCGATGTTGCCGGCTTGCAGCGCGACGAACAGTCGCTCTTCGCCGGTCAGCTTGTCGACGATCGCTTCAGCGACATCGAGGAGCTGCGTCCACTCGCCCTTGTCACCGTGCACTTGCTTGAGCAGCGTGTACGCCGCGACGACCGAGCGCATCGGTCCCGCGCCGTTGCTACCGCTCGCGCGAATCGCCGCGTCGAAGAACTTCGCGCCGCGATCACGATCCTTGAAGCGCTGCAGCCACTCGAGCGCGAACGTGCGAAGTGCCTCGACCTTTGCGCCGTGGTCCTTCGCGCGCTCCGCGCGGCGGCGATGATGCGCCTCGAGCTCGTCCCACCGCTGCGTGCCAGCGAGCAGCGTCTCGTACATGAAGTTCGCGCTCGGCTCCTCGATGTCCTTCACGAGGATGAGCTTCAGCACCTCTTCGAGGCGCGGATCTTCCGGCGCTTCGATGCGCAGCATGCGAGCCGCGCGAACGAGCGCGCGCGTCGCGAGCTCGTCTTCGAGACGATCCGCTTTGTCGATCACGTCGTCGACGGAGTCACTCCAGAACTCCGGATCGTAATCGAGTGCGCGAAGTGCGTCCTGCACGCGCACCGAATCGGGTTGAACTTCAGCGGCGCGTTGAAGGACGGCGAGTGCCTTGTCCTTCTGCCCACTGTCGAGCATCGCTTCACCGACGATCTGGGCAAGATTGCCCGGCGCGTTCGGATCACGAAGCTCCATCTCGCCGAGCTTGGCGACCATTTCGAAGCGACCGATTTCGCCGTACACCTCGCGCGCGCGCGATAACGCGCGAACGTTTGCGGGGTGTAGCTTCCACGCGCGTTGATAGAGACCGATGGCGCGATCGCGCTCCGGAATCACATCTTCGACGAGAGCAGCGAGCTCGACGAGGCGCTCGGATTGCTCGGGCTTGGTACCCGAGCTCTCCAGCTCCTTCTCCAACTCATCGATCGTTGCAGACCAATCTCGCGATCGGCGCAGGCGTTCACGAAGCAGCGTACGCGTATCCATCTGCGGACTATCCTCCCGCAAACAATGAAGAAACCCCGTCCCTCAACCGATGAGCGTTATATCACGCCAAGTTAGCAGGTTGGTGCGGGGTCACCGAAAATGACGAAGGGGCTCCAAAGAGCCCCCTCGCGTTCCTGGCAGTCTCGTCGATCGTCCTAGGTCGTCCTAGGGCGCGGCGCCCTGCTGGTTCTGCTGCATCGCCGACTTGGCCGCGATGTCGAGCAGCATCTTGCTGGCCTGCTGCTTCGCGAACTCGACGGAAGAGCCGCCCGACTTCGAGAACTCCTCGAGGTCCTTCTTCGCCTTGGCAAAGTCGCCCTTGCGGAAGTACGCCTGGCCGCGCTGGAACTTGGCCTTGTGGTTGTCGCGGCGGCTCTCGAGGGCCTTGTCGAACGCCTCGATCGCCTTGTCGTCCATGCGCTTGTCGTCGTAGGCCATGCCGACGACGTACCAGATGTCGCTGACTTCGTTGGCGCCCGGAACCACCGTCGCGCCTTGCTGCGCGACCGAGAGTGCCTCGTCGGTGTAGTCCCACTTGCGGTAGAGCTCGCCGAGCGCGATGTACGGCGCCGCTTCGATCGGCGCGAACGACAATGACTTGGTCAGCGAGGTCGCCGCTTCCTTCGGCTTGTCGGTGTCGCGGTAGATGCGGCCGATGTAGTAGTGCGCGCGCCAGAGCTCGGGGTTCAGCTCGACTGCCTTCTGCAGATACTGGAGCGGCTTCTCGAAGTTCACGACGGTGAGATCGGGCACGACCTCCTCCGGCTTCTTGTTCTCGCGACGTGCCTGATCCTCGCGCGCGATCTGGATCGCCTTCTCGTACAGTGTGCGGCCGTACATCATCTGGTACATCGCCTGGTCAGGAGCGATCTGCACCGCGTTCTGCATCGCGTCCGCTGCCTTCGACCAGTCACCACGACCGATCCACGCACCGGCGAGCGCGTACCAAGCGACGTGGTTATCGCGCCAACGATCCGTCGACTTCGCGCAACGTTCGATCGCCGTCTCGTACTGCTTCGCGCCGTACGCCTTCACGCATTCATTGGACAGCTTGATCGACTCGCCGCGGTTCTTGCTGGGGCATCCCGCAAGACCGGCGAGCATGGCTGCACCGAGCACCATCGTGGTGAGGAGCTTCATGCTGCGAAACGTAGAACGGCGCGCAGCGTGACTCAAGTCATCTCATCGAAATCGAGCTGACATTCCGTCGAGGATTTCTGCCCCGAAAACGGAAACGCCGACGGTCGTGACGACCATCGGCGCTGTCCGCGAACCGGACCTTCGAGCGGAGCGATCAGCCCGCGGGACGGAACGTGAACGGATAGTTCACCTGCACGCCACCGCCGCCTTTCGGCTTCGGGAACTCGATGGCCTTGATGACACCCGCGACGCAGCTCGCGACGTTCGAGTCGACACCCGAGCCCGACGACGAAGCGACCGTACCGTTCGGCGTGATGAAGAACTGGGTCGCGACCGTTCCGGCGAGGCCGGGCTTCGCGAGCAGCTCCTTCTCGTAGCAGTACTGGATCTTCTGGATGTTGCGCTTGATGTAGCGACGGATGATCGCCTTATCGAGATCGCCCTGCGCGTTCGGCTGGCCGATCGACACCGTGGGGACCGCCGCCGAGCGACCGCGCATACCACCGCGACCACCACCGACGCCGTAGCCCGATCCCGTGCCCGAGCCGTGACCGATGGTGCCGTAGCGCCCCGTACCGATCGTGCCCCAGCCCGTGCCACCGCCGCCGGGACCGAAGCCCGAGCGACCGAAGCCGAAGCCACCGTTCATCTCGCCGGCCTCGTTACCGAGGAGACCACCGTAGATGTTGCCGTCGTCGAAGCCGCTGGAGATGTCGCCGGTACCGGTGAGGGAGGCGAACGCGCCGCCCTGGGTCAGCGCCGTCGAGCCGAGGATACCGGCGTTGCGCGCCTGCTCGATCGCCTGCTGGCGCGCGAGCTGCGGATCCTCTTGCTCCTTCTTCATCTTGTACTGGCCCTCGGCGCGATCCGAGTCCTTCTTGCCCATCTTGCCTTCTTCGAGGGCCATGGCCGTGCCGGTACCACCCGACTCGTCCTCGCCGTCTTCCGGCTTGTCCTCTTCCTCGGGCGGCGGAGGATCATCTTGCGACGACGAGTTCGTGCGCGTCGACGTGTCCTCGAGCGAGGCGAGATCGATGTTCGCGCCCGAGCCATCCGGGTCGACCTGATCGATCAGGAACCAGAAGCCGAGGTGAACCGCGAGCGAGCCCGCGAAGTACGCGAGCACGCGGCTCTCGAGCGCCGCGAACAGCGGCATCACGTGGCGGCGCGGCTGCGCGACCGCGGAGACGAGGAACGTGGTCTTGCCAGCCTTCACGCGAATCTTCGCGCCCGGCGGGATCGGCGAGATCGACGTGCGACCCTGCGCGGCGAGATCTGCGAGCGACGTCGACTGACCGCCGACGACCATCTCGCCTTCCATGCCGTGCGTGAAGTTGAACTGGAAATCGTCGCCGTGCGGCGCGACGAGCGGGAAGTCTGCCGCGGGGGCGCCTTCCGTCGCGAACTCCACACCCGGCGCGGTGCCGATGCGGAAGTACGGCGACTTCTTCTCGTTGCGCGCGCGCACGAGGCCCGCCGTCGCGAAGCCGATCGAGGCGAAGAAGCCGAGGAACATCATCAGGTCGTACGCGACGGGGAGCGTGCGCGGACGAACCGAGTAGCCCGGCCTCTTCAGGACCTCGGTCTCGTAGTGGTAGCGGCCCTTGTTGTAGGCCGCGTTGTCGACCGAGACCCAGAACGCGATCGCCGCGATGATTGCCGCGACGGCCGCGATGCCGAAGAACGAGTACGTGACCGGCGTGATCTTGCCACCGCGCGGGTCCATGCAGTGCTTCACACCGACGACGGAGTCACCGAGCATCGCGGCGACCTCGACAGCGCGAGCGCCCCCCATGTCATCCGCTTCGGACGCCATCGCGGCTTGGAAGCCAGCGGGCGCACCGACGGGCGTCGAGCCGTAAATCGCGGGACCGCCGGCGACACCGGGCGGCGGGCGAACAGGGGGAGGCGCAGGGGCGTACGCCGGCGCGGGCGGCGCAAACGCCGGCGCGGGCGGTGCTGCCGGAGCGG
>JAEYYV010000210.1 GCA_023428295.1 Pseudomonadota bacterium
CCCCACCGCGATCACCGCCACCGCGATCACCGCCACCGCGCTCACCGCCGCCGCGCTCACCGCCGCCACCACCGCTGCGCTCACCGCCGCCATGGCTGTGCGCGTGCGCGCCGTTCGGCCGCGGCGCCATCGCTTCGGCTTCGGCCGCGATCTCCGTCGACAACTTGCCGGCCACGCGGAACTGATCCGGCTTCCAGCCCTTCTGCGGGACGACTTCGATCTTCTTCTGGAATCGCTTCTCGAGATGATCGAGGTAATCGCGCTCCTGGCGCGACAGCACCTCGGCCACGCGCGGCGCGCACTCGAGATCGATCTTGTCGTTGTCGACGAGCGTGCCCGAGCGACGGACCTCGCGGAGGATCTCGTACGCCACCGTGGTCACGCTCTTCACCACGCCCGAGCCTTCGCACGTGGGGCACGGCTCGGTGAGCAGCTGCACGAGCGACTCTCGCGTGCGCTTGCGCGTCATCTCGACGAGGCCGAGCTCGCTGATCTTGGTGACGTTGGTGCGCGCGCGATCGCGCGTGAGCGCCTTCTGGAAGGCGTCCCACACCTTGCGGCGGTTGCCCTCTTTGTCCATATCGACAAAGTCGACGACGATGATGCCGCCGATGTTGCGCAGGCGAAGCTGCCGCGCGACCTCTTCACACGCTTCGAGGTTGTTGGCGGTGACCGTGTCCTCGAGGTTGCCCGAGCCGGAGTTCGTGAAGCTGCCCGTGTTGATATCGATCGCGGTGAGCGCTTCACCTTGATCGATCACCAGCGAGCCACCGGACTTGAGCGGCACCTTGCGCGACACCGCGAGCCGGAGCGCCGGCTCGATGTGGTGCGTGTCGAAGATCGGGCGACGGCTCGCCTCGTACTTCTTGATGCGCTCGGCGAAGCGAGGCAGGAACGCCATCGTGAACTTCTTCACGCGCTCGTACTGCTCGTCGTCGTCGATGATCACCTCGGTCGTGTCTTCGCGCATGAGATCGCGAATCACGCGCAAGGCGAGATCGAGGTCCGCGTAGATCAGGCCGGGCTGGCGCTGCTCCGCTTCTTTGGCCTCGATGTTTCGCCACAGCCGCGCGAGGAAGTCGACGTCGTCGCGCAGCTCTTGATCGCTCGCGTCTTCCGCGGCGGTGCGCACGATGAAGCCCGAGCCCTTCGGCCGCACTTCATTGACGAGATCGCGCAAGCGACGCCGCTCCTTGTCCGAGCCGACGCGGCGAGAGACGCCGATCTGCGAGACGTGCGGCATGAACACCGAGTAGCGACCGGGCAACGAGATGTATCCCGTCACGCGCGCGCCTTTGAGACCGATGGGATCCTTGGTCACCTGTACGGTGACGGAATCACCGGGGCGAAGAAGGTCTTCGATCTTGCGGTTCGCGAGCTGCTTTCGCGAGCGTGCGATCCGCGAGGCGGCACCTTCGGGTGCCTCGTCGCCCTCGTCGACCTCGGTGTCCTCGAACAACTTCCCAGCGTCTCCCGCACCGAGCACGTCGGCGACGTAGAGAAACGCGGCGCGTTCGACCTTGGGACCGAGATCCACGAAGGCCGCCTGCATGCCCGGGAGAACCCGGGTCACCTTGCCGCGATAGATGTTTCCGACGATGCCTCGATCACGTTTGCGTTCGACAAAAAACTCAGCGAGGGAACCTTCTTCGACGACCGCCACGCGGATCTCGGGTCCCTCTGCATTGACCACGAGCATGTTCTGCATTGAAGCTCTGCAATCTGTTGCGCCCGCTCCGGAGCGCCGCGACATGAATGTCCTTGTGCGGTCGCGCGAGATGACGGGTCGAGCCTCGTCGGTAGCATCGAAGCGCTACGAATACAACCAATTACGACACGCTCGACGAGCGTGGCACCTGGCTTGCTTCAATCCTGGCCGCAACTCGGCGTTGCCGCGCCGGCACTGCAACTCGATTTACTACTTAACCCTTCGAGTTTCCTTACTTTAGTTGGTCTTGACTCGCACGAACGCCTGGGTTGCCGCCCGGGCGTTCGGCGTTTTCGGGGTGCGCTATAAGGCGCTTCGTGACCCCCGATGCGCACGAAGACGCGGCGATCGCGTTTGTCCTCGCGCTCGGAAAGGCGCTCCATCGATACGGCACGCCGGCGCATCGCCTCGAGGAGGGCCTGCTCGTATGCTGCCAGCAGCTCGGCCTCGCGGACGCCGAAGTGTTCACCACGCCGACGACGATCATCATGTCGTTCGGCGATCCGCACGAGCTGCGCACGCGAATGATGCGCGTCGAAGGCGGCGAGCTCGACATGCACAAGCTCGCCGAGGTCGACGCACTCGCCGATCTCGTCGGCGCGAAGGCGATCCCGATCAGCGAAGGACTCGCGCGCCTGCGTGCGATCGAGGGCACGCCGCCTCGGTACAAGCGCGTCCTCTCGACGCTCACCCACGCGGTCACCGTCGGAGCGTTCGCCGTGTTCTTCGGCGGCTCGATCATGGACGTCGCGGTCGCGGGCGTCATCGGCCTCGGGCTCGGCGTGCTCGCGTCGTTCACGAAGCGCTCGGTCGATCGCGCGCGCGTGTTCGAGCTCGTCGGCTCGATGTTCGCGTCGACCGCCGCCGGCATCGCGTCGTCGATCTGGACGAACATCTCGCCGCCGCTCGTCACGATCGCGGCGCTCATCGTCCTCTTGCCCGGCCTCTCGCTGACCGTCGCCATGACGGAGCTCACCACGCGTCACATCATCGCGGGTACGTCCCGCCTCGTGTTCGCGGTGATCGTGCTGCTCGAGCTCGTCGTCGGCGTCGCACTCGGTTCGCGCCTCGCGAGCGGCCTCGTCGACGTGCACCAAGCCACGCCCATCGCGCTGCCATCGTACGCGCAGTGGATCGCGCTGACCGCCGCGGCGCTCGGCATGAGCATCGTCGTGCAAGCGTCGCCGCGCGCGTTTGGTTGGATCCTGGGCGCCACGCTCGTCGGCTATCTCGGCACGCAGCTCGGCGACGTCTGGCTCGGTCGCGACATGGGCGTGCTCGTCGGCGCGTTCGCCGTCGGGATCACGAGCAACGCGTACGCGCGCTTTCTCAAGCGACCCGCGCAGGTCGTGCAGGTGCCGGCGGTCCTCATGCTCGTGCCGGGCAGCATGGGCTTCCGCGGCATGTTCTCGCTGCTCGGGCGCGATACGCTCACCGGCATCGAGACCGTGTTCGCGATGTTCATCGTCGCGATCGCGATCGCCGGTGGCCTCCTCGTCGCCAACGCCGCGTTCACGCCACGCCGTTCGCTCTAGCGACGGCGTTTCGCGGAGCGATAGTCCGTGAACAGCGACGCGAGGATCTGACCGGCGCCCGACATGATGTGCATCATCGCCACGCGCGGCGAGCGCTTCCAATAGCCGAGCACGAACGGCGCGGCGATCGCCATCGCGCCCCACGCGTAGTCGATGACCTCGTGACCTTCGATCGGGATCACCTTCGCGACGCTCAAGCGATAGTCCGTCATCGCCGACACGCCCAGCGCCGACGCACCGAGCGCGATGCTCGCGATGCGTGCTGCAGGATCGTCGGTCAGAAATGCACCGGCGCCCGTGTTCACGCCATCGACGTAGTCCATCACCGAGTGAACGTCCTGCGGGATCAACCGAGCGAGCGGCAACAATCCCTTCGCGATCGGTCGAGAGGGCGAGCCCTTGCCGAGCGTGCGGTCCTGCGCGACCTCGTGTCCGATCAAGCGATCGACCGGCGCCTGCGCGTCTTTCTGGATCTGGTTCTGCGTGTTCATCCTAGCCTCCGTATGACGAGAGGCGGTGCAGCACGCGTGCCTTGGCGATCAGGGAACGACGCGTTCAGCGACGGAGATCGGGATCGTCGGGATCTGCGTCGCGGTGCACGCACGGATCGTTCTCCGGATCGTGCCCACACGACAGCACGCCTGGCGAATCGTCGTCGGGATCGACGCCCTTGTGCGGACCGATCTCGTCGTCGGGACCATGCAGGTCACCGCCCGCCGCGATGATCGCTTCGCGCTTCTCCGGCGCGACGTTCGGCACCAAGTCCTTCCGCGCGATGTACGCGACGTAGTACGCGCCTTCGCGACGCGCCTCCAGCTCGCCGGTCTCGATCGCACGCGTGAGCTCGCGCATCAGATCGCCGATCAGCTTACTCGGACGGATCTCGAACGCGTCCATGATCGCGGTGCCCACGCCCGTCGGAAGCGGCGGCAGCTTCGCGTCCTGCTCGGCGAGTCGCTCGACGCGATCCGCGAGCGCGCTGATCTGCTCGAGCAGCATCTTGCGCCGGCCCGGACGCTTCGAGGTGATGTCGGCGCGCGAGAGATCGAGCAGGTCCGTCATGTGCGCCGCCATCTCGCGATGGAAGCGACGCACCGCCGAGTCGGTCCACTGATCGCTGTACTGGTTCGTACGCAGGTGATGCCGCACGAGGAAGCGGATCGTGTGGCGTTCGTCGCGCGCGAACTGAAAGCGCTTGCTGACGCCCTCGAACATGCGCGCGCCGACCTCGGCGTGACCGTGAAAGTGCACGCCGTCCTCGGTGTACGTGCGCGTCGGAACCTTGCCGATGTCGTGCAGCAGCGCGGCCCAGCGCACGAGCGGGCGGCGCACCGTCTGCCGCACGACCTGCTTGGTGTGCGCCCAGACGTCCTTGTGCTGACGACCTGTCTCCTGCACGAGATCCACCGTCGCTGCGAGCTCGGGGAACAGCACGGAGAGGATGCCGGTCTCGCGCAGCCACTCGAGCGCAGCGTCGACGTCGCGACCCATGAGCATCCGCTCGATGGCGGCGCGCATGCGCTGCTTGTCGGCCTCTGCGAGACGCAACGAGTGCTCGTGCGCGACGTTGGTGATGCCCTCGTTCGGCCAACGTCCTTCGCCTTCGTTCGCGATCGCGGAAGCGATCTCGAGCATGACGATGGGGTCGGCCTCGACGAGACCGCGCACCCGCTCCGCTGCAAGGCCGGACATGGGTCGCGATAGCTACCACGTTCTCGCGCCACCTCGCGAAGTTGGCAGGTCAGACGCGCTCGGTGAGCGTCTTAGACACGGTCTTGGTATGGATGGTGCTCCTCGGCGCGCCCGTGGTTGGCCGTATCACCGAGAGACAGTTGCCGATGGCGGAGCGTTGCTTCCCCGGTATCTCGCGCTTCTACGAATCCCTCGACCACAAGCCCGCGACATTCTTGCAGCTGTTGTGGGCCTTCGAGGCCAAGCAGGCCGCTCGTCCGCTCCGTCGGAAGCAACGCCGTCTCTAGGGCGTTTTCCTCGCATCGCGGCGTTACGGCTGGCGCTTCGAGGAGCCAGATGTGACAGTCCGTCGCAATCCGGACGCTTATATGGGGCAAGATCGAACATCGTCGAGACGTCATCCAATCGGCGTCTTCGACTCCGGTGTCGGTGGGCTGACTGTTGTTCGCGCGCTTCGCACGGCGCTCCCCGGCGAGGACATCGTCTACCTCGGTGACACCGCGCGCGTGCCCTACGGCAACAAGAGTCCGCGCACCGTCGAGCGGTACTCGCTCGCGTGTCAGCAGTTCCTCCTCGATCGAGGCGTGAAGCTCGTCCTGATCGCGTGCAACACCGCGAGCGCCACGGCCCTGCCTGCGCTCATCGCAGCGAGCCCGGTACCGGTCATCGGCGCCGTCGAGCCCGGCGCACGAAGTGCGCTCGCAGCCACGAAGAACGGCCACATCGGTGTGATCGGGACGCTCGGCACGATTCGCTCGGGCGCGTATGCCAGCGCGATCGCCGCACGCGAGCCGAACGCGAAGCTCGCCGCGCTCGCATGTCCCCTGTTCGTCCCGCTCGCCGAGGAGGGCTGGACCGACGACGAGGTCGCCGCGCTCACCGCGACGCGCTACCTGACCGAGCTGTTCGCGCAGGACGCTCAGATCGACACGCTCGTCCTCGGCTGCACGCACTACCCGCTGTTGCGCGACACCATCGCGCGTGTGGCTGCCGAGATCACCGGGCGGCCCGTCGCTGTCGTCGACAGCGCGAGCGCGATGGCCGAGGCCGCACGCGAACAGCTCGGCTCGGGACCGATGGTTCCCACCAATCGCCGCGCCGAGCCGGGCCGACTCGACGCGTTCACGACGGACATCTCGCGACTCACCGAGATCGCACCTCGCTTCTTGGGCGAGCCGCTCAGTGGGTTCGAGCTCGTGGACCTGTAGACTCCGCGCGCGCCGCGAGGGCACGTCGAGACAACACGAAATCGACCGCTACGCGCGGACGATCTTGTTCGTGTTGCCCTTGGTCCGGGCTTCTTCGTCCTTGCGACGCTTCATGACCTCGGTGACCGTGGTCGCCTTCTTGAGCTTGTCGGCGATGGTCTTCTCGTCGACCGGGTAGTCCGTGCGGAACACCAGGCCGTCGTCGAACAGCTGCTCGCGCAGGTCTTCGTCGTCGAGGTACTTCGTGGCCTTCTTGCCCTTGTACTCGATGGCCGCGAGCGCCGGAACCTTGCTCTCGAGCCAGGTCATGAGCTCGCCCATGATCGACTTGCAGAGTGAGAGATTCTCGTCGAGGTTCTCGAACAGCTCGGGGAACCGTTCGCGGAACGCCTGTTCGTCCTCACCCGTGCCGAGGGCGTTGGCGAGCGCCAGCCGCAAGAGCAGGGCGTCGTCAGCAAAACTGACCACCGCGTCATTGCGGTCAGCGATAAAATCGTTCGGTGAGACGACGTAGGCGACCACGCCGGCAGCGACTTCGCGTACCGGGCGGGGCAGGTTCTCGTCATCCATCGCGTCGAACGCGATCTTGAGATCGTGGGGAAGGGACACCAACCAACCGCGCACCAATTCGACGAACTTCGACTCCGCTGCAGCTGCACTCACGGTCATTGCGTACCCCGCGATGGCGGGGCCTCCAAGGCGCTTCGAGATTGAAGCCTGAAGGAGGTGAGTACCAACCCCGCGACAGATTTACAAGGTGCGTGCTACCCTCGTCGGGCGGTGGCCAAGCGTTCACCCATCCTGGGGTACAACCACAACGTCAAGTACCGCGGTCTGATCTTCCACGTTCAGACCGAGGACTCGGGGTTGTTGAGTCCACACTTGTTCACGCATCTGTTCTATGGCGGCGTGATCATTTCGACTCGTAAGCTGGTCTATGACGCCGGCTCGGCCGAGGACGCGATCAAGGGCCTCATGCAGTCCCAGCACAAGATCGTGCTGAAGGACCTCAAGGCTGGGAAGTTCGACGACAAGATCGACCAGTATCTCGGGGGGACCGAGGGCCTCGAGGCGCGCCAGAGCGCTGCACCGCCCGCGGGCCCACCGCAGCCGATCGACGATGGGCCGCGTCCGAGCGATCCCGAGATCGTCCTCTCGCGACCGGAGACGGACCACGACGTCGAGCCGATCGAGCTCGGCCCCGCCATCGCTCGCACGTCCACGCCGCCGCCGCTTCCACGTCAGCCCACGCCTCCCGCGGGTCAACGCGTGGTGACGTCGAGCTCGGCGGGTATTCCGGTGCCGCGTACGCAGACCGCCGAGCGCAAGAGCGCGCCCACGGCAGTTCGCACGAACCTCGCGCCGCCAGCACCGAACATGGCGGACCTGGATCCGCCGACGGATCCAGACGCGTCCGAAGCGATGCACGCAGCGCTGCAGAACGCGACCGTGAGCACGCCGATGCCGGACTTCGATTCGGCGCCGGAGATCCAGATCCTCCCCAACGACGACTCCGCGGTCGCGCGCGCGCGAAGCAAGCACGACACGGAGATCTCCGACGGCATCCCGGGCTCGAACGCGCCCCCGCAAGAGAAGCGCCCCAACGCGCTCGCTGCCGGTGCGCTGCCACCCGCGCGCCCTATCTCGCGACCGCCGTCGCGCCAAGCGATGACGCCGCCGACGGTGATGTCGCGTCCGCTCACCAACACCGACGGTGACCGCAGCCATCGCGAGAGTGACGCCATCGAGGTCTATGCGCCCGCGCCGCCGTCGGCCGATCCGCCGCCCGGCATGCAGGAGCGCGAGCGTCCCGGCCAGTACGCGCAGCACAAACGCGTGAGCCAGAAGATGTCCGTCGACGTGCTCAAGGCCGAGCGCGAACGTTCGGGCTCCGTGCCGATCCCCGCGGGCCTCGCGCGTCCCGGTCGTAGTGGCGCACCGAGCTCGCAGCCGATCGCATCCCCGGGCGTTCCTCAGCGCATCACGCGCGAGCCGTCTCCAGGATCGGGGCCGCGTGCGAGCGCTCCCACGGCCGCCGAGCGTCCACCCGAGCGCCCGCGAACGCCCCCGCCTGCGCGCATCTCGCCGCCGTCGGCAGGGCGCGTGCGCGCACCGTCGTCGAGCGGTAGCGGCGGTGTCGTGGTGACGCGGCCCGCGGTGATCGT
>JAEYYV010000224.1 GCA_023428295.1 Pseudomonadota bacterium
TACCACCCAGCTCGTGCGGGGCCCGACGGGGGGCCCACGATCGATCATCGGGGCAAACAACCCCTCGATGCTCCGGTAGATCGTATGCAGGCGAAACGACCTTGGCCGTGTGGCAGGCGCTGTCGGCTCTGTAGAGAACCAGCTCCCCAACTTGTCTCCGCAACCACGAAGAAACAGCAAGCCACGCAGCGCCGCCGGACGCTGGCTCGCGTCTCCGCGAAAGAGCCGACGTGCGATGTCATCTAGCGGCGTTGCTCTTGTCGTGCGTCCCTCCTCCGAGGGCCCGTAACATGCGCCCGACACCAGCTCGCCGATCGCCTCCACCGAGCCCTGAACGACGTCGCGCAGAGTCTGCACTGCGCCGCGGCCTGTGACGCGTGCGACTTCGGCGTAGACCGCGCGCCAAGAATCCTCGACGTTCTCGGGCGCAGCCGGCCGCACCGGCTCGTCTGGATCTTGCTGTCCGACGACGGCTCGATGAGCTTGCAGCGCCGAGATGAACGGCACGGGATCGAGCCCCACGCTCGCGTAGCGAGTGTCAGGGACTCTATTTCCTGGCTCGATAGCCGGCAACCAGATGTCCGGGCTTGTTTCAACCTCTGGACCGGAGCCCGCAAACGGTGTCCCGAATTTGCCGTACATCCCGTAAAGGAACTCGAGGCTTGCCTTCCTTCCTTCGTCGTCGATGGGGAGTGAGGCACTTGACGCGAGGATCCGTAGCTTGTGCGCGTGCTCTCGCCGATCCAGCCCTAACGCCACGATCAGTTGGCGCAACAACGACGCGACCTCGGTTCCAGCGGCGCCTCGATGAAGGTGCAATTCGTCGAGAACGAGAAAGAAGTAGGCGTCCTTGTCGGACTCGAGCCACTCGCGCGTCTTCGAGATGATCGGCCGGTCGATCTCCCGCGCGAGCATGGCGTTGAGCATGCTGATGTTAGTGATCAGCAGATCCGGCGGATGCTCGTGCATATCCCACCGGCTCACCATCTCGTTTCCATCGACAGACGGAAACATGAATGGCAGCTCGTACCGAGCAGACCGACGCTCCTCACGCTCACCAAGCAAGCGAATGTCTGCCCGCGATGACTTGCGCGCTTCTTCTACTGCGACGTCCTCCACGCGCCGTTGTGCTTTTTCGATGTCCTGCATCGAACGGAACAGCTTCGCGAGCTTCCGCTTGCGCCGCCCGAGCTCGGCTGCAACGAGCGCCTCGTCATCCACACCACGCATACGTGGATGAAAGTCCCAACCGGTCACTGGCGTCATGCCTGTGTAGCGCCCGAAGAAGATCCGATTGCCGTGGAATCGCCGATCCATGACGGATCTCGCATCGGACGAGTCCATTGCACGCCGGAGCCTCACCATCTGATCTTCGACGAGCGCGTTCATCGGGTAGAGAATCATCGCCCTGACTGCAGCTGGCCGCTTGGCGGATTCTCCGTCGCGCTGTGCCTTGAACGGCGTCTTGTTCGGCCTCTTCTCGGTCGGAAGCCCACGCGGATTCCGATAGCTGACCGAACCTTCGTCTTGCCACCACCTTCGCGACAAGTAGCCAGCTGTTGGAGGTGCCCAACGAAGCGCCTCCTGAGTAATCGTCGCGAGAATCGGCAGCAGGAACGACTCGGTCTTCCCCGAACCGGTGCCAGACGTAACGACGCCGGGCTCGCCGACCCTGGTACCTCGGCGCAGCATCCGTACTTGATGCGTGTAGAGAGAGAAGGCAGCCAACCGCTGCGAGTCGCCTGGCTGTTGTTTCCAGTCAACAAGGCCCGCTAGGCAAAGATCGACAAAGGCAGCACGCGCCTCCGCATCGAAGCCCTCAAGGGCATCGCCCGCTTGTGCTACCCGAAGCTGGTCGACTGGATAGGCCGTCTCGTACAGCGGTGTCGCCTCTAAGAGAGGCTGGGCGCAGAGCGTTCCGTATCGGCGAAGGAGAGAGCGTCGCTCTTCGGCGATCATCTCGTCTTGGATCGCAAATGCGGTGTCGAGGTATGCGAGGTACAGCTCGCGGATCCGGGTGAATGCCCCAACGGGATCATGCACGGTTGGTTTCCCTTTTCGAAATGGAAGGAAGAAGACGCCGCATCAGGTCGGAGGCGAGCGTATCGGTCCCCGTGAAGTAGCCGTACCGACCGACAGCATCAGGACCAGCCGTTACCCCCGTGCTAATCGCCAGGGTCTGCGCCAAGCGAACAGGCAGTTGAGCCCCACTCCGCTCGATCACGCTGATCGTTCCGTCTGCCAGCGAGAACGGGCTCCGCGACATCGCATCGTACGCGGAGAGAAAGGCCCACGTTCGCGAGTAAGTCCACCACTGCGCTCGGCCGTCGATCACGACCTCGTATCGATCAGGACGGCGCGGTTCCTGAACAAGGCGCAACATGACGCGCCCGACATCAGCCGATCGCGCGAAATAGCCTTCATCCCATGACCAGACGCGGCCTTCACGATCCTTCCACTCATCGGGATCGGGACAGCGCTCTGGGTCCACGATTGCTTGAACCGAGGTGACGGCACCTCTCGGATCCTCAGCTGTTGCCGACTCAGCGAAGTGCTCCTGCCGTAGTAGGGTCTCGAGTTCGTTGCCGACGCCAGAGACGTGAAGCAGCCGAGGTGCGTATGGGGACGTGCTTGCCCCGAAGTAGGCTCTTCCACCTTTGCTTGCGAGCCGATCGATCACGCGATTGGCTACCGATGGCAGTAGGGTCCCGACAATCACCGCCTCGACTCGAGACGAATCGCGAAAGATCAGCCTAGGGCGCCGACAGAAGTACCTTCGCGCAGGCCAGCGTTGGTCAAGAGCGAGTTCGAGGGCGCCGGCCTCGACCCAGGAACGAAGCACTAGCCACTTCAACCTCCAATCGAGCTGACCAAAAGCCCGATCGATGATCTGAAACACCTCTGCCTCGTCGAGACCTGACTGGCTCATCGCGAGTGTCCCAAGCACTGTCGAGAACAAGTCCACCCCACCGACCGACGAAGCGGACGGCGGTGGCCGGGTCACCTCAAGCAGGGGACGTTGCAGAGTGGACTCGCCTCTTGGAAGACGCTGCGCTCGCGCCATCGCACGATACGCTTTGAGTACGCCACTGGTTGCATCCGTCGCATTCAACAAGCTGAAGCGCGGCCCGAAGCATTCGCGCCAGAAGCGGGCAGCACTCTTCGACAAGACCTTGGCAACAGGAGGGGTGGGCGCGTCCGGGTCTCCGAGGAACCGCAGCGTCTTCGTCCTGCGATCGGCCAACCAGTCATAGCCGACCTCAGGAGCCTTGCTCCAAGCGCCCACCACTGGCCCCAAATAGACGGCCCCCTCGGGAACGAGTTCACCACTCGAGTCCGACAAACACGGCAACTCCGGCTGAAGTGCGTCGAGATCTTGTTCGCAACCCTCGATCCTCATTCGCTCGCACTGGGCAGCAGTTGGAATCTTGTACTCGCTCTGCGATGGCGGGTCGACGAAACGAACGACCACCTCCCCCAGCACATCGCCACCTTCATCTCGGGCGGTCACCGTCCACGTCCCCTGTGTAGCGGCATTTGGAAGAGACCAGATACCGCCGTCGCCGTTCATGGCTATCGGCGGACTGCCGTCGTTGAGGCGGGCGTCAACTCGAGCCGCATGCTCGCTTGCTATCAGCGGGCTGAATCCCGGCACGCTGAGATAGCCATCCGCGTAGGCGATTCCCGTCCCTCTCACCATGGAGACAAACGCGCGCGCAGAACTCAGAGGCATGGTCTCGTCTGTCGCCGAGTTGAAGACGAGATCCGTTACGAGCTCCCAGTTCGGAGCGTACTGACCCGCGACACTACCGGCACTTCCTCCCTGCGCCGCGAGCGATTCGCGAAACTGCATGACACGGCTCGCACGAACAAGCGCGATGCCATGCCCGGAACGAGGCACGCCACCACGAGAGTCAAACATGCGAGGACCGCAGCTCTGGAGGGCGATCACACCGTTTTCGGCGTCACGAGACAAGCGGCCCAGTTGAAGCTTCCCGGCAAGCAGATCGAGCACAGGCCCCTCGTGATGCCCATCCTTATCGACCACAACGAACGCCGAGAGCGTCGGCACGAACTTGGCGGAGCAACCGACCGGTGCATCCTGCTGCGAGTCTGTGAGCAGGTAGACATGAGCCACGTTGGAAATGACTTGCGCCCAGAGGCGGACTTGGACTGCGGCTTCAGCCTCCCGACGCAATCCCTGCCATGCTGTCTGCACGGCGTACCAGAAGGGATGCAACGGCGAGTGGGTAGTGCGCCGTCTGAAGTCGTTCAGGTATTCCTGAAACAGATCGCTGAATCTCGAAGTGCGCCGCTCCACAACGCCCAGCACTTCCGCAACGGTCGGCGACTCAACTAGCTCGACGAGCGCTTCCTGGAGTTCCTCCCGATCGCGGCGGCCCGGGAATGTCAGCGACCGTGGGTAGAAGATATTTCGCCAGCCAAAGTCCGGGCGCGGCGGCAGAACGAGCTCGCGTACCGAGAACAACGGATCATCGCTGGCGCGGCACGCCTTCAACCAGTCACGCAGTTGCTCCCACAGCTCCGGGAGCGTCTTCGTGTCGTTTTCGCGCCCATTGGCACACAGCTCGTTGAAGGTTGCGCGATAGCGGTCTTCGGACGTGTACTCAGCAGCGGCCAGCGAGGAGACCACTACCGGAACGACGACGTCGGGCACCTCGCAGAGATCCAACCTGGGAGCGGCCCGGTAGGCAGTCTGGAATGGACGGTCACGAACCTCGCGCTGGAACACGTCGAGCAGGCTGGCGCGAGCCTCTTCAGGGGTCGCGAGCGCACTTGCCTGCTGCAAGTCTTGTTCGGTGACCGAAAGGTAACGGACCGGCTGCCGGTAGGTGGGATCGTTCGGCGCCGCAACGAAGTAGTGGCCCAACAGCTTTCGACACCACTGCTTGTAGTCGAGACCGCCGGGGTTGGTACGTGCGCGCTCAAACCGAGCCATCACGCCCCCGGCCATCGGCACACCACACGCCACATCGGAGCGAGCTTACCGGAACCCGCTGACAATGAGGTCGGCTTGGCAAGAACCGCCTCGCGATCCGAGGTGCTAACCGACACCTACCTGATTCGTTCGATCTACTTTCGGGGGTTCCGTTTCGCGTGGAGCGCCCGGACCTCCTGCAAGGTCTGCGAAAAGGTCATCGACTCTGACGGGACGCCATGGGGCGGAATCATGTTGGGACGGTAGAAGGCCACATGGCCGTCATCGCTGTAGAGACCAATGAACGCCAGCTCGATCTGGCTGCTGGCGTTCTTGGTGTCGACCCGACCGGCGCGATGGACCAACGTCTTGGCGTTGTGATCGAGGCTCGAAGCTTTCCCGTCCGTCGCCGCGTCGACTGGCAGGAACAAGTAGGCCGCGAGTACGGCGAATGGCTGGCGGGTATGCACATCCTCGGCTTCTGCGCGCAGCTCACCGTCAACCCGCTTGGTGTTCTTCGTGTAGCGCTTGGTAACCTCGTCCTTGAAGTTGATCGTCTTGATGGAGATCGCCAACTCGAGACCGCTCCGTGGCAGCGAGTAGTTGACGTCGATCTTCTTCAGACCGCTCGCGCCCTTCGATCGAGACTCGTGGCCTCTGCCATCCGCATTCGGAAGGATCGCCGGAAAGTCCGGGCGTAGAGCATCGGCGATCTTCTGCGCCACGGCAGTCGACAGTCGTTGCGCAAAGTTCTTCTTCTCTCCGCGCCCGAGTTCGACCAGACGACGGTCAGTCTCATCGAGGCCGAGTTGCTCCAGTACCTTGTACAGACGGTCGATCCGGTTCACCAAATCGCTGCGATTACCGGCGTATTTTAGCTCTGCGGAAAAGTCGTCGATGTTCGGCGAGGTCGGAACGGCACGGCTTGGCTTACGAGAAGTCGAAGGCTTTCTCTGCTTGTCGCCCTTCTTACCAGTCACCGACGAGACCCTTGCATGGAGACCTCGCGCTCCATGCGGCGAGCATGCGCCTCAACGGCTTCGAGTAGCCCCTTAGGGAACCGAAGGCTGGATTGCTTGGTTCGCTCTTGAAAGCCACGCGTCGCACGCAAGGACAACGGCGCCCCCCCGTACCGGAGAAACTCGACCAGCGGTTTCGTCTTCAGCCGCTTCGGCCAGCAAGAAACGTTCGCCGTATAGATCCGTGAGTCGACGCACCAAGCAGCCTTCGGCCACGGTGCTCCGTCGCGCAGAGGGTCGTCACCCTCGGTGCTGTACGAACCGGGTTTCGCCAGCCGTTCGCCCACCCACCGAAACACCGGCACGCTCACCGCGTTGCCGACGAGCTTCCAGCGCGGCCCGTTTCTGCGGGTCGGATCATCGATTGCTGGCGCCGTCCAATTCGCCGGGAATCCTTGCAGACGCTCGGCGTCGCGGATGTCCGGGGTGATGACGTCGCCGGACGGAAGGATGATCGCTGGTGGCGATGGAATCCCTACGGTCGAGCCGCCCTTGAGCGTGGGAGTGGCATCGACGGCCCATCCGAGCCCGCGTACACCTTCCGTCCAATAAAAGCCGCATGCCGCACCGTTCAGCGGCGGCATGCGGCTGCTATCGCAGAACGGATGGTCTGGTGATGGATCGCCAACGTCATCGGCGAGGAGCACCGGGCGCGGATCCTCGGTGCGCGACGCGAGCACGAGCACTCGTTGCCGACGTTGCGGAAGTCCGAAGGCACGCGAGTCGACCACCCGGTACGCCCATCGGTACCCCCGCTCGGCGAGCGCTCGCGTGAGGTAGCGCATTGCCTCGCCCCGATCGAGCTGCAGCATGAATGGGACGTTCTCGAGCAACAGCCATCGTGGTCGCGACTTATCGAGCAGCCGAAACACTTCGCTGACAAGTCCGGACCGCGAGCCACGAATTCCCGCGGTCAATCCAGCTTGACTGAGATCCTGACAAGGGAACCCTGCGGAAACGAGATCGACCTCTGGCAGCGAGCGAAGCTCTCGGACATCGCCGACTAAATCGTTCTCGGGAAACCGCGCACGCAACACACGTTGCGCTGCCGAGTCCCATTCGCACAGCAACGACGATGAATGGCCGGCAAGTGACAAGCCTCGCTCGACGCCCCCGATGCCCGCGAACAAGCCGGCCACGCGAAGTGCGCCCGACGCTTTCGTCGTGACAGGTTCATTCGACCCGAACGCAAGGCGTAATTGGGTGCGGCTTGGCCCGACCATGCCGCGAAGATCGCATAGACCTACGACATTCGGACGATCGCATTCCCGCCGGGATCTCTCGTACCGAGGTGCCGATCTCCGGCCTCCGGCGTATTTTGGTCGTCACGATGCCTCGCCCGACAGCTGCTGCCGTTCGCGCGTTTCGCGTCGACCGACGGCGAATCGGAAGCGTCCGCGAACGGCTGCTACGGTGGGCCTCGTCGGAAGGGCGAACCTTCGCCTGGCGTGATCCAGCAATCCCCCCCTTCTCCGTTCTGGTATGCGAGATCCTGCTTGCGAAGACCCGCGCCGAGGTCGCCGCTCCTGTAGCTGCGAAGCTTCTGGCTAGGTACCCAACCGCCCAGGTGCTCGCCCGCGCCCGCGCACGCGATCTCGAGACGCTCCTGTTCCCACTCGGTTTGCACCGGAAGCGCGCTCGTCATCTACGCGCATGCGCCAAGGACCTCGTAGCCAGGTTTGATGGAAACGTCCCCGCATCGATCCCGGAACTGCTCTCGTTGCCATACGTCGGTCGCTACGCAGCCAACGCGATCGCGTGCGTCGCGTTCAATTCCGCGGTCCCAGTCGTGGACGCCAATGTGGCCCGCGTCTATGGGCGCTTGTTCTCGTTGCCGCCGCCGCCACCACGACTCGCAAGCGCCGATGAGCTCTGGAACCTTGCTGCTCGTGTGCTTCCCAAGGATAGGGCCAAGGACTTCAACTGGGCGCTCCTCGACCTCGGCAGCTTGATCTGCACACCGAAGTCCCCGGCTTGTGCGCAATGTCCGCTCGCACGCCAGTGCGACCAATATCGGGTCACGCGCCCGCCACGAGCTCGACCGCGGCGCGTAGTCCTCAAGACCAAGTGATGTTCCGCGCTGTACCGCGTCGACGTCACGCGCGTCAGATTGCCGTCTGCATGCCGTGGAGGAGGTATTCCCAGCGAAGGCCCGGGGGGTCGAAGCCGTACGCGGTGATGCGGTAGTCCCCGGGGCCGAAGCGGCGCACGATATCGTCGATCGTGCATGGCCCGGCAACATGGAAGCCGCCCAACTCGACGACCTCCGGGTATGTGTAGTCGCCGTGGTGGTACGCGCCTCGATAGCGGCCGACGCTGATCCGCGTCGACTCCCCAGCAGGAAGTTCGGCGAGGCGCGCTGACAGTTCGTCGCGGCAAACGTGCGGCACCTCGCTGTCGCGAGGCATACGGGGCTCACGATCGAGCTGGAGCTGACCCTCGACCAGTCCGAGGCACCACTGCTCGAACAGCTCGCGGACAACGCTCGGTTCGATTCGCACTCCGATCACGATCTCGGCGAGCGACTGGCGCTGTTCGAGACGCTCGAACACCTGCGCAGCGATCTCGCCGGGAGATCGCTGCGCGGCGCGGGCGACGGGCCCAGTCTCGGCGTTGCGGCGGCGGAGCACGCGCGGCTCGTTGGCGAGGGTCGCGGCCAGGGCTGCGACCTCCTTCTCGTCGAACCAGCGGACGTCGTCCTCGTCCACGCGAGGGTGCAGCCGCTCGCCCTCGTAGCGACGCACGCTGGAGATGCTGACATCGAGCCGCGCCGCGACCTGCGCGCGGGTCAGCTCCTTCTTGGGAACGACCGACAGGTGTCGTGATTCGCGGGGTGCTGCGACGGTCTTCATTTGGCTAACCCTTGATTCTCCCGGCCGGTGCTACCCGCAAAGAAATCGACGACGAAATCCCGAGACGTAGCCATGACAGAGGCTACGACGTGTCTCTGACACCAGCGCGGCACCGCTTGGCAGGGTGTCAGCCGCGGCAGGGTGATCGGCGAAATGATCGTGCCACGCGGTAGTTCGGGCGAAGTCGTCTGCTTTACCAAGTATGAGCCCTCGCTCGCAGCGCTCGAGATCGCCGGAAATCGTCAGGCGCGCGGCCCCGACCGCCGAGTGGTCGGCAGTGACGAGCAGAGGCCCGCCGAAAACGACACGGGATCGCCCGTGCCGTACGTCCGAAGTGCCCGCTCGCGACCAGTAGACCAGTAGGAGTCCACCGCCATGCTCGAGACCGTCATCACCAAGCTCGCCAACGCCGCCCGCGCCCTCGGCGCCTTCGTTCGCACCTCGCCGTGGTTCATCCCCGTCGCCGCGATCGTCGCGGTGTTCTTGGTGCTGCCGTGAACACGCCCACCAACGACAACCAGCCCACCGAGTACCTCGACGAGAAGGCGCTCTGCGCGCTGCTCGGCATCTCATCGGTCACCGCGACCAAGTGGCGCGCGAAGGCCAAGGGGCCGCCGTTCATCAAGATCGGCCGCCTCGTGCGGTATCGGCGCAGCGACGTCGACGCGTGGCTGCGCGCGAACACCATCGGCGCGCTCGCGTCCTGAACCTAGAACTGCGGGATCCAGAATCGCGGCTGAGGTTGGTTCTTGGCCTTCCGCTTTCGCGTCCGCTTGGGGTTCGCCAAGACGTATGCGTACCCGCCGCTGCGATCCTTGACGCACTTCACGATCTCGACCGACCCCACCACGACGCCAGTCGGCAATTCCCCAATGGCGAGCCCCACCTTGCGCCACTCCGTGGGCTCAGGCCGCGGCTTGAGGCTCGCGCAGAGGTAGACCCGGCCCGTGATCTTCGTCGGCTGTGACCGGTACTCGCGCTTCCTCTGGCCGCGGAGGATCTGCTCGACGAACGGCTGCTTGATGCTGATCGCGTACATTGCACTCAGCGTCTCGCGACAATCGGGGCCGAGCAAGCGCCGCGGCACCACCACGCTAGCCGTGCTCGCGCTGATGCTCCTCACCCTCTCAGAGCTACGCGACCGCGCGGAGGTGGCGCTGCTTCTTCTTGCGCGTTGGGGTCGTGCCCTTGATCCGTCGCGAGATGCCGGCGTCGATCTTGTCGGCACACTTCGCGAGGTGATCGATGTGCTGGCTGATGTAGGTCGCATTGACGTTATGGGCGCCGAACGAGTGGTTCGACAGCACGTGCTGGTCGAGCTCGGAGATGCCCTCGTCGTTGGCGATCGACTCCCACGTGCGGCGCAGCGAGTGGACGTCCTCGACGGGGAAGCGCTGGTCGCCGTTCCCGGCCTGGCGCAGCTCGGCGATCGGGCCGACCTCACCCTTGAGGTTGATGCCGGGAAAGCACCAGCCCTCGTCGTCGCGGCCGAGGTCCTTCGCGTTGTCGTCCTTGCGGCGGCGCAAGATCGCGAGCGGCGTCTTCGACAGCGGGATCGTGAACGCGGCGCCGGGGCCGCCCTTGGGATTCGGCAGGTGCACGGTCTCGTCGTCGAAGTCGACCTGGTCGAACCGCATGGTGCGGACGTCGTCGTGGCGCAGGCCGGTGTACAGGGCGAGCATGAGGCCGTCGCGCTTGATCGCTGACCGCATGGTGGCGACGCGAGCGGCGTAGTCCGGGAGGTCCTCGTCCTGGATGCGCTCGCGCTTGGGCCGGATGATGTCACGGTCCACGGCGCTGGCCGGGTTCCAGTTGCCGAGCTTGCCCTCGAGCTTCTTGTTCAGCGAGCGCCACGACGCGCTCACGTGGGCGATCACGCGGTTCGCGAGCGGCGCGCCCTTGTCGTTGGCCGGGTTGGTGCCGGTTCGCTTCGCCGCCTTGTCCTTGATCTGCTGGTGCAGCTCCGCGAGCTTCTCGCCAGTCAGCTCGGAGAAGGGCCGGTCGAGCCAGTCGGCGAGGTACTTGTTGGTCTCGTGGACGAAGGTCTGGATCGTGCGTGGCGAGCGGCCCTTCTTCTTCATCTTCGCGAGGTGGGTGTCGACGCCCTCGCGCAGCGTGGGACCGGCGTTGCGCCGTGCGACGTCGTCGGCCGATTCGTTCGGGTTCGTGCCCATGGCGAGCTTGCCGAGCACGATCTTGGCCTCGGCGCGCGCGAGTTCGACCGACCACACACGGCGATCATCGCGCGGCTGGCCGTGGATGCCGATCTTGTGCTTGATGCGCCTCGCCTTCTCGCCCGCGAGGCGCCCGTAAACCACGAACGTCTTCGTGCCGGTCTTGCCGACCACCACGCCGAGGCCGGTGACCTCCTCGTCCCAGTAGTACGCCTGCGGCACGTCGGCGGGGCTCGGCAGCCTCCGCACCGCGTTCTCCGTGAGCTTCATCGTCGCCATCGTCGCCTCGCTGTTCCTAGGAACCAGGTAGGAACTACGCTAGCGACAGCCTCTGACAGGAACAAGCACCCAAGTACAGGTTTATCGACGAGAACGGACAGGATTGGACAACTACGTAAACCTGCGGATGCTCGCCCTCAATTAACTTCAAAACCGATGAATCTTCGCGCGAGCGACGGATTGGTGGGTTCGATTCCCATGCGCTTCCGCCATTTTGCCTAATTTCCTGAAGCAACCAAGCATAAGGCAATCCTGAATCGCCCACCGATTGCCCACCAAATTTGCCCACGGGACGAGCGCTCGCTTCGGGCGCAGCTGAGGCGCTAGCTCACTCGCACTTGTACTTCGGCCTGCGAGTCGATCGCGCCACTCCCCACTGAGACCCAGACCACTGCGTTAGCTCCCAGCTCCGCAGCCTCATTCAGCGCTTTCACCTTCGCATCGCGCTGGCCAGCGGGGCCCGTCCAATCAACGTAGCCCGACACCTGGCTAACGAACGTGCAGCCATCAGCGTTGCCGATCTGTTCGACACGCTTTCCACCCTTCGTCAGAGGCCGCTTCCGGGTTTCGGGTGGGTCTCCGACGAGGTCAGCTGCGGACGTGAGAGCGCCGCGTGATGGCGGTAGGTTTGGTCGGTGCAGGACACCGATCTCTACCGTCAGCTCTTGGGGCTTGAGA
>JAEYYV010000230.1 GCA_023428295.1 Pseudomonadota bacterium
GAGCAACTGCGCGCGCTCGTGCGCGGGCGGACGCGTCGCGAGCACCGCGTCGATCCACTGGCGCTCGGTGCCATCGTTGCCCGATCGCGCGAGCATCGTGCGCGCGGCGTTGCGCGCGATCTGCGGCGCATGATGGAGCGCGAGCTCGTGCGCGCGTACCCACTCGCCGCTCGCCGCGCCCGCCTGTCCCGAGCGATCGAAGAGCGACGCACGCGCCATCGCGAGCTCCGCCGCACGCGTGTACATGCGCTCGCCCGCCGGATCGTTGGCGGCGAGCTCGAGCAGCTGCGAGATCGCGGTGTCGAGCTCCGTCGCCGCGTGATCGCGATCGTCGGCCGCTTCGGCTACCTCGGCGAGCACCGCGTGCGCCTCCGCCGCGGTCTCGCCACCCGCGAGCGTCGCGCGACGCAGCGACGCGCGCGCATCGTCGACGCGACCGATCGCCACCAGCGAGCGCGCGAGTGCGAGCTCGTGACGCGCCGTGACCTGCGGTGGCAATCCGATGCCACGCAAGCGCTCGAGATACTCGGCTGCCGTCGCGTGATCTTCGCGCGCGGCCGCCGCATACGCGAGCCCCGCGATCGCGTCCGCCTGCAACGGGTCGAGCTCGAGAGCACGCGTCCACGCGAGCTCGGCGTCGTGCGCACCACTGCCCGTCGCGACGAGCTTGTCGCCGACGATCGCGAGCGCCTTGGCCGTGGTCCGATGATCGCCGCGCGCCTCGGCGAGCCGCGCGACGTCCTGCCACGCGGTGATCGCTGCGATCGGATCGATCGTCGAGAGGATCGTCGCGGTCATCTCGTGAACCGCCGGATCGTCGGGCGCGAGGTGCCGCGCCACCGCGAGCTCTTGCTGCGCGCTCTGCGGATCGTCGAGGTGGTGCAGGAACACGTCCGCGAGCCGGAGCCGCAGCTGCACCGCGCGCGACACATCCGACGTGATCACCGCGCGCGCGCGCACCAGCCGGACGAGCTCGGGCCATCGCTGCTCGTCGGCCAATCGATCCGCGAGCGCGTCCGCCGACTCCGTCGAGCTCGCATCGTGCTCGAGCGCGAGCTGATACAGCTGCGTCGCCGCGCGGGGATCGAGCACGCGCAGAAGCCGCGCACCCGCGAGCGCTGACAGCGCCGCCTGATCGTCATCGCCCTCCGCGCTCGCCAACGCCGCCAACGCCGCGAGGTGCTCCGCCGCGATGCGCGCGTCGCCCTGCGCGAGGGTGATCGACGCGAGCGCCGCGTGCGACGGCGGAAAGTTCGGCCACCGACCGAGCGCCTGCCTCGACAGCTCGAGTCCGTCGAAGAACCACGCGGGCCGCGCCGCCGCAACCGCCAGCAATCGCTCGAGCAGCAGCGGCTGCTCGGGCCCACCGCTCGCGAGGAGCGCGCGATATCCGCGCATCGCATCCTCGAGCTGTCCCTCGCGCAGCTGCGTATCCGCCGAGTGCATCAGGTCGTGCGCCGCCGCCAGTTGATGCGTCTGCGGACGCACGCCGAGCTCGCCGATGCGCGTGCCCGCCGGCCCGTACACCACCTCGAGCGCGCCGCGCGTGATGGTGATGCGCACGAGCTCCAGATCGCCGACCGACGGCAACCTCCACCCCGCCGGCGGCAGCACGTGCCACAGCAGCGCACCGACGAGATCGATCTCCACGTCGCACAAGCCGCGCACCTGCGGTCGCTCGACCACGCCGGCCGCGTCCGTCGCACCGAGCAGCGCGACCACCACGCGATCCACGATCACCGGGCCCGGCGTCGGCAGATGTCCGTGCACGCGGATCGTCGACGCGAGCGCACGCACTTGTGTCCCCGCGTTCCCGAGCGTGATCCGGAACGAGATGTCCGCCGCCGCGAGCCCATCAGCCGCGCGCGCTCGCACCGACACGAAGCCGTCGTTCAGCTTCGCCGAGAGCTGCGTGATGCCCAGGCCCGCGAGGTGCGCGCGCACTTGGTCGACTCGCTCGTCGAGCGCGTGGGACGATACGTGCACTGCGAGCGATCGCAGCCGCGTGCGTCGACGCTGGAACTTCTCGGCGACTGCCGTGCCCGGATCGGTGCCGAGATCCGTGACCTCGAGCTCGAGGCGGTCGACCACGAGGGGCGCCACTGCGAGGCCTTCGAGCGCGAGCCGGCCCACGCCGCCCTTTGCTTCAAAGGAGAACGGCAGGCGCTTCGAACCAACCGCAGTAGCGGGGTGGTCACCCTCGGGCACGATCCCGAAAATACTCCAGATCTAAAGGAGGGGCACCCCGCGTGTCGTCGTTTCAAGCGCGGGCAGCGGTCAGCGGAAGCTCATACACGGACGGTAGCTGATGGGCAGGATGTTGCCCTTGTCATCCGTCTCGCGAATCAGCTCGGCCATCGGCTCGATCTTGCCGTCCTTCTGGAACTGCTCGCACGTCTCCTTGAGCCAGTTCTCCAGCAGCATCGCACCGCGGATCGCGCGGAGCGTCTCGATGCGGCGATCGGCGGTCTTGTCGAACTCGTCCATCTTCGGCTGCTGCTTGTCCTTGAGCTGCAGCACGACGTACGCGCCGTTCGACTCGAACACCTGCTTCGCGAGCATGCCGGGCGTGAGCTCGTCGAACATCGACGCGATCGCCGCCTTGTTGTCGCCGACACCGGGCAGCTCGGACGCCTTCGGCACCGGGCCGACGGTCTCGAGGAACGGCGCCTTCACCTCGCCGAACGCCGGCAACACGTCCTTGGACGGCTCGAGCGCCGCGGGCGCCGTCGTCGTCGTCGTCGGTGCCGACGTGGTCGTGAGCATCGGGGCGCCAGCGCTTCCCGCTTCTGCAGGTGCGGCGGAACCAGCAGAACCCTCCGCGCTTCCCGATCCCGAGGAGCCGTCGGCTTGCGCGTACCACGAGGCGGGAACGTCCTTGGTCGCCGACGGCGGCGTGTAGAAGCCCGACTTCTGCTGGAGCTGCATCTGCTCCTGGATCTGACGCTGGATCTCCTCCTGCATCTTGCGGTTCATCTCGGCGGGATCCGCCTTGAACAGCTGATCGAGCGGCTTGCCCGTACCGGCGCGCGCCGACGCGAGCGCATCGAGCGCAGCACGCTTTGCGGCTTCCTTGCTCCACACGTCCTTGGCGAGATCGACCGCGATCTCGTGCTTCACCTGATCGTAGGTCAGATCGCCTTCGCGCTTGTCCTCGGCGATCACGAGGTACGCACCCGCGTCGGTGGTGATGACCGGCGTCATCTCGCCCGGCTTGAGATCCTTCACCGCATCGTTCACGGCCTTGTCGCCGAGCTGTGCGTTGTCGACCGGCTTCCAGCCGACGAGACCACCGTTGGCCTTGGCCGCGTCCTCCGTGTTCAGCAGCTTCGCGGCGTCCGCGAACTTCTGCTTGCCGTCGGTGATCGCCTTGCGCGCGGTCTCGAGTGTGGTCTTGGCCGCGTCGATCGGCATGCCGATCGGCTTGGTCGTAGGAGCGGGAGCTTCACCGTCGGCGGGCGTGGGCGCCTCGACGAGCTTCTGGATGAAGATCGAGCGGAGCCTCAGCGACGGCTTGGTCGCCTTGTACGTGCGCTCTTCGTCGGTGAACTTCTTCTTCACCTCGTCCTCGTGCGTGGCGAGGAAGCGATCCACGTCGGCGTCGGTCAGACGCATCGCCGTCTTGTACGGCGTGGGCGAGAACTCGACCATGTCGTAGCTGACGGTGTTGTTCTCGAACAGGTAGTCCGCGAGCGCTTCTTCACGCGAGACGCGAACAGTGTCCGCGAGCATCTCGGCCATGAGCGCCGCCTGCAGACCGCGCGCTTGCTCGTCCTTGTACGAGTTCATCGACACGTTCAGCTGGCCGACCCAGCCCTTGAGCTTGGCGAAGTTGAAGAACTTCTCGCCGTCGACGTTGTCGATCCAGAAGTCGAGCTTGTTGCGATTTCCGCCGAGGAAGAAGTAGCCCTTCTTGATCTCCTCGTCGAGCATGTCGCCCGTCACGCGCAGGCCGCGCTTCTCCGCTTCTTGCGCGAGGAGCTCGCGACGGATCAGCATCTCGAGCGCGACGTACACCTTCTGTCGACCGGTGTACTGGTTGCCCGTGTACGCGATCTTGTAGGAGGTCTGGTTGGCCTTGTGACCATCGACCTTCACGGCGGTGGTCGAAGCGCCCATACAGCCGCCGGTCCCTTGTCCCGCGTTGGGAGCAAAGTTGATCACGAAGATCACGATCAGCAGACCGAAGATCAAATAGATGGCGATGGACGCGCCTTGCTTGCGTAACGATTCGAGCATGGGACCTGCTGGGTTCTAGAACGGGGCGGCGCATCCTAGCTACCGGGGTATCCCACTACAAGCCTCGCTATCGAAATGAGGCGCGTTCGTGCCAACCCAAGATTGTGTTGCGCTTGCGAAGTGCCGCGTGATAACTCCGCTCGCGCTTCGCGGCCGGTAGGTGGTTATCCGGCCTTCACTTTTGCTCCGCTCACTCTCCGCGCTTGCACAGCGCGTCACGCCAGGAACTCACCATGCTCTTCGACTGGGTCTACGGAATGTTTTCCAACGACCTCGCGATCGATCTCGGGACAGCGACGACCCTCACGTTCGTGAAGGGTCGCGGCATCGTGGCGAACGAGCCGAGTGTGGTGGCGGTGCAAGCCGCATCGGTGGGGCCGAAGAAGGTGCTGGCGGTCGGTAAGGAAGCAAAGGAGATGCTCGGCCGCACGCCGGGCAACATCGTCGCGATCCGCCCCATGAAGGACGGTGTTATCGCCGACTTCGAAGTCACCGAAGCGATGCTTCGCTACTTCATCCAGAAAGCACATCAGCGCCGGACGCTCGTACGCCCGCGCGTGATCGTGTCTGTACCGTCGGGAATCACCGAGGTCGAGAAGCGCGCGGTGCGTGACTCGGCGCTCGCTGCGGCGGCGCGCGAGGTCTACTTGATCGAGGAGCCGATGGCCGCGGCGATCGGCGGTGGACTGCCGATCACCGAGCCCACAGGCAACATGATCGTCGACATCGGCGGCGGCACCACGGAGGTCGCGGTGATCGCGCTCGCGGGCGTGGTGCTCAGCAAGTCCATTCGCGTCGCTGGCGACAAGATGGACGAGGCGATCGTCCAGTACATCAAGCGCAAGTACAACCTCCTGATCGGCGAGCGCACCGCCGAGATCATCAAGAAGGAGATCGGCAGCGCGTATCCGCTCGAGGAGCCACTCACCGTCGAGGTGAAGGGCCGCGATCTCGTCGCTGGTGTTCCCAAGACGCTGCTCGTCAACTCCGACGAGATCCGCGAAGCACTGAGCGAGCCGGTCAACGCGATCGTCGATGCGGTTCGCTCCGTTCTCGAGCGCACGCCGCCCGAGCTGTCGGCGGATATCGTCGATCGGGGCGTCGTTCTCTCGGGTGGTGGCGCGCAGCTCAAGAACCTCGACGTGCTGCTCCGCGAGGAGACGGGCCTCCCCGTGATGGTGTGCGAGAACCCGCAGCTCGCCGTCGTGCTCGGTACCGGCAAGGTGCTCGACGAGCTCTCGCTGCTCCGGGAGATCGCGCTCCGCTAGCGCGTTTCTGCACATGACGATGCGCCGTAGGCTCGTGGATTGGGTGCTCGCAGGCGCTCTGATCCTGATCCCCGCGCTCGTGCTCAAAGCCAACATGACGCGCGGCACTCCGAGCGCGATCGACGAGGCGCTGCTCCGTATCACGGCGCCACTGCAGGCCGGCGTGTCGTGGATCGTCGAGGGAATCGGCTCGCTGTGGTCGCGGTACGTCGCGGTCGTGAACGTCGAGAGCGAGAACCGCGAGCTGCGCGAGGAGAACGAGCGCTTGCGCAAAGAGCTCGCGGCCATGACGCGCAAAGCGTTCGACGTCGCGGCGCTCGAGGATCTCGCCGTCGTCAAGAAGCGCACGCCCGCTGACACGATCGGTGCGCGCGTGATCGGTGCGCCGCTGTCGCCGCAGTTCCGCGTGTTGCGCCTGCGGATCGATCGCGGCGAGCGCGAAGTGCAGACCGGCATGCCCGTCATCGTCGGTGCGGGGCCCGTCGGCCGCATCGACAAGGTGTACGGGGACTACGCGGACGTCGTGCTGATCAGCGATCCGTCGTCGAAGATCGAGGTGGTCATCCCGCGCACCGGCGGTCGCGGCCTGTTGATCGGCAATGGCTCGCCGGACTCGTACACCTGCAAGATCGAGTGGCTCGAGCGACAGCTCAAGCCCGAGGGCAAGATCGCCGTCGGCGACGAGGTCGTGACGTCGGGTCTCGGCGCGAGCTTCCCGCCCGGGCTCGTCGTCGGCAAGGTGACCACGCTGCACGGCGACGACGGCATGTTCCAATCCGTCGAGGTCGAGCCCGTCGTCGACGTGTCACGCGTCCGCGCGGTGATGGTGCTGCTCGCCCCGCCGCCGCCCGCGGATCCAGACGCGAAGACCAAGCGCAAGAGCGAGCCGGCGTTTGGCGGGAGGCCGCTGTGACGCGGGGGAAGGCACCACGATGACGTTTCTCGGACTCTCGATCTGGGTGTGGCTCGCGATCCTCGTCGTCGTCGGGCTGATCGCGTTCTTCACGGTCTCTCCCGCGCCGCGTGACGAGGATCCTGCGGATCCACCGCCGGGGTCGGCGCCGTGAGGACCGCGACGATCGTGCTGGTCGCGTACGTCGCGTGCGTGATCCTCGCGGCGGTGTGGCGGCTCATGCCGACGAGCGTTGTCCGCGATGCCATTCCGGATCTCGCCGCGCTGACCGGGGCGTATCTCGGCCTCACCGCGCGTCGCGATCTCGCGCCGTCGGTCGGTGGTGCGGTGGTGCTCGGCTACCTCGTGGACCTCATCAGCGGCACGCCGCCCGGACTCTGCGCCGTGGTCGCGGGCCTCACCACGGTGATCGCGCGCACCGTGCAGCAGCGCATCTTGGTGCGCGGCGCCGCGATGACGATCGGCTTCAGCGCGTTCGTCGCGCTGTTCTCGGGGCTCCTCGCGTGGATCGTGCGCGCTCTCTACGCGGTTCCGCGCGCGAGCTTCTCGACGGAGCTGCAGCACATCGCGCTCGTCACGATCGCGACGGCGCTGATCGGTCCGCTCGTGTGGCGCATCTTCCGCCGCGTGGATGCCGCGTTCGCACGCACGCACCGCGAGCGCGACGCCGCGCTGGAAGGATTGGCTCCCTGATGCTGATCCGTGCGCAGAGCGGCACCGGCGCGGGCGGTGGTCCCGCGTTGCCCGAGCTGCACAAGCGCCTCAAGTGGGTCGCGCTCGTGATCGTGGTGTTCTTCGGCGCGCTCGTGATCCGCTTGTGGCAGCTGCAGGTCATGCGCGGCGACAGCTACTACGAGCGCACCGTCTCGAACGTCGTCAAGGAGCGCTACCTGTCGAGCGTTCGCGGCAAGATCCTCGACAAGAACGGCGTGCCGCTCGCCGACAATCGGCTGGCGTTCAACATCTACGCGACGCCGAAGAAGTTCACGTCCGAGGCCAAGGCGGAGCTCGTGCGCATGCTCGGCCTGTCCGAGGACGAGGTCGCGAAGATCGACGAGCGACTCGCCATCGGCAAGAAGCGGGATCCCAAGTCGCCGATCGTGATCCTCGAGGATCAAGGTCGCGATCGCGCGGCGCTCGTCGAGCAATCGGTGAAGCGCATCGCTGGCGTGGAAGTGCAGCACGAGCCGTATCGCTACTATCCGCAGGGCGATCTCGCGGCGCACCTCATCGGCTACATGACGCAGATGACCGCGGCCGAGGTCGACAAGCTCGCGAACCAAGGCTACGAGCCGTCCGAGCTCGTCGGTCGCTACGGTCTCGAGTCCGCGTGGGAGAACTACCTGCGCGGCAAGAAGGGTGTCGAGCGCTACGCGGTGGATGCGAAGGGCCAGCGCCTCGACGACAAGACGACGATGTCGCTGATCCACGGCGACCGCATCGTCGGCGCGGTGCCCGGCGCCAACCTCGTGTTGACGATCGACGCCGAGCTGCAGCGCATCGCGGAGAAGGCGGTCTCGCAGGTGAGCGCGGCGGCGGTGGTGATCGTCGAGCCGAAGACCGGGAAGATCCGCGCGATCGTCTCCAAGCCCAGCTTCGATCCCAACATCATGACGGGCCACCTCACGCGCGCGGAGGAGACGCTGTTGCTCTCGGATCCGCGCAAGCCGTTCATCGACAAGTCGATGCGCGCGTCGTATCCGCCCGGCTCGGTCTTCAAGTTCGTGACGGCGCTCGCCGCGCTGGAGGACGGTCAGGGCGCGCAAGACGAGTCGATCTTCTGCAGCGGCACGTATCAGCTCTCCAAGACCACGTTCCGCTGCAACGGCACGCACGGAAAGCTCGACCTCATCGGCGCCATCCAGCACTCGTGCAACGTCTACTTCTGGGAGCTCGCACAACGCGTCGGTCTCGATCGCATCGCCGAGACAGCGCGCGCGTTCGGCTTCGGCGCCCCCACCAACATGGGCCAAGGCGACACCGGCGGCCGCATTCCGACCAAGGCTTGGTACGAGAAGCAGGGCCGCTACAAGGTTGGCTACGCGACCAACGCGGCGACCGGGCAGGGCGACGTGGAGGTCACCGTGCTGCAAACGGTGATGGCGTACGCCACGCTCGCGAACGGTGGCACGCTCTACGTCCCGCAGGTCGTCGAGCGCGTCGAGGCCAACGACGGTCGCACCATCGTCGCGTATCAGCCCACGGTCGCGCGCGAGGTGAAGATTCCGACGGACGCCCTCGAGACGTGGCGCAGAGGCATGTGGCGCGTCACCAACGAGAAGGGCGGCACGGCGTTCGATCACGGCTTCTCCGAGGTCGTCCCGATCATGGGCAAGACGGGCACCGCCGAGATCCGCACCAAGCGCCGCAAAGAGGAGGACCAGCGCGACGTGGAGGGCTACCACCCGACGCGCTCGCACGCGTGGTTCGCGGGCTGGGCTCCCGCCGAGGATCCCGAGGTCGCGATCGTCGTGTTCGTCGAGCACGGCGGCTCCGGCGGTCGCGTCGCGTGGCCGATCGCGAAGCAGATCCTCGACACGTACTTCACGTCGTCCAAGCTGCGCGGCAAGACGCCGATGCCCAAGCCGCTTCCCGAGCCGAGAGCGCTACCGAAATCCAAGACGTCGTTCGCGCGTCCAGGGGAGGGCTTCTAGATGCTGCTCGGCATCTTCGTCGCGGTCATCCTGATCTTCGTCGTCGCGCTCGCGAAGTCGATGATGCGTGGCGTGGACATCGAGCTCCCGCGCGCGACGATCGGCGTCTCTCGCTGGCGTCGCTTTCGTGCGGCGGTGGACTGGCCGCTGATCCTCACGATGCTCGCGCTATGCGCGATCGGTCTCTTGAACCTGTACTCGGCGACGCGCGGCCTCAAGCAGCAGGTGAAGTTCGACACGCAGGTGAAGTGGATGATCGTCGGCGGCATCGTCTTCATCATCACGACCTCGATCGACTATCGCGTCCTCGTTCGCCTCGCGTGGATCGGCCTCGGTATCGCGCTCCTCTTGATCATCGCGGCACGCCTCCAAGGCGCGACCGGCGGAGATCAGCGACACGGGTCGACGTATCGCTGGCTGTTCATCGGCGGCCAGGGACTCCAGCCGTCCGAGCTGGTCAAGGTGATCATGATCCTCGTCCTGGCGCGCATGTTCCAGGACGGCGAGGCATCGCACTACACGACGCGTGATCTGATCATTCGACTCGTCATCGTGATGGTGCCGATCGGCCTCATCGCATCGCAGCCCGACCTCGGTACCGCGACGCTCTTGACGATGATCGTGCTCTCGGTCGCGTTCCTCGCGATGCCCAACGTGTGGCCCGTCGTTCACGTCACGCTCGCCGGTCTGCTGATGATTCCGATCCTGTGGGAGCGGATGCACGAGTATCAGAAGAACCGCATCCTCGGGTTCATCGACTGCAACGCGGCGGATCGCGGCGCGACGGCGGCGAACTGCTGGCACACGACGCAGTCCATCTTCGCCGTTGGCTCCGGAAAGATCAGCGGTAAGGGGTTCCTCGAGGGCACGCAGAACCAGTTCAACTTTGTCCCCGAGCACTGGACCGACTTCCCGTACTCGGTGTGGGCCGAGGAGTGGGGCTTTATCGGCAGCGCGTTCTTGCTCGCGCTGTTCGCGTTCCTGCTCGTGTGGATCTTGAACGTCGCGCTCTCGGCGCGCGATCGCATGGGCTCGGTGATCTGCATCGGCGTGGCGGCGATGACCTTCTGGCACGTCATCGTGAACGTCGCGATGGTGCTCGGTGTGGCACCGGTCGTCGGCGTGACGCTGCCGTTCATCTCGTACGGCGGCTCGTCGCTCCTGACGTTCTTCATCGCGATGGGCCTCGTCGCGAACGTGTCGCTCCGCAAGCACGGCTATTAGTGAACCGCGACGGCCGGGAAGCGCTTCGCGAACGCATCGTAGTTCGCGGCGCCGGGCCCGCCGAGGATCGCGAATACGACCTCGCTGAACGCGCCCGCGAGCTCGCCTTGCAACGGCTCTGCGAAGCACTCCGCGATGAGGTCCGGATCGTTGCCGAACACGCCGGCTCCCCACGCACCGAGGATCAAGCGATCGACGTGATGGTGCGCGCACGCATCGAGGGCCAGCCGCGCGCGCCGGCGCAGCGTGGTCTCGAGGTCTGCCTCGTCGAGCGTGCCGTGCTGCCGCAGCGCGGATGCGTTGGGCGCGGCGACCGTGATCACGGACGCGAGCAACGGCTTCTCGAGCCAGTTGCCATCGTCGTCGCGAAAGAACGGTACGTACGGCGAGAACAGGACGAGGTCGAGGTACATCGCCGACTTCATCGCGCGATTGCGCTCGTAGTACGCGGCTTGTGACTCGAGGCAGTACACGAGCGCGGACGTGCGCGCTATCGATTCCTCTTGTGCGCGCGCGCCACCGCGCCATCCACCGCCGGGATTCTTCGCCGAGGCGAAGTTCATCGCGCACACGTGACCGGCGTCGGGACGCGCGAGCAGGCGCGCGATCGATTGATTGGTGCTCTCGTTCACCACGGCGAACGTGGTCGCGTGCTTCTTGTTCGCGGGCGTGAGCTTCGCGTCCGCCTCGTACATCACGGTGCGGCGTCGCGCGAGCTCGCTGGTCGCGCTGATCGACACCTGTGCTCCGCTCGGCGCGGTGTACGAGCCCGTCTTGACCGCGCGCTCGGTCTCGGCGGCGATCTGCGTGCGAGGGCGGGCACCCGAACCTGCCCAGTGCCGCCACTCGGGGCGATCGGACTCCGAAGGGAACTCGATGAACCGCGGATGCACGTGCTCGGTCAGCCACACGCCGTTCGCGGACTGCTGGAACTTGATGCCCTCGGCGACCATCTCGTCTGCGCGGATCGTGAGGATCACCGGCGCGCCTTTGCGCATGCCGACCTTGGTCGCCGTGTCGGTCTCGGCCGCCATGTGCACTGCGTGGCGCTTGCCCTTGGACAGCCCCGTCGCGTGGATACTCTCGAGCGCCTCGGCGTACGTGCCGTGATAGAGGCGCGCCGGGGGGGGCACATCGGGCAGGTCCAGCTCGACCCTCACCGAGTGGCCTTGGTTCGCGCGGATGCGAGTCCGGTCCTCGGAGAGAGCGAAGCGCTGCTTGTCCGAGTCGCGGACGATCGCGAACAGCTCGTCGCGCGTCAGCGGGAGGCCGTTCGCCGCGAGTCCCGCGAGGACCGCGTCCACGTCCGTCCATCCGTTCTCGTCGAGGGTCACGCCGATCCGATGCGGCTCGTGCCGCAGGATCAACGACAAGAACTTGCTGGCCCGCGACATGGCGCGCTCAGTCTACGTGATCAGCGCGGCGTCGAGCGCGATGGTGACCTCGAACGGACGCGACGCGCCGCCGGTCAGCGCGGTCCACGCGAGCGACAAGGTTCCCTCGACGCGAGCGCGCCCCGCGCCGAGAGCGGTGCACGTCATGCGCGCGAGCGGCTCGACAGAGGACAGCGCGCCGTGGTCGCCGTCGATCGTGACCACGCGCGGCGCGTCCACGTACCACACGACGAGCTCGCTCGGCCCGGGGAGCGCGGGCGTCCGCACGCGCCCCTCGAGCGCGACGCGATCACCGCTGTCCAGCGTGGCCTCGAGGATCCAGCCGGCCTCGTCCGCGTAGAGATGAAACAGCTCGAGCGTCGCGCTCGCCGCGCCGGCCGTGCGATCGCCGAGCGTGATCACGCGCGCAGCGTATCAGCAGGACGAGCGGAGAAACGCGATCGGGTCGGTCGGAAACACGGACGCGATGCCCTCGTCGAGGCACTCCGCGTGCGTGCACACGTAGCAGATCGTGCCGTCCTTCACCCAGATGCTCTCGCCCGCGCCGGCGAGCTTGTTCTCGAGGGCGGGGAGGGCGGACAGCGCCGGCGAGTGATCGATGTCGGCGATCACGAGCTCGATCGGCAGGTTCACGATGCGCTCCTCGAGGGCGCCGCGCGCGCGCATCGACGGCACGCTCCAGCGGGCATCGACGAACAGGACGCCGCGGTCGATGTCGGCGATCGTCGACTCGTCGGCACTCGGCACGACATCGAAGGTCGGGCCGGTACAGCCGACCACGAGCCCGAGTATCGCGATCCCCATCGTTCGCACGTTGCGCCCAACCGATCGACTCGCCCCGACATTCCGCGGTTGCCCGCATTTTCGCTGCGCGAACTGCCCAGACGTTGAACAGCGGCGTCGAGCAACCTGCGCGACGCCGCCGGTGCGCGCCGCGCGAACACCGCGGAATCTGGGAGACCGCGCCGCCGATCCGCGAGGGCACATCCCATGAATGAGCGGTTGGCCATGAAGCTCACCATCGCCGTCATCGCCGCGACTGTCTTCGCGATCGGGTGCGAGTCCGCAGTACCCGAGCCGGCGCCGCAAACCACGGACGAGGCCGACGGGCTGCGCCTGCGCATCGACACGCCGGAGCGCATCGCGGGCACCTACGTCGACCCCGCGACCAACGTGGGCATCAAGTTCGAGTCGGCGCGCGTGGGCGACATCCTGTACCTCGACCTCGTCAGCATGAACGGCACCGAGCTGATTCACGCCGAGACCGTCGGCGATGACTACGTGTTCCGCTACCTGGGCGGGCAGCTCACGCTGACGGTGTCGAAGGCGTGGGTCGCCGCGGTGAAAGCCGAAGGCGAGGACGGCCCGGCCGCCGCCGACGACAGCGCTGCGCGGTGGGAAGGCGATCGCACCGTGCTCGACGCGATGCTCGCGCTCCCCGAGATGGCGACGCTGCCCTGGCTGTCGCGCGCACTCGGCGTCGAGGGCATCACCGGCAGTGCGTACCCGGGCAGCATGGCGCTGCATCAATCGGCCAAGCAGAGCGCGAAGGCACTCGCGATCGAGCTGCCTCCGATCGAGATGGCGACAGAGAACAGCCAGTGCAAGGCGTACCCGAACTCGGGGAACCAGTGCTACGGCATGTGCGGCAACGGGTGTAGCTGCTGGTCGTGGGTGTGCGGCGATTGCTGCTACCACGGCGGCTGCGCGAAGCACGACTCGTGGTGCCGCAATGGCCAATGGTACTACTGCTACAACATCACCGCCGTCGTCGCGCTGTTCGGCTGCTAGCAACGAAGTGCCCGGCGTTGCCGATCGCGCGATCGGGAGAGCAGCGTTAGCGGCGTCGCGGTTGTTGGAATCGGTCGGCTGATATCGTGAGCGTGATGCGTGCACTCCTTCTCGTTGCGCTGCTCGCGACCAACGCGCACGCGATCGTCGGTGGTACGCCGAGCTCGGATCCCTCGGTGGTCGCGCTCGTCCGGGGGGAGGGCGCGGCCGCCGAGCTCGTATGCAGCGGCACCGTGATCGCGCCGCACGCGGTGCTCGTGGCCGGACATTGCGTGACGGGCGAGCTGCCCACGGCGATCGTCGACGGTCAGCCCATCGCTCCGATCCTCGCGTTCACCGCACCCGGCTTCGACGCGACGACGCTCGAGAACGACGTGGCCGTGCTCGTCTTCGTTCCTCCGCTGACCCCCACGCCGCGCGTGCTCGCCACTTCCTCGGTGGCCGTCGGCGCGACGGTCGATCTCGTCGGGTTCGGCCGCACGGCGCGGGACGATCGCTCGCCGTTCGCGCAGCGCAGCGGCACCGCGATGGTCACGGAGTCATCGGCGAGCAGCCTCGTCACGCGGGGGCCCGCGTTTACCTGCGAAGGTGACTCCGGCGGCCCGGCGCTGATCGGAGGCGCGATCGTCGGGATCACGTCGTCGGGAGACTGCGGCACGGTCTCGCGACACGCGGGGATCGAACGCCACCGCGCGTTCATCGAGAGCGTCGTAGAGCGTACGCGTCCCGACTCCGCGCACGCGGGCGATCGCTGCTGGTACGCGACGAACTGCATCGCGAGCGAGGGCGAGTGCGTCGCCGCGCTCGACGACGAGCGCCTGTCGTTCTGCACGCCGCTCTGCATCGACAACGCGTGCCCGAGCGGTCTCGTATGCTCCGCAGCGCGCTGTATCCACGCCCCGCCGAGCCCCGGTGCGAACGGCTCGACGTGCGCGACCGACGACGAGTGCATCGACGAGCTGTGCGATGCGATCGATGGCGACGACGTCCGCGTGTGCACGGTGCGCTGCTTCTCGGATCTGCCCGGCTTCACGTGTCCCGCGAGCACGCGGTGCGAGCCGGCCGCCGGCGGTGGCGAGGCGTGCTTCGCAAACGGCTCCGGCTGTTGCTCGACCTCGCGCGGCGACGTCGGCTCGCTGCTCCTCGCGCTCCTCGTGCTGGGTCAGCTCTTGCGCGGCCGCGTCACGCCATAAGCGTCGAGGCGCGAGAGCAGCGTGTTGCGCGAGATGCCGAGCATGCGTGCGGCGCGCGTCTGATTGCCGCCGCATTGCTCGAGCGTGTCCAGGATGCGCTTCTTCTCGACCTCGGCCACCGTCGACGCGAGCGACGCGCCTGCGTCGATATCGACCTTGGCGATCGGCATCGTCACGTGGATCGATCGCTGTGATGGACGCTCGAGGTGCAAGTGTGACGCGCGCACCATGCCGCCGGACGTGATCATCACGGCGCGCTCGATCGTGTTGCGCAGCTCGCGGATGTTGCCCGGCCACGCGTGCCCTTCGAGTGCGGCGATCGCATCGGCGCCGAGCGCGAGCGGCAGGCCGCGCGTTCGCATCGAGAACGCCTTGGCGAGCGGCGCGATCTCGCTCGTGCGCTCGCGCAGCGGCGGGATCGCGATGCTCACGCCGTTGATGCGGTAGTACAGATCGCGACGGAAGCGGCCGGCCTCGACCTCGTCGACGAGCGAGCGGTTCGTGGCGCACACGAAGCGAACGTCGAGCGTCTTCCCCGTCGACGATCCCACGCGACGCACCACGCGCTCCTCCAGCACGCGCAAGAGCTTGGCCTGCACGGGCAGCGGCAACTCGCCGATCTCGTCGAGGAACACGGTGCCGCCATCGCCTGTCTCGAGCAGACCGGCGCGCGCGGACACGGCGCCCGTGAACGCACCACGCTCGTGGCCGAACAGCTCGCTCTCGATCAGCGACTCGACGAACACCGAGCAGTTGAGCTTCACGAACGGCTTGCCGGCCCGCGGGCTCAAGCGATGGATCATCTCGGCGCACAGCTCTTTGCCGACGCCCGTCTCGCCGGTGACGAGCACCGAGAGATCCGCGGTGGCCGCTTGCGCGACGAGCGCGCGCACCTCGTCCATCGCCGTCGGCGGTGCGTTGGGTCCGCGCGCGAGCTGCTCCCACGCGTGCGACGTGAGCTGCTCGGGCGTCACGCCGTCGTGCGGGTAGCGCGCGATGCCCATGCGCGCGGTGATGCCGTGTTGCCCGAGGAGCTGCGTGATGCGATCGGCCGCGATGCGCGCTTGCTGTGCACCGGTGTCGAGGAGCAGCACTTGATACGTGCCCGGCTCGTCGGTGCCGATCGCATCCGACGTTCGCAGCGCGGCGAGCAGGTAGTCGTGCGCCTCGCGCATGTTGACCTTGCCGTCGAGCTGGACGCGGACATACGCGAACGGCGAGCGGGTCCGCGCGGATCGCGCGCACTCGATCTCGAGCATGCGAGCGATCGCGTCGGGCGTGGCGGTCTCGGTGTCGAGCGTGATCGATGCGTCGAGAGCGAGTGCGCGATGGTGGATGAGGATCGTGACCTCGCCGAGCTGCAGCGCCTCACCGATCGCGAGGGACGCCGGCACACCGGCAGCGAGCGCCCGCCCGCGAAGGCGCGTGCCGTTGCGGCTGCCCGCGTCGATGACCTCGAGCGGTGGATCCGCGCGCGTGATGCGAAGCGTGGCGTGATGGCGCGACACGCTCTTGTGCTGCACGACGACATCACAGCTCGCCGTTCGTCCGATGCGAACGTCACCGGCGTCGGGCAGCGGCACCGACGTCACGACGCCGTCGACGCTGATCATCGCGCACAACGCCGACGATTCTGCCGCGGGGTCCTGGCCGACCGCGGTGTCGATGTCCTCGTAGTCGTCTCGCGCCATGCAGCCCGTAGCCAGCCCCCGCTCGGTGCCGCTAGCTTACATAAAAGCTGCGCGCCAAACGGGTCAGAACGGGGTAGTGCCTGGGGGCTGTGGGGTGTTCTGCTGCAACACGTCGGTCATGCGCTTCGTCAGCTTCTGCTGGAGATCCGGAGGCATCCCCGCGTTGCATTGGTTCAGCGCGTTGTCGTCGTCTGCGCCAGCGATGCACTGCTTGAACTCCGCGGGCCATCCGTCCTGCTCGCAGGAGTCTTTCATCGCGGTGATGATGGCCTTGGCCATCTTCTGTGTTTGAGGATCCTGCAGGTTGCCCATCGTCTTCTCGATGTACGCTCGCATCACCTGCACGACCCCATCGCAGCCATCACCGGCACCGGCGAGGACGGGCGTGTTCAGGTCGGGGAACATGAGTGGGGCGCACGCAGATGCGGCGACCGTGCTGCGCGCGTTCGCGATGCACTCGCCTTGCTCCTTGGAGACCATCGCCTTCTGGCAGGCGCGCTTGTACTTGTCGACGACGGGAGCGCGCTCCTCGGGCTCGGCATAGTTACCGAGCTGGAACGACGCGAGCTGATCGGCGACGGCTTGGCAGTCCGCGGGCGGTGGGCGCACGCACACGTTCGACAGGCACAACAGGCCCGGATCGCACGTGCCGACGGCCGACGGATCTGCGGCCTGACCGGGTGCTGCCTTCGGCGCGACGCAATCGCCGCGCTCCTTGCCATTGGGCGGTCGCGACGAACCGCTCGGTGTACCCGAGTCGGCCTTGCTGCAACCCACGAGCACGACAGCACCGACGGCGACCAGCCACACGGACGCGAGGTTCATGCGGGCTAGTTACGCACGAGGTGCGGCGATCGAGCTAGCCGATGTGCTTCTGGATCTCGGCTTCGATCTTCGCGCGAGGCGCGGCGCCGATGAGCTGACCGACGACGCGGCCGCCCTTGAAGATGAGCAGGGTGGGGATGGACCGCACCTGATACTGCTGCGGGACGATCTGGTGGTGGTCGACGTCCATCTTCGCGACCTTCAGGCGGCCCTTGTACTCGTTGGCGAGGGCATCGACCGTCGGCGCGATCTGCTTACACGGGCTGCACCACACCGCCCAGAAGTCGACGAGGGTCGGTACCTCGGACTTGAGGACTTCCGCTTCGAAGGTGGCGTCGGTGACTTCCGTGACGTTCTCGTTGGCCATGGGGAACTACCTCCAGATGCGCCGTTGTAACTCCCTATATAGGCCGTGACAACCCAGCCAAGTAGCTTGCTGCCAAGAGCCCCGGTAGACTGAGGTTCTCGAATGTCGCGCCTGTTTATCTCGGTGGAACGGCTGGAAGCGTGGACGGCGGAAGGGCGCGCTGCGCTCGAAGGAGATCGCATGACGTTGACCGAGCTCGGTCGCAAGTTCGCGATGCTCCCGGCGGTCCACTTCGTGAGTGCCACCGGCACCGACACCGATCCGCACGATCTCATCGGGCGCGTGAAGTCCAAGGACGCGCTCCAGTCGATGGGCGCCGAGCAGTTCGCGAACTCGGTGATCTACAACGACACCGCCTACGAGGTCGTGGACGGCTTCATCGGGGAGCCACTGCCACCGTGAGCGAAGCGAACATTCGTGCACAGGCGAGCGCTTCGCGAGCCGATCGCGACGGCGTCCTCGGGGCGAGGTTTCCGTGAGCGAAGCGAACATTCGTGTTCAGGCGAGCGCTTCGCGAGGCGATCGCGACGGCGTCCTCGGGGGACCGAGGTCTTTGTGAGCATGGGCGCGGCGGTAGCGGGCGAGCGGTTGCTCTCGGTCGAGCCGTCGCCTGCCTTCTGGATCGCGGTGGGCATGTACACGCTCGCCTCGGCGGCGTTGCTCGTCGTGCTCGGCGGGCATCAGCGAGCTCGTCCGATCGCGATCGCGCTCGTCGCTCTCGCGTTCGTCGCGCATGGCGCCGATATCGGCTGGCGAGGAACGCAGAACGTTCACCCCGCGCAGTCGGTGCGCGAGGCGCTCGGTTTTCTCGCGTTCATCGTGACGGGTGGCTACTTGCTCGCGAGCGCCCGCTATCGGCTCACGCTCGGCGGCGTGGTGGTGATGCCCGTGTCGCTGATCCTGCTCGTCGTGGCGCGGCTCTCTCCCGTCGGAGAAGTGAGCGATCTGTCCACGCTCGGGCGCATTCACATCTCGCTCGCGACCGTGGGCGTCGGCGTGTTCGCGCTCGCGAGCGCGCTGTCGGCGAACTACATCGTCGAGGAGCGCGCGCTGAAGAAGAAGAAGTTCGAGGGGCTCACCTTCAAGGACAAGGGCGCGCCGCTCGAAGCGCTCGACAAGCTGTCGCATCGTTTGATCTGGGTCGGCTTTCCGATCTTCACCGTCGCGCTCGGCCTCGGCGCCGTGTGGGTGTCCAAGCTCGGCGAGAGCCTCGATCGCCTCGAGTACCCGCTCGCCGCGGTGACGTGGGTGGCGTACGCCATCTTGCTCGTGTCGCGTCAGGTGTACGGCTGGCGCGGCAAGCGCGCGGCCAAGCTCACGCTGCTCGGCTTCGCCGCGGCGCTCGCGGTGCTCGCGATCTACCTCGTGCGCCGGATGGTGACGTAACTCCGATGTCGGAGCTATTCGTCGTCGGGATCAGCTGGCGAACCGCGCCCGTCGCGGTGCGCGAGAAGCTCGCGTTTCGCGAGGAGGAGCTCGGCACCACGCTCGCCACGCTGACCAAGACGTTGCCCGTCGCTGAAGCGCTGCTCGTGTCGACCTGTAATCGCGTCGAGGTGTATGGCGTGGCAAGGCCGGGCGCCGATGCGACCGGCCCGGTGCGCGCGTTCCTCGCCGAGCAGCGCGGGCTGAAGCCCAACGACATCGCCGACGCGATCTACGACTATCGCGGACCGGCCGCCGTACGCCACGTGTTCCGCGTCGCGAGTGCGCTCGACTCGCTCGTGCTCGGCGAAGCGCAGATCCTCGGGCAGCTCAAAGACGCGTACGAAGTGGCGGGTGCGTCGTCAACATCGGGACCGGTGCTCGGCCGCTGCCTCGAGCGTGCGTTCGGTGTGGCCAAGCGCGTGCGAACGGAGACCACGATCGCGCGCGGTGCGGCCAACGTGTCGACGGTGGCGGTGGACCTGGCGGGCCGCATCTTCGAGCTGCGCGGCAAGAGCGTGCTCGTCGTGGGCGCGGGCAAGATGTCCACGCTCGCGGCGCGTCACCTGCGCGCGAAGGGCGCGGACCACATCGTCGTCACGAATCGCTCGCCGGAGAAAGCGGAGCGGCTCGCGGCGGAGATCGATGGCATCGCCAAGCCGTGGGCGGACCTCGAGAAGCTGCTCGCCGAGTCCGACGTGGTGATCAGCTCGACGGGCGCGCGCCAGCCGATCCTGACCAAGGCGCTGTTCAAGAAGGTGATGAAGGCGCGCAAGTGGCGCGACATCGTGGTCATCGATATCGCCGTGCCGCGCGATGCAGAGCCGGCCGTCGAAGATCTCGACGGTGTGTACCTCTACAACATCGATCACCTGGAGAAGATCGTCGCGCAGAACCTCTCGGATCGCGCCAAGGCGGCCGAGCAGGCCGGCAAGATCGTCGAGCACGAGGCGAGTCAGTTCGAGCACTGGATGCGCTCGCAGGGCGTGGTCCCCGTGATCCGCGCGCTCCGCGAGAAGTTCGCGCAGGTCGCGGACGCGGAGCTGCAGAAGACGCTCGACGCCCTGTCGCGTCGCGAGCACACGCCCGCGCAGCAGCGCGAAGCGATCCAGCAGCTCGTGCGCCTCGTCGTGAACAAGCTGCTCCACCAGCCCACCGCAGCGCTGCGCGCGTCCGCCCCCGACGAGGCCGCGCTGCGTGCCGAGGTGCTGACCGAGTTGTTCGCGCTCGATCCCGTCGAATCCGACCGCGACTCCAATCCCACGCTGCCCGAGTCCGTGCCAGAGTCCGCTCCAACAGCACCGAAGGCAGTCACGTGAGTCAACGAGTCGTCATCGCAACGCGCGGCAGTCAGCTCGCGCTGTGGCAAGCAGAGCACACCAAAGCACGGCTTCTCGCCGCGCAGCCTGGCCTCGAGGTCGCCTTCGAGGTGATCAAGACGCAAGGCGACAAGATCCTCGACGTGCCGCTCGCCAAAGTGGGAGGCAAGGGGCTCTTCGTCAAAGAGATCGAGCAAGCGCTCATCGACGAGAGAGCGGACATCGCCGTCCACTCGATGAAGGACGTGCCCGCCGAGCTCGCACCCGGACTCGCGCTCGCCGCGGTCTCGTCGCGTGAAGTGCCGTGGGACGCGCTCTGCGCGCGCGCGCCGATCACCGTGGAGACGTTGCCGACGGGCGCGAAGGTCGGTACGTCGAGCATGCGCCGCCAGTGTCAGCTGCTTGGGGTGCGCCCCGATCTGCAGATCGCGATGCTGCGCGGCAACGTCCCCACGCGGATCAAGAAGCTCGACGACGGCGAGTTCGACGCGATCATCCTCGCCGCGGCCGGCCTCACGCGCCTCGGCATGGGTGATCGCATCACGCAGCTCCTGCCGCTCGAGCTATCGATCCCCGCGTGCGCGCAAGGCGTGCTCGGACTCGAGACCCGCGCGCACGACGCGTTCACCGCGGAGCTCATTCGTCGCGCGATGCACGACGCCGCCGAGGAGCGCCGCATCGCCGCCGAGCGCAGCTTCCTCGCGCGCATGGGCGGCTCGTGTCAGACGCCGCTCGCGGCACACGCGATCGATCGAGAGGGTGGGGGCCTGCGCATCGTCGGTATGTGCGGCATGCTCGACGGATCGAAGATCCTGCGCGCCGAAGTGGGTGGGCTCACCGAGGACGCCGAGCTGCTCGGACAGCGCCTCGCCGAGGATCTGCTCGCGCAAGGCGCGGACGCGATCCTTGCCGCCACCAAGGACTAGCTCAAAGGACTAGCTCGAACTAACTCACTCCGCGCAGCGCGCCATCACGCGACCGTCGCGCAACGCACGCGCGTAGGCCGCGTCGAGCTTGTGTAGATCGATCCACATGATCCACGCGGCTTCGCAGCGACCATGCGTCGCGGCGGAGCGCACCTGCTTGGCGAGGCGCAGCACCTCGGCCGTCGCGGGAAGCTCGGGCAGGGGCACGACGTCGACCCGCTCGATCTCGACGATCTGCGTAGGCGCGTTGTCGGTCGTCGACGACTCCGCGAGCGTCGTCGTCGTCACCGTCACAGGCGGCGGTTCGGTGACGGGCATCGCCGACGCGGGCGGCAGGTACGTCACGCTCGGGGCGGGCTCCGGTGCCTCGCGGCTCGCGAGCCCCCCGAGGAGCAACGCGATACCGCCGACAAACATCGCGCTGCCGAGCATGTACGCGCCCCAATCGTCGTCGAGGATGGTCTCGTTGATGCCATTGTGGTCGCGGTCGCGCTCGCCCGAGCGGATGAGCAAGATGCTCGATGCGGCGGTCACACCACCCGCGATGATCGCGCCGCGCCTGCCTTCGCGGGACAGGGTGCAACCGGTGGAAGCACCGACGAGGACGACGAGGACGAGAAGAGTGACGAGTGCGCGACGGAACATGTGGCAACCGAGTGCACGGGTCGAACCACAGCCATGCCCGATCGCACCGCAACGAGCTGTCGGCGGCTTAGCGCGGCTTAGCGCGCGGGTGGCGCGCGGGGACACGAGCCTTGGCGCACCGAGCTCCAGACGGTGACGAAATCTCGACGGTGCGTGACTCCCGCTCCGTCAGGTTCCGACGGTGACGACGCCAGGGTGACGACGGCACGATCGGCACGATCGGCACTACGGCAGAATCGGCTCGCCGTCCTCGTACGTGTTGCCCTCGATCGTCGGATCGGGATCGTCGAGCGCCCACGGTCCATAGCCGTGATCGCGCGCGAACACGTTGTTCACGATGCGCGTGTTCTTGGGGACCGTCGCGCCCTGGCCGCGAATGTTGAGCGTCCACCCGCCGCCGCCAAACCAGTTGCACTCGAGCGTCAGATCCTCCGTCGCCGCGCCGAGGTCACCCGTCTGCACCGCCGCGTTGCTGGCTCCGCTGATCCAGTTGTTGCGCAGCGTGACGCCTTTGCCGCCGGTGGACTGCACGCCGTCGTTGTGTTGATCCGGACCGTTGCGCAGATCGTGGATCCACGAGTCCTCCACGAGAACGTTCGCATCGGCTTTGATGCCGTCGGCCGCGCCGTGAATGTTGGCGCGGCGAACGGTGAAGTTGTTGAACGACACGCCTGCGGTCGCGTCGTCGGACGTGCCGATGATCTCGGAGTCCTCCACCACGAGCCCCGTGGTGTCGTTGTCGGAGTAGCGGATCGGGTAGTAGTCGCCCGAGGTCAGGCGCACGCGCCGGATCGTGACGTTGTTCGCGAGGACATGGATCGCTCCCTCGATGTCGAGGTCCTCGATGATCGCGCCGTCCTGCTCGACGCGGATGACTCCGCTCCTCGGCGTGAGCACGGTGCCCGCGGGGACGCCCGTGTTGTGCGGACCGGGCCTGGGCTTGCCGCACGCGGAGAGCGGGCCGATGTCCGCGTCACCACCGGGCGTGCCGTCGCTGGGTGTGCCGTCGGGCGGACTCTCGCCAGCGCCACCACCACCACAGCCGCCCGCAACGACGACGAGGACGACAAGCACGATCGCGCTCACGAGTCGCATCTCGTCATCGTATCGCGATCAGTCGTCGATGCGGAGCACGACGAGGCCAGCGAGGTCGTCGGCGACATAGATCAAGTCGCCGACGATCGCGAGGCCCACCGCGCCTTCGAACGGCTGGCCGGGCGCGGTCTCCACGTCGAACGTGTTGTAGTGCGCGACCTCGCGCGGCTGCGTCGGGTTCGACAGGTCCAGCACGCGAATGCCGTCCTGGTAGTACGCGATATACGCGCGATCACCGACGAGGATCATGTTGTGAATGCCGACCGACTTGCGCGATTGATAGCGCCCGATCACCTGCATGAACGTCGGCGACGCTTCGTCGGCATCGATCACGCGCAGGAACGCGCCGCCCTCCGTCGGCGTCATGCCCTCGTCGCCGTGAATGGCGATCTTGCGTCCGCCCGCCACGCCGGCCCACGTCGCGTGCGAGTACGACGTCCCGATTCGTCCGAGCTCCACGGGTGTTCCAAACCCGCTCGCGACGTCCACCGCCACCACGCCGTCGATCGTCTTGTCCGCGTAGATGCGCGTTCCGTCGACGTGAATGTCGTGGATGCCAGCCTCCTCGCCGCTTCCGCTGATCGGCACGGACGCAGCGAGCGTGGGGATCGACGGGTTCGTGATGTCGTAGACCGGCACGCTCTCGGAGTAGTTGCCGAGATACAGCCGCGGCGGTGTCGTCTCCGGCGTGACGAACAACGAGTGCGAGTACGCGGGAATCGTGCCCGTCTGCACGGGCGCGCTCGGCTCCGTCACGTCGACGATCTTGGTCGACTCGTTATCCAGCGGTGCGAGGTACGCGATCAGCTTGTTGTTGCCGCGCGCGAGCTTCACGTCGTTGAACTGGCCGTCTACGTGGCCGACGAGCGCGGGCTCTGCCGGGTTCGAGACATCGACCACGTCGAGCCCATCCTGTCCCGCCAGATACGCGTGCGTTCCATCGACGGCCACCTGCAAATACCGATTCCCGCGCAGCTCACCCACCAGCGAGAGCCCGCTCGCCAGCGCATCCTTGCGCTCGAATCGCTCGCCAACACCGTCCTGAAAGCGCTGGCCGCGATCGGTGTCGTACTGCGCGTTCACCGTGGCCAACGTGCCATCCGAGAGCATGCACGCCGCGAACACGTCGGCGAACTCGAACGTCTGGTTCGGCAACTCGAAGCGCGCGTAGCGCCGCGTGTAGAACCGCGTGCCGTCGCTCCACGTCTGGAACGTGATGCCATCGGCGTCGTCCGCATCCTCCGCGATCCACTGCGCGCGGCGAAAGCCGCTCTCGCACGTGCCCTCGAACTTCGGATAGCTGAACGAGAAGCTCTCGCCGGGCACGTTCACCCACCAGCGCCCGGGCAGATCGCGCAAGCCACCCTCGACGCAACTCGCCGGCAGCGGAAGAGCGAGCGGATCATCAAACGGACCGGGGACGAGCGTCGTGAGCGCGTCAGGCACGCACGGCGTCTCCATCATCTCCTCTTCAGGCTCGAGGTTGTCGCCACATGCACCGATCGCGAGAAGTCCCGCGAGAACAGCCAATCGCATGGCGGGGACAATACGCCGCCCGCCGGCCACGCACGCCAAGCGTCCCTCGCAATCGATGCCACGCATCGGCCCACCCGATGCGCGCTCCTCGCAGGTGTCGCGCTTCACGCATTGCCAGCGCACGCTGCCCGGCAGGATCCACCACGTACGTGCAGCCGGCGGCAAAATATAGGGACCGAGCAAATCGTCCGCGCCGTTCATGTCAGCCTCACCACGCGGGTCGCGTCTCGAGGAATGCGAGCGTCGACGCCATGCGCGTCGCGGAAG
>JAEYYV010000289.1 GCA_023428295.1 Pseudomonadota bacterium
CGCGACGATCCAGGACATCCCGGCGGCGGCGGGGCCGCGTCCGCGTCCGTCGAGCACGCGCAGCGACGACATGGACTTCGATCCGAGCCCGCCGCGCAGGGCGCCGTCGATCGACGACGCGCTGAACGAGATGAAGAAGCGCGCCGGCAAGCCGGGCACGGCCTCGAGCGCGCCCAAACAATCGGCACCGCGCTCGGGGCAGGGCGCGAGAAGACCAGCCGGCGTCGACGACGAGCTCGCGGCACTCAAGCGGAAGATGGCGTCGGCCCCACCGAAGAAGAAGCCGTGAAGCGGTCCTCGATCACGCTGTTCGTCGTCGCCGTCGCGCTCGCAGGTTGTCCCGAGAGACGCACGCCGACGCGCACGACCCACGGGACCGGGAGTGCCGCGCCCGCACGCGTAGATCCACCCAAGCCGACGCACCGCCACAGCTCGCACGAACACGGGCATGGCGCGCACCCACATCAGCGCGACGCGCACCACCATCATCTGCATCCACATCCCCATCTCGACGGCGTGAAGGGACACCATCACCCGTATTAAGCTTCGCGGCACATGGGTGACGTGAAGACGTGGAAGTTCGATGATCCGAAAACGCCGAAGCTCACGAACATCACGATCGTGAAGAAGGCGGTGCTTCAGGTCACCGACATCAAGAACAACAACAACAAGTACTACGCGATCGAGCTGCACAGCGGAAAAGGTCCGCACCCGTTCTGCGTCTTCACGCACTACGGTCGCACCGACGATCTCGACACGAATCCCAACGCGGGGCAGAAAGAGGTTCGCTTCTGTCCGACGCAGCAATCCGCCGAGGCGCTCTACAACTCGATCTACAAGCAGAAGACGTCGCCGCGGAAGGGTTACAAAGAGCTCGCGCTTGCATCGAGCAAGATCGGCTCGCAAGCCGCGCGCGGCACCTCGAGCGGTCACATCGACGCGAAGACGCTCAAGCTCGGCGACAAGAAGGCAGCCGCCGACAAGACCAACAAGCCGGTCAAGGTCGAGGCCAAGAAGGTCACGATCGATCAGCCCGTGCAGGATCTCGTGCAGTACCTGTACTCCGAGGCCACGAACGCCCTGACCAAGACGGTCAACGCGAAGATCACCGCGCAGGGCATCGAGACGCCACTCGGTGTGCTCACGCTCGGTCAGCTCGATAAAGGCGAGGCGATCCTCGAAGAGCTGCACCAGCTCGTGAAGAGCAAGAAGAAGAGTCGCGACCAGCTCATCGACAAGTCCGGCGAGTTCTACACGCTCATCCCGCACCGACTCGGCCGCACGCGGTCGGCGATCGAAGCCGCCGTGATCGATTCGCTCGGCGCCCTCGCACAGAAGCAGGACACCCTCCAGCTCATGCGCGACATGCTCGAGGTCACCGACAAGAAGCACGGTGGCAAGAACGTCCTCTTCGACGACGACGTGCAGAGCCGTTACGAGGCGCTCGGCTGCGAGATCAAGGCGCTGGCTCCGTCGGACGCCGACTACAAGAAGATCGCGGACCACGTGATCAAGAGCCAGGTGAAGAGCAAGAACATCAAGGTGAAGCGCGTGTTCACCTTGAAGCGCCCGGGCGAGTGGAAGGACTTCAAGACGAAGGTCGGCAACGAGAAGCTGCTGTTCCACGGATCCAACATCAAGAACTGGGTCGGTATCCTGACGCGCGGCATTCTCTTGCCGAAGATCGTCGTCAGCCTCGGTGTGAACCGCACCGACGAGGGCTGGCTCGGCAGCGGCATCTACTTCGGCGACGCGTCGTGCACCGCGGCGTTCTACACGGTGCCCGGCAAGCTGAAGACCCGCTTCATGGCGGTGGCGCGCGTCGCGCTCGGCAAGCAGAAGAAGTACACGAAGATCACGTACGGCCTGACGGCGCCGCCGAAGGGCTACGACTCGTGCCACGGCGTGCGCGGTACCGAGTTCGACGACGACGAGTTCGTCATCTACGACGGCAATCAGCAACGCCTCGAGTACCTCGTCGAGTTCACGATCTAGCTGCTACCATCACGCAGTGGGTCGTCTCGACGACATCATCGAACGCAACCGGAACCCCAAGCGCACCGAGCGGCTCAGCGTCAGCATCGGTGTCGGGCTGTTCATCTTGCTGATCATCGTGCTCATGACCCTGACGGATCTGGGCACGCCGAACTTCGAGAAGGATCCGCCGGCGCCGGCCAACACCGAGAAACGCGTGAACGACGTGAAGCTTCGCTGATTACTTCTGCGAGCGGCCGTAGCGATCGTCGAGGCGGACCACGTCGTCGAGCTCGGGCGTCGAGACCTCGACGACATCCGTGTCCTCGATCGCGATCATGCGGTGGCGTAAGCCCGGCGTGATGTGGACGGGCTCGCGAGGGACGAGCTCGCGCGAGCGCGGCTCTTCACCTTCTGCGAAGTAGACGAGCTGCATGCGGCCCGAGAGCAGCATGATCGTCTCGTCCTTCACGTTGTGAAACTGGAGGGAGAGCGCCTCGCCGGCTTTGATGTGGAGGATCTTGCCGACGTACTTTGCCGTCTTCGCCCAGATCAGCTCGTGACCCCAGGGCTTCTCGACAACCTCTGAGCTCACGACTACTTCTTGGGCGTTTCGATCGTGCCGGTCGCCGTGGGATCGAGCTCGGTCGGCATCTCGACCTTGGGGCGCGCGCCCGGAATCTCTTCGCGGCGATCGACTTTGCCGTCGAAGTCGTCGTCGTAGAGGATCGCGAGGAGGATGTCGTCCTTGTACTGCTCCCACAGATCGGGCTGGCCGTCGTTGTTGCGATCACGGCGCACGCTCGTGAGCGATCCCGCGGTGTCGTAGATCTCTTTCACGTCGAACTTGCCGTCGAAGTCCGTGTCGCGCTCGACCTCTGCTAGGCGATTCACCTTGGTGTCGTAGATCGCGCTCATGTCCCACTTGCCGTCGTAGTCGAAGTCGGCCTTCTCGAACAGCGGGAGGCCCTTCGGGTTGTACGCGACGACCCAGTCCTTGCGACCATCGCCATCGAAGTCGACTTGCTTGCAGCTCATGAACTCGATCTGCGTGCCGCCCTCGTCGGTGACCTTGTACAGACGCCACACGTCGGGACGGTTGTCCTTGTTGAGGTCGTACGTGATGACGTTCTTGCCGTTGGTGTCGCAGAGCGTTGGATCGACCTTGGGCGACGTCACATCGGCCGTGTTGTTCGGAGTCGTGGAGTCCTTCTTGTCCTTGTTGCAGCCAGCGACCGCCACCACCGACAAGAGGCCGACTTTCAAAAGCTTCGCCATCACCCCGAGAGCCTAGTCGGGCGTTCCCCGAGTCGCAATGGTTTGACCGACCTCATATGGCCACGTATGGTCACCGTCACAACGTGGCTCGGAAGAAGATCTCGACGACCGTCTACATCACGGCCGAGCAGGACGCTCAGCTGAAGGCGTTGCACGGCCGCACGAAGGTGCCGGTGGCCGAGTACATCCGGCAGGGCATCGATCTGGTCCTCGAGAAGTACCGCGATCAGATGCCGGGGCAGGTCGACCTCCGACTCGGATCACGCTAATCACGTCCGCCCGCCGTTATGTCGTTCCCGCTAGAGCGCATTCGCAACTTCTCGATCATCGCGCACATCGATCACGGCAAGACCACGCTTGCAGATCGGATCCTCGACGAGTGCGGCGCGGTATCCAAACGCGAAGCCCAGGCGCAGATGCTCGACTCGATGGATCTCGAGCGCGAGCGCGGCATCACCATCAAGGCGCAGTCCGTCCAGCTCCACTTCAAAGCGAAGGACGGCCTCGTCTATCAGTTCCATCTCATCGACACGCCGGGACACGTCGACTTCCACTACGAGGTCTCGCGATCGCTCGCCGCGTGTGAAGGAGCGCTGCTCGTCGTCGACGCCGCGCAAGGCGTGGAAGCGCAGACGCTCGCCAACGTCTACGTCGCGCTCGACAACAACCTCGAGATCATCCCGGTCCTCAACAAGATCGATCTTCCCGTCGCGCGTCCCGACGAGATCAAGCAGCAGATCGAGGACGCGATCGGCCTCGACGCGAGCGACGCGTGCCTCGTCTCTGGCAAGACCGGCGTCGGCGTGCACGACATGCTCGAGGCAGTCGTCGAGCGCTTGCCGCCGCCCAAGGGCGATCGCAACGCGCCGCTGTCCGCGCTGATCTTCGACAGCTGGTATGACACGTATCGCGGCGTCGTCGTCCTCGTGCGCGTGATGGAAGGCACCATCCGCAAGGGGACCAAGCTCCGCTTCTTCAACACCGGCGTCGAGTACGACTGCACGATGATCGCGGTGAAGACGCCCGCGTGGATCGAGCAAGAGACGCTCGAGGCAGGGCAGGTCGGTATCCTCGCGGCGGCGATCAAAGACATCGCGCACGCCCGCGTCGGTGACACGGTGCTCGACGCGAACAATCCGATCAGCGAGCCGCTCAAGGGCTTCAAGCTCGTGAAGCCGATGGTGTTCGCGGGTCTGTTCCCCGTCGACGCGGCGGACTACGGCGATCTCAAAGAGGCGCTCGGGAAGCTCGTGCTGAACGACGCTTCCGTCACGTACGAGCCCGAGACCTCGGCGGCGCTCGGCTTTGGCTTCCGCACCGGCTTCCTCGGACTGCTCCACATGGAGATCATCCAGGAGCGGCTCGAGCGCGAGTTCAACCTGAACCTCATCACGACGGCGCCGTCGGTCCGCTACAAGATCCATCTGAGCGGCGGTGAACTGCTCGAGGTCGATAACCCGGCCAAGGTGCCCGACCAGGGCAAGTACGAATCCGTCGAGGAGCCGATCATCCTCGCCACGATTCACCTGCCGCAGGAGTACGTCGGCCCGATCATGCAGCTCTGCCAGGAGCGCCGCGGCGTGCAGCAGGGCCTCCACTACGACCCGGGTGGTCGCGTCCGTGTTGTCTACGAAATGCCGCTGGCCGAGGTGGTGTTCGGCTTCTACGATCGTCTGAAGACGATGTCGCGCGGCTACGCGTCCCTCGACTACGAACCCGCGGGCTACCGCACTGCGGATCTGATTCGTCTCGACGTGCTGATCAACGGCGAGCGCGTCGACGCGCTGTCGATCATCTCGCACCGCGACAGCGCGTATCACCGCGGCGTCGAGCTGTGCACCAAGATGAAGGACGTGGTGCCGCGCCAGATGTTCGACGTGGCGATTCAAGCCGCGATCGGCAGCCGCATCATCTCGCGCACCACGGTGAAGGCGATCCGCAAGGACGTCACCGCGAAGTGCTACGGCGGCGACATCACGCGCAAGAAGAAGCTGCTCGAGAAGCAAAAGGAAGGCAAGAAGCGCATGAAGGCGGTCGGCTCGGTCGAGCTGCCGCAGGAGGCGTTCTTGACCGTGCTCAAGGTCGACTGACGGATGCGCGCCGCCACGCTCGATCGTCGCGTGCGCAACGAAGCGCGCCAGCTCGTGCGAGAGGCGAGGCGCGAGCTACTCGGCAAGCGCGAGAAGCTCGTCGGCAAGGCGGGCGATCTCGAGACGGTGACCGACGAGGTGGCCAAGGCGCTCGCCGACAAGGATCTACAGCGCGTGCGGCTCGCGCTGCCCGCGCTCGATTCGCTCGTCGACGAGCTCGTGAAGCGTCCGGCGAAGTCGACGTTTCGCGATTACTTCGAGTCGATCGGCGCCGCGATCCTGATCGCCTTCGTGCTGCGCTTCTTCGTGATCGAAGCGTTCAAGATTCCGTCGAGCTCGATGTATCCGACGCTCGAGATCGGCGACCACATCTTCGTCAACAAGTTCATCTATGGCGTGCGCTTGCCGTGGACCACGACGAAGCTGTTCGAGGTGCGCAAGCCAAACCGCGGCGAGGTCATCGTGTTCATGATGCCGTGCGAGCCCGAGCGCGACTACATCAAGCGCGTCGTCGCCGTCGAGAACGACACCGTCGAGGTGCGCTGCAACGTGGTCTACGTGAACGGCACGGCGATCCCCACCAAGCGCGTGCAGGGAGACTGCAAGTACGAGGACCACGACGAGATCACGAATCGTTCGATCACCCGCCAGTGCAGCCGCTACACCGAGACCGTCGATGGCGACAGCTACGACACGTTCCACGACGCGGACCGGCCGATGCGGGACGAGCGCAAGGTGGCGGCGGGCGGGCTCACGTCCGGTGACGACCGCGACTTTCCCAAGCTCGACGGTGCGCGGTTCCCGCCGAGCTGCTCGCGCAACCCGGATGGCTCGGCGTTCGTGGCGAAGAACCAGCTCACGGGGCAGATCGTCGAGACACGCGACCACCTGCCGCACACGGCCGCCTGCGAGCAGCAGCTCCACTACGTGGTCCCCCCGAGCCACGTGTTCGTGATGGGCGACAATCGTGCGAACTCCAATGACTCGCGCTATTGGGGATCGGTGCCGATCGAGAACATCAAGGGCAAGGCACTCTTCATCTGGTTGTCGTACCGTTCGCTCTCTCAGATCCGGTTCGATCGGATCGGGGACTTCGTGAACTGAAATGCGCTCTGCTCGTCTCGATCGTCGTGTCCGCAAAGAAGCCCGTGCGCTCGTCAAAGAGGCGCGCGTGGCGCTCCTGCGCAAGAAGGATCTGAAAGGAAAGGGCGGTGACCTCGGCGAGGTGACCGCGGAGGTCGAGAAGGGCCTCGCCGCCAACGACCTCGTCGCGGTGCGCCGTCACCTCCCGGTGCTGGACTCGCTGATCGACGAGCTCGTCGTTCGCAAAGCGCGGTCAGGCTTCTCGAGCGGCGCCGAGTCACTGCTCGTGACGCTCGCGCTCGCGCTGTCGCTCAAAGCGTTCGTCATCGAGGCGTTCAAGATCCCGTCGAGCTCGATGTATCCGACGCTCGAGATCGGCGACCACATCTTCGTCAACAAGTTCATCTACGGCGTGCGCATCCCGTGGACCACCACGAAGCTCGTCGATCTCGGCGGTCCATCGCGCGGCGACGTGATCGTGTTCATGCAGCCGTGCACGCCGGATCGCGACTACATCAAGCGCGTCGTCGCGCTCGCTGGTGACACCGTCGAGGTGCGCTGCTCCGTCGTGTGGGTCAACGGTAAGCCCGTACCGCAGCAGCTCGTCGAGAAGGAGTGCACGTACGCGGACAACTCGAACGGACCGTGGCGGGACATGGCGTGCAGCCGGTACCGCGAGACCGTCGACGGCCACAGCTACGACACGTTCCAATCGGCGCTGCGTCCGATGCAGCCGCCCACACCCGACAACAAGGACTTCCCGTTGCCGGACTCGCCGCCGCCGTCGTGCGTGTCCGAAGGGCAGCCCGCAGCGCCGAACCAGCTGCTCGGACGGATCGAGCGTGCGCCGACGCCATCGGGCATGGACGACACCTGCGCGCCGTTCCTGCACTACGTGGTGCCGCCCGGTCACGTGTTCGCGATGGGCGACAATCGCGCGAACTCGAACGACTCGCGGTTCTGGGGCTCGGTGCCGATCGAGAACATCAAAGGCAAGGCGATGTTCATCTGGTTCTCGTATCCCGAGACCTGGTACGACGTGACCAAGTTCCGCTGGGACCGGATGGGCAACTTCGTCGATTAGTTCGCCCCGGCTGCGCGCGCGAGGATCTGAGCGACGACCTCGGCGAGCTCGGCGTGCGACGCCATGAGCACGGCGTTCCCTTGAAGCGTGCGCGCCCACGCGACCAGATCCTCGTAGCGCTCGCTGCGATTGAACGCGTCGAGCAGGAGGTTCGCCGAGTACAGCGCCACGTCGTGGGTCGGGTTCGCGCGCACGATGTCCGCGAAGCGCGTCGTGGACTCGTCGACGTAGCCATAGTCGTTGAACTGTTTGCCGGCGAGGAACGAGATGCCGGCGGCCTCGCTATCACCGGCGGGCGCGCTCGCCGCGTACGCATCGGCGGCATCGATAAACGCGACCACCCGCTCGGGCATCTCCTCCGGCGAGGTCGGCTTCTCGACGGGACGCACGAGGCTCGCGTCCGCGGCGATCGCGTTCTTGCGCGCGAGGACCGCCGCGTACGCGAGGTCGCTGCACTCGCGCGGGCACGCATCGCGCGAGCGCGCGAAGAGGTCCGCCGCGAGGTCCCACGCGTCCGCCGTGTTCATCGCGGTCGCGTCGTTCCACGCGCTCTCCGCACGGAGCAAGAC
>JAEYYV010000400.1 GCA_023428295.1 Pseudomonadota bacterium
CTGCAGGACATGCTCGCCGCGGTGGTCTCGCGCGGAACCGCGACCGCCGCGACCGCGCTCGATCGCCCCGCCGCCGGCAAGACCGGCACGACCAATGACAATACCGACGCATGGTTTGTCGGCTTCACGGGCCGCGTCCTGGCCGCGGTGTGGATCGGCTTCGATGATCCCGCGCAGAAGCTCGGTCGCGAGGGCGACGGGCGCCGCGCCGCGCTGCCCTTATGGATGCGCGTGATCCGCACAGCAGAGGCGAGTCGCCCCTCCCTTCCTATCCCGGGCGCGCCTCCTGAGGGCATGGAGCGCGTCGCCATCGACCGCGAGACCGGCCTTCTGGCAGGACCGGGCGCGCCCGGACTCGGACTCTGGTTCAGAGCGGGCACTGCGCCGACGGAGACCGCGGGGCAGCCAGGAACTTCTCCGACGGATTTCGGCCAGAGCAGCCGCGAATTCTGAAGGTGGTATGCTGCCCATCCGATGTTTGGCATGGGCGGCAGCGAGATCATCGTGATCTTGATCGTCGCGCTCCTGTTCTTGGGGCCGGAGAAGCTTCCGGACGCGGCCAAGAAGATCAGCAAGGGGATCCGCGACATCAAAAAGCAGTCGCGTGCTCTCCAGAATCAGATCGAGAGCGACGAGCAGATCGGCGGCGCGATCCGCGATCTCAAGTCGGCCCTTCGCGGTGACGAAGCACCGATCCGCCCGCGTCCGCCCAAACCGAAAGCCGTTCCCGCACTGACCGAGAACGCGCCGCCCGTTGTCGAGACCGCCGCGCTCGTCGCCGGCACGGACGCCGAAACCGCGAGCACTGCCGTCACCACCGCGAGCACTGCGGTCACCGGCACCGCGAGCGACAAGACGACGAACGAGACGACGAGCAAGGCAACCACCGAGGCAGCGGTGCAAACGGCGGAGTCTGCACCGCCGGTCGAGACGCCGGCGGTGCGCATGCCTCCGATGGCGGGCGAGCCCGATCCCGACGTCCCGCACGACGAGGGCGACGACGATCTCGCGGCGATGATCAAACCGGCCGACGGCACCGTCGCGAAGGGCTCCGTTGGCTAACCCGGCGCGCAAGCAGACCGTCGAAGAAGAGGTCGACGAAGAGGCCCAGCGCAGTGCAGAGCTGGAAGGCTCGCGCATGCCGTTCCTCGCGCACCTGCGCGAGCTGAAGGTTCGCATCCGCAACGCCGCGCTGTTCTTCATGCTGGCGTTCGGTGTGTGCTTCTACTTCGCATCCGAGATCTTCGATTGGATCAAGGGTCCGCTGAAGAACGTCTGGGATCCCAAGAGACTCGGAGAATTCAAGGTCGCCTTCGCATCGCTCACCGAGCCGTTCTGGGTGGAGATGTCCGTGGCGCTGTGGGCCGCGATCTTCGTCGCGTCGCCGTTCATCTTCCATCAGCTGTGGAAGTTCATCGCGCCCGGTCTGTACAAGCGCGAGCGCCGCGTCACGGTCGCGTTCGCCTTCTTCTCCGCCGTCTTCTTCGTGAGTGGCGCGCTGTTCTGCTACGAGTTCGTCCTCGAGAACCTCTATCGCTTCCTGCTCAGCTACGCGAACAAGGAAACGATGGCGGTCGTGATGCTCCAGGAGTACCTCGACCTGACGCGCAACATGATGCTCGCGTTCGGCGCGGTCTTCGAGCTGCCGTTGCTCATCTACTTCCTCGCGATGGTCGGGCTCGTCACGCATCGCGGCCTGTGGAAGTTCAACCGGTGGTTCGTCGTGATCGCGTTCATCATCGGCGCGATCCTCACGCCGTCGCCCGACGTGGTCTCGCAGATCATGATGGCGGCACCGATGATCGCGCTCTACAACGCGTCGATCCTGCTCGCGTGGTGGGTCACCGCGAAGCGCGAGCGTGCGGACAAAGAGCTCAAAGTGCGCGAGGAAGCGGCCGATGCCGCCGAGCGCGAGGCGCGTGCGAAGCGCAAGGCTGCGCGAGCCGAGCACGACGACGTCGACGACGACGACGACGACGACAACGAGCGCGACGACTGATCCGCTCGCTCGTTGCATTGCCGCGAACGTGACGGCGTCGCTACCGCGAACGCGACGACGAGCTCAGGTCGCGGTCGCGGGCTTCCACGGGATGCGACGGAAGTAGACGTACGCGCAAGCAGCGCCGGCCGCCGCCCAGATCAGCATCGATTGCCACGCGATCGTACGCTGCTCGCTCTGCTTCTTCGCGAGCTGCGCGGAGCGAAAGCCGTCGAGCGCGCGATACCCGTCTTCGTCGTCGACCGCGTCTTGTGTCGCGATGATCTGCGCATCGATCGCGCTGAACGCCGTGCTCTCGCGTGACGACGCGACGAGGTGCGCCGGCACGAAGCCGACAATGATCGATAGCAGCACGCCAGCCGCGAATCGACCGCGCGGCATGTCGGGCGCTGCTTCCGTCGCGACGACGTTCGGCGGCTGAAGCGATGGGTTGCTCCGTCGCATCGCCGGCGTGCTCGGCGCCGGCTGGCTCTCCGACGCGGGCGTTGCCGTCGCCGGCGGCGTGCTCATCTTGCGGGCGCGATGCTCGATCTCGTCGGTGGCGAGCTCGACCTTTGCTTCCGCCTCCTCGGCATCGGGCGGCGCGAACAGATCCAGCGGCTGTGGCTTGGGCTTCGCAGCGGGCGCCGGCTCCGGCGCGAGTGACACCGCCATCGCTTCGCGCGGCGGTCCAAACGCAGCGCTCGGGGCGGGTGCTGGCGCATCGTCGGCACCATCGACGGACGACAGCGACAGCGCGCCGCTACCGAGCGCATCGAACCCGCTCTCCGATTGCGCGCGTCCACCGCTGAACGCAGCGGCCAACCCGCTCTGCAGCGTCGACGTTCTCGCTGCGACCGGCGCCGTGGCCGGCGGCAACGACGACGCCCCACTGCGCGTTCCGAGCGCCGCCGCAGGTGGCGACGACGCTCCACTGCGTGTTGCCGTCGCGGGCGGCAGCGACGACGCTCCGCTGCGCGTTCCATGCGGCGGCGTCGCCGTGCGATTCGCAGGCGGCGGCGTCGCCGTGCGATTCGCAGGCGGCAGCGACGAGGCACCACTGCGCTGTGCCGCTCCCAGCACCGGCGAGCTCGTGCGATTCGCAGGCGGCGTCGTCGACGACGGCGAACCGAGCGGCGGCGGTTGCGACCGCGGCGGCTGCGTCGGTTGCGACCGCGGCGGTGGTTGCGTCGAGCCGTGCAGGTTCACCGGGGTCATCGACGGCGTCGATGCGCGTCCGTCCGACGGCTCGATCACCACGCGCGCGCCGACCTCGGACAGCGCGCGCACGTACGCCTCTGCGGTTAGCTTGTCGACGTTCGCCTTCACGCGGAACCGACCGGCGGTTAACCGCGTGAGCAGATCCGCTGCGGGCAGCCCATAGCGCTGCGCGATCGCCTGCGCGAGCTTGCGGACTCCGTCGGGCGACGCGTCCACTGCTCCTTCGACGTACACGTGGAAGGTCGCCATCCCGATCCCCATCTTCCCATAGGTTGGCGCGCGAGAGATCTCTCCCGGCGCGGAGGCGCTGTCTCAAAGTTGCCCGCTCGGATCGCGGGCCCCTAGGGTTGAATATGCAATTCGGCAAGGCTCCGCTGAAGCTCGTGCCTTCGTTCTCGCGCCGCCGTATCCGCCTGGGAGTTGCCCACCACGGCGCTCCGTCGGCGTGGGCTCCGCAGCAGAAGGAGACGCAGGTGGAGCGCGGCAAGCCGCCGAAGAAGCCGCGGCGCTGATCGTCATCGCCACGCGCGCTGATCGCGATTTGTCCGCAGGGCGGACAGACGCAACTCGCATCGCCACCACCTCGACGGGGTTACGGTTGGCGATTCTCTAGGCGTGCAGCGAGCTTGCGCGAATTTGCAATGTCGCATGCCATGCATGCCGGCCATGCCGGACAGGCAACGTGCCATCGAGGCACACCACGACCTGCCGCGTGACCGCCACCTTGCTGCCGCACGTCCCGAAGCATCGATACGAAAACGGGACGCGGCTCGACGCTCACTCGTCGGACCCGACGCGGCTCGACGTTACTCGTCGGACCCGACGCGGCTCGACGTTACTCGTCAGACGGAACGCGGCTCGACGCTTCGTTGTAGCCGTCGCGTGCGCGTGCGTTGTCCGGATCGATCTGCAGCGCGGACTTGAAGTTCTTCGCGGCCTCGCTGTTGTTGCCGCTGTTCAAGTACGCCTCGCCGAGCAGCGTGTAGATGCGCGCGGTTCGCGAATAGCGCACGGCCTTCTTCAGGTGCGCGATCGCGTCCCCGAACAGCCCTTGGCGCAGCGCGATCTCGCCCATGCCAGTCATCGCTGCGACGTTCTTCGCGTCGAGCTCGAGCGCCTTCTTGAAGCTCGCAGCGGCGCTCGCCGTGTCACCCGACGAGAGCTGTTGCGTGCCGAGGTTCGCGAAGAACGCGGCCTTGGTCTCCGTGCTGCCGCTCTCGCTCGACGGTGGCTCGTCGGGTGGACCGTACGGATCCTCGGGGTTGTCCGTGATGCTTGGCTGCTTCACGACGGGCGTGGTCACGACGGGCGGCGTGCTCACGACAGGCGGCGTGGTCTCGACGGCCGTGTTCGTCGTTGTTCCGGGCGGCACGAACGTCGTGCCCGGCGGCGTGAACGTGCCCGGCGGGGCGAAGCTGGTCGAGCTCGACGTGATCGGATTCGGGCGCGAGGTGACGGTGCTCGCCGTCTTCGCCGTGTTGCTGCTGCTGGTCGTGGTGGTGCGCTTTGTCGGCGTGACGGGCGCCGCCGGCGGTTGCGCGATCGCGCCCGCGTCGGGAACAGCGGCCACGCCCGCGTCCTCGAGGATCTGGCTCGGAGCCACGTCCGTCGTCGTCGGTGGCGGCGTCGTCGCGAGCTCCACCGGTGCAGGCGGCGCC
>JAEYYV010000406.1 GCA_023428295.1 Pseudomonadota bacterium
CACGATCGAGCCTCCGATCGCGACCGCGATGCACGCGCTCGCGAGGCGCTGCAGCGTCTTGCGCAGCGGCGACGTGCCGTCGCGCCACAGCATCAGCGACGCGCCGACGCCGACGCCGGTGAAGCCGCCGACGAGGAGGATCCATAGCTTCGTCGGCAGGAACAGGAGCTTCGAGTCCTTGGGGTACGCGAGCGTCTCACCGCCGATGAGCAGCGACGTCACGCGATCGGGGAACGAGTACATGTCCTTGCCGAAGTTCACGACGGCGATGAGGAACAAGAGGCCCATCAAGATGAAGCCTGCGGGCGTCGCTCCATCGAGATCGGCCGTGTTGCGGCGGCGCGCGATCAGATCGTCGAGCCACACACCGACCGCGATCGCGAGCGCGGGGAACGCGGCGAAGATCGCGAAGCCGACCTTGCGCTGGAACGCTTCCGTCGCGACGTACGCGGCGACCGTCCACGCGAGCGCGATCGCACCGGCGCCCTTGCGATCGCGATCGCCCGACATGAGCAGCATGCCCATCGCGATCGGCGCGAGGACTCCCCACGGGAACGTGCCGTACGCGACTTCCTCGAACGTGCTGTCGAAGATGAAGCGAAGATCGTCGTCGGGACGCCACAGCCCCCCGAGCGCGGTGGACCAGCAGCCCTCGGACACGAGCGCGCTGCCGAAGATGGTGCGCGGGGCCGGCAGGATGCCGGGCTTCACCGCCTGCAGATCGTAGATCTGGTACGCGATCACGCCGAGCAGGGCGACGGCGATGCCCGCTGCGATGAAGGGCAATGCGAGACCGACGACGCTGCCGCTACCTTCGCGACGCACGGGCGCGCAGATGCCGGCGGCCGCGAAGCCCGCGATCGGAACGACGAGGCCGAGGAGCATGCCGCCCCCTCCAAAGCCCGTGTAGTAGCCGACGACGAGCGCTGCCACGGCGACAGCCGCGTCGATCGCCGCGAGCACGGTTCCATGGCCCGCGCCGAGCCGCGAGAGCGCGACGAGCCCATAGACGAGCAGCGTCGCGCCGCACGCCGTTCCGATCTCGTTGGTCAGCATGCGCGACTGCAAGATGCAGAGGGGCATCGACAGCTGCACGATCGCGGTGAGGAGACCCGCGCGTGCACCCGCGAAGCGCATCGCGATCCCCGCGGCACCGAGCACCGTGAGGATGCCCATGATCGCGAACGGGAGACGCCGTCCCGCGTCGGAGTCGGACAGATCGCGTCCCCACACCACCGCGCGGGTCGACAGCGTGCGCGCCTTAGCTTCCGCGGGCGCCGTGCGCGTGCACTCGTCTTTGGCGGTCGGTTCGACCTTCGCGGTCGGCTTCGCAGCCGACTTCTCGATCTCGAGCGGCGGCGCCGCGCGATCCGAGAGCGTGCGCTCGGACGGCTCCCACAATCCCGGCGAGCCGAGACCTGGGAGGATCATCGCGACGGCGAGAGCGAACACCACCGCGAGCGCGATGTACCAGGTGCCGAGGTGGCGCCCGTAGGTGTGGGCGAGCTTGGAGACAGGGCCTGGCACGAGGGGAGGAAAATACCCTCGACTTGCGCCGTGCGAAAAGCCCAGCGACAGTGTGTAGAGGATTGGATCACGATCTTGTCGGCCGAAGTCACCAGCCGCGCCGCCGAGCTCGCCCGCCTGCACCGGTCGGTGCCGGTGCGGCGATATCGCAGCCTCGTGGGGCACTGGATGAGCCGCTGGTTCCGCGCGCCACGTCCTGCCCGCCACGAGCCGGTTCCTACGATCGGCCCCGGCGAGCTATCGATCACCTTCGGCGGACACGCGACCGCGATCGTTCGCTATCCGGGCCTCGCAGTGGCGTTCGATCCCATGCTCGGGCGCTGGATCGGAGGCGTGCGTCGCGCCGTCGAGCCCGGGCTCGCCTTCGGCGACTTCAGCGATGTCGGCCTCGTGCTGATCTCGCATCGCCACGCGGATCACCTGCACCTGCCGACGCTGCGGCGCTTACCCAAAGCCGCGACGATCGTCGTGCCGCCGGGCGGTGCCGCGTGGGTGTCCGCGCTCGGATTCCAACGCGTGGTCGAGCTCTCGCCAGGCGCTGATCTCGAGCTGCGTGGCGTGCAGGTCATCGCTACGCCGATCTCTCACGGCGGCGCCGATCTGTCGCGCGGCCTCGCGTACGTGCTGCGCGGCGACGGGCCGAGCGTGTACCTGTGCGGCGACAGCGGCTACTTCTCGGGCTTCGCGCACGTCGGCGAGCGATACGCACCCGACGTCGCGCTTCTGCCGATCGGCGGCTTCATGCCGACCTCGTTTCGCGAGCGACACATGTCGCCGCTCGACGCGCTCTACGCGTTCGAGGACCTTCGCGCGCGCATGCTGGTTCCGATTCACTACGGCGCCTTCGCGCTCTCGTACGAGGAGCTCGACGAGCCCGCGCGTTGGCTCGTCGAGCTCGCGAAGCAACGCGGTGTTCGCGAGCACGTCATGATCATGGCGCCCGGTCAGAGCGAGCGCTTCGTGGCGACATCGTGACCGCTAGATGATAAGACTTCTCTCCGGTGTCGGATCCTGACGTCTCTATCGTCATTCCCGTCTACAACGAGGAAGGGATCCTGCGCGATGCAGTGACCGAGCTCGTCGACGGCTGGAATGTCGTTCGTACCGCGCTCGATGCGCCCGATCTCTCGTTCGAAGTCATCATCGCCGAGAACGGTTCGCGCGATCGCACCGCCGAGCTCGCCGAGCACCTCGCGACCGAGATGCCCGAGGTTCGCGCGTTCTCGCTCGGCGAGCCCAACTACGGCAAGGCGCTTCGTCGCGGCATCACCGAGGCGCGCGGGCGCTGGGTGATCTGCGAGGAGATCGATCTCTGCGATCTGGATTTTCATCGCCGCGCGCTCGAGCTCTTGCGCCACGGCGATTGCGACATGGTCGTCGGCAGCAAGGCGATGAAGGGCGCCTCCGATGAGCGCCCGCTGTTCCGCCGCGTCGCGACGCGCGTCATCAACGGCATGCTGCGCGCCGCGCTCGATTTTCGCGGCACGGACACGCACGGGCTCAAGGCGTTCGATCGCGCGACGCTCATGTCTATCGTCGAGGCGTGCGTGATCGATCGCGATCTGTTCGCGTCCGAGCTCGTGATTCGCGCGGGTCGTGCGGGTCTGCACGTGCTCGAGATACCGATCCGCCTCAACGAGAAGCGCCCGCCGGCGATCAACCTCGTGAAGCGCGTCCCGAACGTTTTGCGCGGCATCGCGAAGATGACGTACGTGATCCGCTTCGGTGGAAAGCCGTGAGCGCGCGCCGTCCGCGCTGTGCCATCTCGATCGATCTCGACGCCGTCGCTTGCTACTACAAGATCCACGGCATCGGCACCGCGCCCGCCGAGCTCGAGCACGTGGTCCTCGAGCGCGCGCTGCCACGCGCCGCCGCGCTGTTCGCTTCGCGCGGCATCCACGTGACGTGGTTTGTCGTCGGGCGCGATGCGGACGCGGACGCCGCGCTTCCCGATCGTGCGCAACGCTCGGCGAACGCGGAGCGCCTTCGCGAGCTCGCGCAGCAAGGGGACGAGCTCGGCAATCACTCGTACAGTCACCCGTACGAGCTCGCGCGTCTCGCCCCCGACGTCATCGATGACGAGGTCGCGAACTGCGATCGCGTGCTGCGCGCGATCACGCGCACCGGCACGCGCGGCTTTCGCGCGCCGGGCTACGACGTGTCGCCCGCGATGCTCGACGCCCTCGCGCGTCGTGCGTATCGCTATGACTCGTCGATCTTTCCCGCGCCCGGCTACTACGCTGCCAAAGCTGCGGTGATGGCAGCGCTCGCGATCGCGCGCCGGCCGAGCGGAGCCGTGATGATCGATCCACGCTCGCAGGCCGCGCCCGCCGATCCGTATCGCCCGGCGATGACGGCGCCGTGGCGACGCGGACAAGCGCCGCTCGTGGAGCTGCCGATCGCGGTGACGCCGTGGGTGCGCATTCCGGCGATCGGAACGTCGCTGCTCGTCGCGCCCCCGATCGTTCGCTCGCGCGTGATCGCGGCGATGGCCAAGCGCGACTTCTTCAACTTCGAGCTACACGGCATCGACTTCGCGGACGCGGAGAAGGACGGCATCCCCGGCGAGCTCGTGGCGCGGCAGATCGATCTGCGCGTGCCGATCGCGGAGAAGCTCGCGCGCATGGAGGCGATCCTCGACGAGCTCCAGGCGAGGTGGGACATCGTCACGCTCGCCGAAGTCGCGTCAGAGGTTCAACTCGCGGCGTGATCGCGACAGCGTGATCGCGGAACGCGCGCACACCGCGTACACAACGCGTACAATGATGATCCATGCGCGCCAGGCTCGTCGTGTTGGTCGCGGTGCACGCCATCGCGTGCGGGCGCGTCGGCTTCGACGCGAACTCGCGAAGCGAGGGTGCGGACGGCGGTACCGACGGTGCCACGACCTACCCGGCGACGATCACGCTACGCGTGTATGGCGGCGGCGAGGGGACGCCTTGGGGCCAACCCCTCGCGAACGCGACCGTGCTCGTCGACGATGGTGATCTGCAGACGCTCTCGACCGACGCCGACGGTCTCGTCACGGCGACGATCGATGCGCCGGCGCGGGTCCAGGTCGGCTATCTGGTGTCCGTTGGCATGCCGGCCCAGGAAGAATGGCGGCTGTACGCGTTCGAGGAGGTCACCGGTGGGACCTCTCTCGAGCTGGGCTCTCGGTCCGCGCCGCCAGACGCGCTCGTTTCGATCACCGTGAACGTGCAAGCGTATCCCGGGGCGACGACCTATCAGATGCACGCACCCGTACGCTGTGGGATCGGCGGATCCACGACCTCGACCGCGATCGTGAACGCGTTCGCGCGCTGCATAGGCGAATCGATCCCGATCTTCGCCGTCGCGTACGACAACACCAACACCGCGATCGCGTGGCTTGATGTGGGGACCCGCGCGGTCATCGCGGGTGCCACGTACACGCCGGCCACCACGTGGCAGCCGCTGTCCGTCGAGACGATCGGCTACCGCCAACTGCCCGCGAACGTCAGGGTGTACTCCAAGCTCGCCATGGACGGCGGTGGTGGTCGCGTCTTCACGTCGCCGCAGGGCACCCTCGTGATGGGCGATCGCGATCTGGATCTCGGGACGTTCTCGACGACCAACGACACGATGCTGACGATCTATCAACGACAGAGTCCACGCTCTGAGGGCTACGTGTTCGAACGGCTGCCACCGCTCGCATCCGGCCTGCGGCTCTTCGACTCGTCGAGGATGGCGCCGCTGCTCGACGCCTACACGCTCGACCCGGTGACGTGGACGGTCGGTGCGGCGCCGAGGTCGGCGACCCTCCAGCTCGTGCAGCTCGAGTACATGGCGACCGACGGACGCCACGCGTTTTCGCTGCACTTTCTTCCCCGCGACACCCGCTCGCTGCCGCGCGAGGTGCTGCCATCACCGCTCGACGGCGCCGCTATCGGCACGCTGGTCGGCCTCCAGGTTGCGATCGTCGCGGCAGAGTCCGCCACGCAGGGCGAGACCCTCCAAGTGTTGCTCACGCTCTTGAGCGGAGACGTCTGGACCGAGGAGCTTCCCGTCGGGTGGGCGATCACGGTCGGTGGCACCGAGAACGGAACGGCGCGTATGTTGCCTTCCTCGGTGACATCAGCGCGGGCGCGGTTTACCGCCGCCGACTGACCGCTTGTCGTGCGAGCTCGTCGGTGCGCTCGTTGAGCGGGATGCCGGCGTGCCCGGCGACCTTCACGAAGCGCAGATCGGCGAACTTCTTGGTGAGCGCACGAAGCTTCTCGACGAGCTCCTGGTTCGCCTTGGCCTTCCAGTTCTGCGAGAGCAGGCCGATCGAGTACGACGAGTCTGAATAGACGATGACGGAGCGCGAGCGATCCTTGACCTCCTCGAGCCCGCGATAGATGGCCATCAGCTCGGCGATGTTGTTGGTGCCTTGCCCGAGGTACTCCGACAGCTCGCGCTTCTCGTCACCATCCACGATCACGACGCCCAGTCCGGCCGGACCTGGATTGCCCGTGCACGCACCATCTGTCCACACATGGATTGGATTCGTGGCTGGCGCGACCTGGGGCGTGCTGCTCTTGCTCGGCTCGGCCGCGCGCTCGCCGACCTCGATCTCGACGGGAGGGCCGGGCAGGGCCGTGAGGTTCCGCGCGCCCGCGCGATACACCTTGGCTCCGGCGGCGGGCTTGTAGACCACCTCGACACGACCATCACTATCTTTGATCAATGCACCGGCTGCATCGACGCGTGCCCACACGTCGGAATCACGCAGCTTGTGCGGCATCCACGGCATCGGGCGGACCCTAGCATGTGGGGCTGATCGCCTCGCGACTGTGCAGCTGCGTCAACCGTCTGTGCTCGTCGAGGATCGCCGTGTTATAAGCCCGGCGTCCCACTCGGACGCCTACTAGGAGAATCAAAGAATGGCTCGGATCACGAAGTCGTGGATGGTTGCAGCGCTCGCGTTGGGTATTGGTGCCGCTGCGTGCAAGAAGGACGATAAGAAGTCGGACGGCACGCCCGCGGGTAGCGCCGTTGCACCGGGCGATACGCCAGCGAACCCTGGCGTCGCAGCCGTCCAGTCGATGACCAAGGGCGACGACCTGAGCCTCATCCCGGCGGACTCCGAAGTGGTGATGGGCCTCAACTTCGCCCAGCTGCAGAAGAGCGCGCTGTGGAAGAAGTTCGTCGAGCCGCAGCTCGTCAAGCCGGACTTCCAGGCCAAGCTCGCCGAGTTCCAGACCAAGTGCGGCTTCGATCCGATGGCGTCGATCCAGAGCCTGTCGCTCGGCATGAAGAACGTGGGCGCGAAGGGCAACGAGACGCCTGACGGCGTTGTCGTCGTCCACGGCCTCGACAAGGCCAAGACCACGAGCTGCCTCACGTCGATGAGGGCGGAGATCGAGAAGGACGGCACGAAGCTGACCGAGGACGGCGGCGTCTACACGTTCGCGAAGGACAACAACAGCGTCGGTATGGCGTTCGTCAACGACTCGACCGCCGTGATGGTCGTCGGCGCGAACGGCAACGCGGCGGGCGTGAAGGCCGCTACGGCGGGAACGTCGGCGCTCAAGACGTCGCCAGCGTTCGTCGACATGTACAGCAAGATCAAGACGGGCGACTCGCTGTGGCTCCTCGCCAACGGCAACAGCCCGATGTTCGACAAGGCGGGCTCGCTCGGCGTGAAGCCCAAGGCCGTGTTCGGCTCGGTCAACGTCACCGACGGTCTCACGCTCGACCTCCGCATCCGTCTCAGCACGGCGGACGAGGCGACGAACCTCGCGAGCATGGTGCAGGGTCAGGCGAAGCAGGCCGCGCAGATGTTCGACAAGTTCGACGTCGGCACCGAGAAGGAAGACCTGAAGGTCAGCATCGCGCTCTCCACGCAGAAGCTCGAGGCGCTCGTCGGCCAGATCATGGCGCTCACGGGCGGCATGGGCGGCGGAATGGGCGGACCCTAAGTGCGTGCTGCGCTCCTCTCGCTCTGCGCTGTAGTCGCGATCGGGACGAGCGCGTGTGGCGGTAAGAAAGAGAAGCAGCACCGCGCGCCACCTCCCGAGGTCACGGGCCTCGCGGCGGTTCCTGCGACGGCGCACGTCGTGATCGGCATCGACGTCGGCAAGCTCGCCGCGTCGCCGATCGTCTCGCGCGCGGCCGAGCAGCTCGTGCTGCGCGAGCCGTCGCTCGCCGAGAGCTGGGCGCACGTCAACGAGGCGTGCAAGATCGACGTGCTCGCGCAGGTGAAGCACGTCGTGCTCGCGCTCGGACCGCCGACCGTAGCGGCTGGATCCGGCGCGGTGCTCGCCGTCGCGACGGGAATGTTCAGCGAGCCCGATCTGGCGACGTGCGTTCGTCAGATGGTGGGCAAGGGCGGCGGTGCGCTGACCTCCAAGAACGTCGCGGGCCGGTCCTTGTATCAAGTGAAGGACGGCAACCGCGTCATGCATTTTGGCTTCGGCCGTCCCGACACGATCGTGCTCGGAACGGACGAGGCGTGGGTGATCGAGGGCCTGTCCACGAACAAGAAGGTGCTCGACAACCCCGAGATGGCGGGCTGGCTGAAGCTCGTCGATCAATACGGTCCCGTGTTCGCGGTGGGCCGCGTCGACGAGCGAGTCGGGAAAGGCCTGGTCGCTGCCTCGGGCGGCAAGCTGACCAAGCCGGTCCAGGCGTTCTACGCGAACCTCGATCCGACGAGCGGTGCCAAGGCGTTGCTCGGCGTGGTGATGCCGGATGCCGAGGCTGCCAAGCAACTGGATTCATTTGCGAACAAAGAGCTGCTGATGGCCTCGGTGGTTGCTCAGATCAAGAGCTTGGGCCCCGTGGTGCAGAAGCTCCAGACCAACGTCGAGGGGAACGTGCTTCGGTTCACGATCGACCTGACGATGGACGAGGTCAATCAACTGCTGTCTGTGCTTGACGAAACCTCGGCCCCCGAGCAAGTTACCCCGCCCGCGAAGTAGGCAGGACACATCATGGCGACCAAGAAGACGACGAAGAAAGCCGCGCCCAAGAAGGCGACGAAAGCTGCTCCCAAGAAGACCGAGGCGAAGGCCAAGGCGCCCAAGGGCGAGAAGAAGGCCGCGGGGCCCCGTCACCCGAAGGCGCGTGCAGACGCTGCCGGTGGCAAGGCCGAGCTCGCGAAGACGCTCGCGTCGTCGCTCGTGACGAGCAAGGACACGGCGGACGTGATCGAGGCGCGCCTCAAGACGGCGTCGAACTCGCAGCTGCTCCGCCTTCAGAAGGTCGTCTCCACGGTGGCGTCGAAGTGGGGTGATCGCGACAAGCTGATCGCCGCGATCGGCTCGGCCGCGAAGAAGAGCAAGGATCAGGACTACCTGAACAAGCTCGGCACGTACCCGCTGCCCCAGCTGCTCGATCTCGCGAACGCGCAAGCTCGCCGCGCTCGCGCGTAGTAGCCGCGCTACCTTGTAGGCGCGCATGCAGCGCGCAGTTGTCATAATCGCATCGATCCTCGCGGTGGGATCGATCGCGTACGCAGAGCCTGACGAGACGTCGGATGCTGCGCCCGTTGCCGCGCGCGGCACGGTGCTCTTGCCGAGCGCGTCCGGGTGGAAGTTCCAGATCGTGACGGCGCCTGTCCTTCCGTCGCAGATCGCGGCGCTCGCGATCGCGGGGCTCGACACGGTCGCGCAGCGATCCACGACGCCTGTCGTGCTGCTCGGCGATGGCGAGATGCCGCCGAAGTGGCCGTACGCGGTCGACGGTGCCCTGTCTGCGATCCCCGCACCACCGAGCGGAGAGCGCATCGCCGCCGCGTACGGCATCACGAGCTTCACGCTCGACGCGAGCGCGCAGGGCCTCGAGATGCTCGAGCTGCGCCTGCGCTACCAAGACGGCGTCGCGGCGTGGCTCAATGGCGTCGAGGTCGCGCGATCCGCGCTGCCGCGCACGGGCGGCGCGACGTCGCTCGCGACGCGCATGCACGGGCCGGAGTGGGAGACGTTCTACGTGCCGGTCGCGCCGGGCCTTCTGCGACTCGGCGCGAACACGCTCGCGATCGAGGTGCATCCGTCGGGGCGTCGCGATCGACCGATGCTCGCCGCGGAGATCATCGGTCGCCGGGATCGCGGCATCGTGCGCGGGCCGATCCTCGCGGAAGCGGGCGCCACGTCCGCGCGCATTCGCGTCGAGACGGATCCGGACACCGAGTGCGTCCTCGCGTACAGCACGAACGCGACGGGCACGCTGGACCAACGCATGACGAGCCCGCGCGGCGCGCTCCACTCGTTCACGCTCGACAAGCTGCCGCGAAGCGGGCTCGTTCGCTATCGCGTGCACGCGGGCGCGACGCAATCTGCCGAGTACACGTTCCGCACGCAACCCGCGCCGGGCTCGACCATTCGCCTCGGTATCTACGGCGACGTGCGTGGCGGACACGCGGTTCACAAGAAGCTCGTCGACCGCATGTTCGCAGAGCCGATCGATCTCATCGCGGTCACCGGCGACATGGTGCTCCACGGCACCGACAAGGCCGACTGGCAGCGCTTCTTCGCGATCACGCAGCCGCTGCTCGGCTCGTTCGCGTACTACTCGGCCGTCGGCAATCACGATCTCGGATGGGAGGGGGCCGATGCCGCGCGCTACGCCCACGAGGTCTTCGCGCTGCCACCAGGCCCGCCCGATCGGCCGCCCAACGCGTACTGGTACAGCTACGACCTCGCCGACGTTCACCTCGTCTTCCTCGACTCCAACGCGTACGAGCTGCGCGCGCAAGAAGCGTGGCTCGACGCGGATCTCGCTGCCGCGCGCGCACGAAAGGTCCGCGCGATCCTCGCGTTCACGCACAACGGTCCGTACTCGCGCGGTTACCACCGCGGCAGCCTCGATGCACGCACGCGCTACGTGCCGATCCTCGTGCGCTACGGCGTCGACATGATCTTCTCGGGACACGACCACATGTACCAACGCGGCTCCCAAGACGGCCTCGACTACGTCGTCACGGGCGGTGGCGGTGCCTCGCTCTATGGCGCCTCGTGCGGCATGCCAGGCAAGCGCGCCTGTCCGTTCTCCGACGGTATGCGCGCCTTCTTCCGCGAGCACCATTATCTCGTCGTCACGATCGACGCGACCACGCTCGAGCTGTGTGCGCGAAAGCCCGATGGGCAGCTCCTCGAGAAGTGTCAGCGCAGCCCACTACGCCGCGCTACACTCGACGGCAGATGATGCGAGTTCTCGTCGGGGCGACGGTGCTGGTGGGTTGCTACAAGAACGCACCCGACGCCGCCACGCCGCCGGTGGCGCAGTCCGCGCCCGTCGCATCCACACCAGCCGCGAGCGTCTCTCGCGCGCTCGGCGATCCGATCGGTTTCCTTCCGGGCAACAGCGAGCTGGTCCTCTCGGTCGACGGCGATCAGCTCCGCACGAGCGCGCTGTGGACGCTCGCCGATCAGAAGCTGCGCGCCGCCGGTGGCAGCTCGCTCACCACGTTCACCACCACCTGCGGCTTCGATCCGATGAGCTCGATCCGCCACGTCACGCTCGGGCTCCGCGGCCTCGAGCGCGATGTCCCCGAGGGTGTCCTCGTCCTCACGGGCCTCCCGCGTCAGAAGCTCGTCGATTGCTTCGCGCGCACCGACATCTCCAGCCGGTCCACGCTCACCGTCGATGGCGACGTCTACACGATCCGAAAGGCTAGCGACCCGTCCGCCGTGATCTTCACCTTCGTCGATGACACCACGCTCGTCGTCCTCGTCGGCGCGAGCACGAACCGTTCTGCGCTCGACAAGGTGATCGCCTCGGGCGCTCCGCTGCGCCGGTCGCCGGCGTTCACGCAGCTCCTCGACCAGGTCGACACGAGCGCCGCCATTTGGGGCGCCGTCCACGGTCGCTCGAGCATGTTCGACATCACGCGAGGCAGCCAGAAGCCCACTGCGGTGTGGGGCTCGATCCGGCTCGAAGACGGCGCGGCGCTCTCGATGCGCCTTCGCTTCGGCGATACCGCCACCGCGCAACAGCTCGTGAACCTCGCGCAGACGCAGATCCAGGGCGCCGCGCAGATGTTCTTCGATCGCATCGATGTCAGCGCTGACGGCGCCGAGGTCGCCGTCGAGGCGGCGATGAGCGAGGCCAAGCTCTCGACGCTGCTCTCGCTCATAGGAATGACGACGCAAGTGCAGCCACCGACGCCGAGCGCGACGCCGTAGCCCAGCGCGTTCGGGCGGCCCGCTTGTTGCTCGTCGAGGTGCGCCATCGAGAATGCTTCTCGAAGAACGGGTCGAGCTCTCGATCGTCGAGTTCTCGAGCGTCGTCGTATCGGTTGCGGCGCTTGTCGTGGAGCCGGTAATTATGTCGGAGAAATCAACGCCGTTGTTGTGTGGTGCGATCTCGCTTGACGCCTTCGAAGGATAGGGATGCCGGGTCGGCGAGATCGCATCGGACTGTTGCGGAGAGCGCAGGTCGCGTTTGCGCGTTGGCCGATGAAACTGAGTTCGACGGGATCGATTCGACGTGTCGCAGTTCGGCGAGGTCGCAGTTCGGCGTGGTCGCAGCTCGGCGTGTTCGCAGCTCGGCGTGTTCGCAGTTCGGCGAGGTCGCAGCTCGGCGTGTTCGCAGTTCG
>JAEYYV010000356.1 GCA_023428295.1 Pseudomonadota bacterium
ACACCGGATCGCCCGAACGCATCGTCGACACCCCATCCGCCGCCGCGCCCGATGCCGTCGGCGCCCGCGCCCGTCTCGGTCACCACGCGCCGTGTCGTCGGCGACGCATCGCCCGCCACCGCCGCCGCGGTCGAAGGCAGCGCGACGCTGTCGGACACGTTCGACAAGGATGTCCTCATCGTCATGTCCAAGATGAAGAAGTACATCAAGGATCGCTCCGGCTTTAACTGCTCCGACGCTGTCGCCGAGCACCTCTCCGATCACGTGCGCGCGATCTGCGACGAAGCGATCCGCTCCGCCGGTCGGGACGAGCGCAAGACCGTCCTCGATCGCGACGTGCCACGCCTACGTCGCTAGCGCGCGCGCACTCGCGGTCGTCAACCAGAAGCCCGCGCGCTCCTGCCACGTGGTCTCGATCTCGAACGGCAAGCGCGACGTGACGACCGCGATGCCGTCGTCGGTGACATCGAGCTCCACCTCGGTGAACCCGACGTAGCGGCGCACGAACGGATCGATCGCTTTGTAGATGGCCTCTTTGATCGAGAAGCGCAGCGTGGCGCCCTTGCCGCGATCGACGAGCATCTCCTGCTCGCGACGCGTGAGGATGTAGCGCGCGATGTCCTGGCGCGAGGGCTGCGCGAGCTCGAGGTCCACGCCGATCCGTGCGCGCGACAGAGGAGCCACGAGCGCTGCGCCGCGCTCGCCCTTGTGGCTCACCGAGCCCACCCAGCCCGCGGGCAGGACCGGCGCGCCGCGATCGTCGGCGAGGATCGGCGCGCTCGCGAGGTTGGGCTCGAAGGACGCGAGCGCATCGTGCAGCGCGGTGCGCCCGCAGATCATCTCGCGACGGCGAAGCGGACCGAGCGAGTCCGCAAAGGCGCGCTCTTGTTGTGGCAGCGCCGCGTAGGCGGCCTCGACGTCGTCGTCGGCGAGCGACACGATCGTGCACACGCCGTGTGCCGTTTCGAAGCGATCGCGTTCCGACATCGATCCGTAGGCTAGGCCTTCGGGCGCGTGATCATCAAGTGGTGGTTCTTCTCGGCGTCGGGGTAGCCAAAGCGGAACGGCAGCGGGCGCTTCGGTTGCGACTTCCACAGCTTCACGAACTGCGCGCGCGTGTTGTTGCGATCCTGGACGAAGTACGGCCCCACGAACGTGCCGTACGTCAGCTGCTCGAAGCCCGCCGGGGTCGCGTAGCTCGGCGGGATGCCCGACGCGTCGCTGATCATCCACGCCATGTTCTGCAGGAGGTAGTCCCGGATCTGCGAGAAGTCGTCGAACCAGAGGAGGAAGCTCGCGGCCTTGGTCATCACGCTGACCTTGCCCTTCTTGCGAAGGTGATCGAGCACGCGATCGTCCTTGGACTGATGTGGATCGTCGAGGTTCGCGAGGATGTGGCGGTACGTGCGCAGCGGCGCCTTCGCGTCACCGATCGGGCGGAACTGGATCTCGACGTTGGCGAACACCGACTCCATCTCGAGCCAGTAGTGCTTGCGCACGTCGAAGCGCTTCTTCGACTTCGGACCCTTCTTCGACGCGATCATGTCGGCGACGCGCTGGTCGAGCTCGGCCGCGGTGAGGTAGACGAGCGAGCCGTCCTCGGCGATGTCGAAGTAGCGCAGCGACACCGGCTCGAAGCTCATGGCCGCGAGACCTGCGAGCGCGAACATCAGCGAGCCCGGAAGCTCGGAGTACGCGGCGGATTGCAGCGACTTCGTCGTGGAGTGCGCGGAGCGATAGAGGCGGCGGATGTCGTGACCGATCGCGGAGAGATCGTCGGTGAGCTGCGCCTTGGCGATCGTATCGATCGCGCGCACGTCACCTGGCGCTTCGAGCGACAGCGTCGTGATCTCGGTGGCGTCTGGAAACACCACGAGCGCACTCGTGAGATCGCCGCCACCGAACGGATACACGACGGTCTGGGGCGCGGTGGACGGGACGAGCTCGCTGATGAACGCGCCGGCTTGGTCAGCCCACGCGCGGCGGTACGAGCCGTACATCTCCCGCATCTTGCGGCAGTGCGAGGCAACGACCTTGACCGGCATGGCCTCGGGCAAGGGGTCGTCGTTGCCACACGCACCGACCCGGTAGAGGAGCTTGGCCTGCGGGCCGAAGTCGGTTCCGCGCGTGTCGGCCCCCGCACTCGCCGCCAACCCCACGATCCAACAGCTGATGAACAGCGAACGCACGTAACTCCGCATGGACGGCCTGCCTTGTCGCACGAAACGTTGAAGGTCCACCGGAGATTCCCATAACTTGGCGCAATCACATTGGTCGGACCGGTGGCATCCGGTTCGCACATCCACCCGGCATGATTCGACTGGCCACGCTGACCGTCCTCGCCGGCGTTCTGTTCACCGGCTGCGCAGAGCCCAAGTCCTTCCTCGTGAAGCGTCCCGAGGACAAGCAGATGGATCGCGCGGTGACCGAGATGTGGTCGGACGAGATCGCCAATGTCGCGCGCGACGGCGACTGGATCCTCTCGCGCAGCTACTACGCGATCGCCGATGCGATCACGAAGATCGCGCCGGGCGAGGAGCTCTCGCACGCGTCGATCTACGACGCGAAGAGCAACTCGATCATCGAGGCGGTCAACGCGGGCGTTCGCGAGATTCCGCTCGCCGACATCGTGCAGCGCAATCACTACGTCATCGTGGTGCGCCCGCGCCACCAGTCCGCGAAGGAAGGCACCGAGGCCGTCGCTCGTGCACGTGCGGCGATCGGCACGCCGTTCGATCACTGGGGTTTCTTCGGCCTGCAGGAGGACGACAAGTTCTACTGCTCGGAGCTCGTGTGGTGGGCGTCGCGAGGTGAAGCGAAGAACGGCGGGCACGAGACGATCATCACGCCCGCTAACCTCATGCAGTACGGGGAGGTGGTGTACTGGAGCGGCAAGCGCGACGACGCGCAGGTGCAAGCGCTCGCCGCCGCGCGCTCGGAAGAGAAGCACGAGGTCGCGCGCCGCACAGCCGCGCTGCCGTAGTCACGCGGTCGCGATCGTGACGCCGAGCGTGGTCATCGCAGCGGCGAAGCCCGGATAGCTCGTGGCCACGTTGTCCGCGTCGTCGATGATCGTCTCGCCGGTCGCCACGAGGGCCGCCACCGCGGCTGCCATCGCGATGCGGTGATCGCCATCGGCGTGCACGCGGCCCGGCGACAGCGGTCGATCGCCAGCGCCCTCGACGGCGAACCCGTCGGGCCTCGCTTCGCAGGACACGCCGAACGCGCGGAGCATCGCGCACGTGGTCTCGACGCGATCCGACTCCTTCACGCGGAGCTCGTCGGCATCGCGCACGATGGTGGTGCCCGTCGCGCGCGCGGCGAGCACCGCGAGGATCGGCAGCTCGTCGATGGAGCGCACGCTGAGGTCACCCGCGATCTCGGTCGCGCGAAGCCCCGCCGCCGGACCGCGCACCACGAGATCGGCGACGCGCTCCGGTCCAGCCGGCCGCGGATCCTCGAGCTCGACCGTGCCACCCATCGCCGCGATCACGTCGAGGAAGCCCGTGCGCGTCGGGTTGATGCACACGTTTGGCAAGCGGACCTCCGTGGCACCGGCGACGAGCGCCGCCGCGACGAGGAACGCAGCCGACGACGGATCGGACGGCACGATGAAGCCACCGTCACCGTCGCTCGTCGCGAGCGGCGCGAGCGTGCGGTCCCATCCGCGCGTGTCGATCGTGGTCGACCGACCGCGAACGACGATCGGCGCGCCGAGGTACGCGAGCATGCGCTCGCTGTGATCGCGCGACGGTCCGGGCTCGCTCACGCGCGTGACGCCGTCGGCGTAGAGCCCCGCGAGGAGCAGCGCGGTCTTCACTTGCGCGCTCGCCATCGGCAACGCGTACTCGAGCGGCGCGAGCTTCTCGATCGCGGGGCCCACGACGAGCGGCGGCGTGATGTCCGGGCCCTGCCCCACGCCCGTGATGCTCGCGCCCATGCGCTGGAGCGGTTCGATCACGCGACGCATCGGACGCTTCGACAGGCTCTCGTCGCCGACGAGCGTGGTCGCGAAGCGCTGACCGGCGAGGAGCCCGCACAAGAGCCGGATCGTCGTGCCCGAGTTGCCGCAATCGATCGCGGCCGATGGCGCGGACATGCCGTCGATGCCGGTGCCGATGATCGTGAATGCGTCCGCGGTGCGCTCGATGCGCGCGCCGAGCGCCGTGATCGCCCTGGCGCTGCGCCCGTTATCCGCGCCGTCGCCCAGGCCGCGCACGCGGATCGGCGCCGACGAGAGCAGCGAGAACAACAGCGATCGATGACCGATCGACTTGTCGCCCGGAATGGTCACGGTGCCGCCAAGCAGACCCTTCTGCGGCTGGACGACGAGCTTCATCTACCAACCATACATCGGCTACTCTGGTGTCGTGCGATGCCCGGCTTGTAGCGACGCGGACCTCGATCGACACGGCAGCTGCCACACCTGCGGTGGCATCTGGCTGCCCGAAGCGCTCGTGAGCGAGCGCGTAGCGATCTCGTCGGCGTTCACCGGCGGCGGCTATGGCGAGCGCCACTGTCCCGCGTGTGACGAGACCATGGACGAGCCGCTGATGTTCGACATTCCCGTCGACCGCTGCCCCGGTCACGGCATCTGGTTCGATCGCGCGGAGCTCGACAAGGTCATGGAGCGAGCGCGCGTCGGCTGGAAGCCACTGCGCGAAGCCAAACCCGAGGACTCGCTGCGCATGCTCGTCGCCGCGGTCCACGCCTGGCCCAAGTCATAGCGGCTACGATGCGTCGGCGCCCGCGGGCACCGTATCCGCGGGCGGTGTGGCGAGGAATGTCTTCGCACGCTCGACGACGCGCGCGAGACGCGAAGGTCCCACCGCGATGATCGCGCGCACCCACGTTCCGCGCGTGACGATCTCCGCACCCTCGAGCGGGGGGGAGAGGCCAACCAAGCGCAGCGCGGGCTCGTTCGCGAGGCCCGCG
>JAEYYV010000045.1 GCA_023428295.1 Pseudomonadota bacterium
CGTCGCGGCGAAGCCGGGCGAGCGTGGGGCGCCCACGATCGCCTCGAACGCGGTCGGCTTCGCGACCAGCGACGGCGACCGGGTCATCGAGGCGCGCGAAGAGAGCTGCGCGGAGCGCATGGAGGGATGCCCCCTCTCGGAGCACGTGACGATGTTCGAGGATCGCATCGTCCTCGACGAGCGCGTGCTGTTCGACTTCGGCAAAGCGCGCGTTCGCTCGAGCGGGCGCGCGATGATCGGCGAGATCGCGAAGATGTGGCGAGCGCACCCCGAGTGGCAGCGCATCACGATCGAAGGCCACACCGACGTCCGCGGTTCGGACGAATTCAACCAAGAGTTGTCTACGCGTCGCGCGCAGCTCACGCGTGAAGCGCTCCAGGCAGAGGGCTTCGACGGCGCAGCGATCGATGCTGTCGGCTTTGGCCGTTCGCGCCCGCGCGTCGAGGCGCGCGACGAGCGCGACCATCAGAAGAACCGTCGTGTCGAGTTCGTCATTGACCGCGAAATCAAGGTGACCCCGTGAAGCGCTATCTCCTTCTCTCGCTCGCGCTCGTCGCGGGTTGCAGCTCTCTCGTCGACGATCACTGCGCGCGCGGCTACCTGCGCGAGGACGGCACGTGCGTCGCGCGCCAGGAGACCGATGGTGGTCAGGTCGCGGTGAGCCCGGACGCGCCGATGCCGTACGGCGACTTCGATCCCGATCCGCTGCAGCCCGGTCCCGACGCGGGGCCCGGTCCCGACGCGAGCCCCGAGCCCGACGCGATGCCCGAGCCCGACGGTGGAGTCATCGTCGATGCAGGTCCCGACGCATCGCCCGATGCTCCCGATCAGGGCCTCGTGTGCGCAGCGCCGCTCGAGGCTTGCTACGGCGCGTGTGTCGACTTCCAGACCGACGCCGATCACTGCGGCTCGTGCACGCACTCGTGCGCGAGCGGCATCTGCACCAACGGGCACTGCCAAGGCGAACCGTGGGGACACATCGTGGCGATCGGTCACGACTATGTCGCGTCGCACGCCTCGCAGCGTCGCGTGCTCGTGAACGCCGTGTCGCTCGGCTCGTCGGGCAATGTCGGCGTCGCGTGGTGGCCGGGCGAGACTCGCTCGGTCGCTCACAAGGCGCCGTTCGCGAGCGCGATGGACGCCGCCAACCGCGCGTGGCACGAGGTGGCGTTCCCGAACAGCGCCTCGTTCATCGGCACCGGCATTCACGTCGTGATCGTCGGGCCGGATCGCGGTGACGGCGATGCCGCCGAGGCGATGGGCGCCGCGTGGGCGACCGCTCTCGACGAGTTCCTTCGCACCGGCGGCGTGGTCATCGTCCTCGACGGTGCCAACGGCACGAACCATCGCTTCGCCGAGGGTGCGAACCTGTTCGACGTCGGTGCGCCCGTGACCGTGACCGGGCAGCCTACCGCGGTCGTCGACGGAACCGACGCGATCGTCGACCAGGTGCTCGCGCCATACCTCGCCGAGGACTCGTCGGTGTCGTGGCCCGGTGCGCCCGAGCCCGTGATCACCACGATGGGCGGCATGAACACCATCGTGTTCCACATCGCGCGATAGCGCGACGACGTGCTCGGAGCGCGATCGCAGCGCTACTTGATCTGCTTGAGCAGCGCCGCCGCCTGCTTCTTCACGTTTGGATTCTTGTGATGCTTGGCCGCGTTCGCGAGGTACCCCTTCGCGGAGCGGCCGATGTTCGTCCGGATGAACGCCGCCGCCTTCTTCACCGTCTTGGGGCTCGCGAGCATGTTGATGACGTTCTTGTTGAGGATCGCGTTCGCCTTGTAGCCGCCGTTCTTGACGATGGCGATCTTGTAGTGATCCATCGCCACGGACCACCACAGCTTGTCGTTGTAGATGTTTCCGAGGAGGAACGGGATCTGCGCGCTGTTGGGCGACTTCTTCCACAGCGCGTGCAAGCTCTGACGTGCGAGCTCGCGCTTGCCGTCCTTGAGCATCTGGATCGCCTCGGTGACGTTCTTCGCCGGTGCGGGCGGCGCCTCCACCTCGTCGAGCTCGTCGGGCGCGTCGGGCGCTTGATCCTCGGCGGTGTCGTCGCCCGCGTCCGGATCGGGGTTGTCCGCGGTCAGCGGATCCATCTCGATCTCGTCGCCGGGTGCGTCGATATCGTCCGCGCCTGCATCGCCGAGCGCGACCGTGGCCTCGCCCGCATCGACCTCGAGCTCGGCGGCGTCGGCGACGATCGCGTCCGCTGCATCGGGGATGACGGCCGCGAGCGGCTCGCCGGCGTCCATCGAGATCGGCGGCAGCGTCGTGGCGTTGGGATCCTTCTCCGTCGTCGGCGGCTCGCGCAGCACCACGAAGTACACCGCCGCGGCCGCGCCGCCGAGCAGCAGCAAGATGAAGAGGAACCCTCCACCGACGCCGCTCTTCTGCGTCACGGACTCGGTGCGATCCTTCTTGATCGACGCGGGGACACGCCCCGAGTCCACATCGACGAGCGTCGGCGCGACGGCCGGATCGGTCTGCGCCCGCTTCATCGGGATCACGGGCACCTTGTGCTCGCTCGACGTGCGCGATCCGACGAGCTCCTCGATGGCCTCGGCGAGCTCCACCGCCGACTGGAAGCGCTCGTCGGGCGACTTCGCCATCGCCTTCTCGATCAGCTCCTGCACGCCCTCGGGGATCTCCGTCGATCCTGCCATGAGGTTCATGCGGTCGACGAGCTTGGGCGTCGGCGCGGCGCGATGCATGCCGAGCAGCGCCATCGTGTCCTTCGCGCTGAACGGCCGCTCGCCCGCGATCATCTCGAACAGCACCACGCCGCACGCGTAGATGTCCGTGCGCGCGTCGATGGTCCCGCCGCCGATGGTCTGCTCGGGCGCCATGTAGTTCGGCGTCCCGACGACGACGTTGATCTGCGTGGCGTCGCGACCGACGTTGCCGCGCAATCGCGCGAGTCCGAAATCGAGGATGCGTACGTGGTCGCCCGTGCCGACCTCGTCGCTGATCATGATATTCGCGGGCTTCACGTCGCGATGCACGATGCCCTGCGCGTGTGCGTGCGCGAGCCCCGCCGCGATCTGGCGCGCGAGCACGAGTGCGCGACCGACGGGCACCGGCCCGCGATCGATCAACGCGCGCAGCGTGGTGCCGGTGACGTACTCCATCGCGATGTACGGCGCGCCTTGCCACACGCCGAAGTCGACGACGCTCACGCAGTTGGGATGCGAGAGCTTGGACATCACGCGTGTCTCGCGCTCGAACCGCGTCTGGAACTCGGAGTCCTTCGCGAACGACGCGTGCAGAAACTTCAGCGCGACGAGCTTGCCGACGGGAACGCGCTCTGCCTTGTAGACGGCGCCCATCGATCCGGACGCCATTGCTTCCAAGATCTTGTAACGGTCGTCGACCAGCTGGCCGATGCGCGTATCCGTCTCCTCCGTGGCGTCACCGCGATCGACGACGTCGGATTCCGTATCACCCGATGGCCTGGTGGGATCGGAGCGGCTGTCTTCGTTCAGTGGGTCCACTTCTCTTCGCGCCGATGTTCCCCGTCTTCGTACTCGTGCGCCATCACGAAATGGTACGCGACCTCGCGCGCCTTTTCCGTCTCGACGACGCATTCGAACAGCCATTCGCCATCCGTCTCGGACGGCTCGACCTGGACGTAGGCGATCTCGGCCGGGAACACGAGCAGCTCTCCGACGAGATCCTTGGCGCGAGCGAGCTGGACGACGTGTGTGTGATCGTCCTCCGTGATCAGCGTCCAGTGAAAGTCGTCGTGATCGAGGAGGACGGTCTCGGGAGTGCCCGCGCGCAGGATGCAGTTCGCGTGACCTGCGAGCCACGTCCAGAACTTGTCGAAGCTGACCGTGGTGGCCACCGAAGCGAGCTTGGTCTTTCCTGGCTTTCCCGTCGTCGAACCCATATCGCGGCGGAGCATAGCCAGGACCGCCTTCGTTGCAAGCGTCGCGGCACGATCGCAGCACGCTCGCAGCACGCTCGCGGCACGCTCGCGGCACGACCTCCAGCCGCGCTCGCAGTGGCAGGCACCGCACGCCGCAACGCGCCGCCGCAGCGTTCGATCTGTGCACGAACGTTGCGAATCGTCGGCGCCGATAGGATCGGCAGCCGCAGATTCCGACGCGACCTCGTCCGTCGCAATCCGCATGACGAATTCGAGCTTCTCTTCCCTGTTCCTCGCTCTCTCGCTCGCCGCGTGCGCCGCTGCGGCGCCCTCGCCGTCGGCGCCAACACCGGCACCAACACCGGCACCAACGCCAGCGACGCCACCGCCCGCGTGGAAGGAGCTGTCCGGACCGCACGCGACGCTCGAAGCGGCGTGCGAAGGCTGTCAGCTCTCGCCCGTTCGCCCACTCGAAGGCGGTCCGTTTGTCGCGATCGCGCAGGCGTCGGGCGCCGTCGCGCTGCAGACAACGGCCGGTTGGTACATCGAGCAGCGCCCGAAGAAGCTGCGGCTGTTGCACGGGCATCACGAGCCGCGCTCGATCTACTACGACCTCGAGCGCACGCGCGTCACCGACGGCGTCGTGCTCCGCATGGTCGATCGCTTCTCGGTCTTCTATCCCGGTCAGGGCAACACGGGCTCGTCGACGACGACGTGGTTCGATCGCACGTGCCGCGTGTTCGGCGATCGAGTCGCGTGCAGCGGCCCCACGTCGATCGCCAAGCGGGACTGCGACCGCGACAACCGCGGCGGACAGTTCCAGGAGACGTGCACCGGCGAGAAGCCGGCGAACTGAGCCTCTGGTTGGCGAGCGACGTCAGTCGCAGGCGATGCTGTTGTCCAGCCGTACTTCGCAGCGCGAAGGGCAGCTCGTCGAGCTGATGACCACGTAGCCATCGCTCGCGTTGCCCGCGCACATCTCGAGCGTGAGGCCATCGCATTGCGCCATGGCCCTGCACGACTTGGTCGGCGGCGTGATGCAGACAAACTCTCCCATCGTCGTCGGATGGCACTCTTGGCCTTGCGTGCAGTCCTCGAGCGGCTCTGCGTCCCAGACCATGCCGAAGTCCGTCTCGACGCACGTGCGCTGCGCCTTGCGGTTCGGGCCGCACTCGGTGACGCCGGCCGTCGCACAGCTCGTCTGGCGAAGATCGACGCAGTGCCGGTCCTCGCTCGCCTTGAGCGTGCCGCATTGCTTCTCGATGCCGAGCATCTCGCCGAGCGCCGTGCAGTCGGTCTCCATCACGGGCGCGCCGTTGGTGCAGCGATAGATCGCTCCCTGTTCGCACCAGGTCGTCGGCGTCACGCAGGCATCGTCGCCGCCACACGCCGTCAATAGATAGGCTCCCATGAACACTGCGACCACTGCCCTCTTCACAGTCCTTCACTATCCCACGGAACGATCCGAGGGCGTCCGAGCGGTGTCGCCGAAAAACAAAACAGCCAGCGACATGCGCTGGCTGCGGGTTCGACGAGAGAGCGGGAGTTACTCGGCCGCGCTCTCGACCATGTCGGCCGACTCGTCGACACCGGCGTCGATCATGTCGGCGCTGCCGTAATCGTCATCATCGCTGATGTTGTCCTCCACATCCGCGGAGACATCGACGGTCAGGCGCTTGTACGCACCGAGACCCGTGCCGGCCGGGATGAGGCGACCCATGATGACGTTCTCCTTGAGGCCGCGGAGGTAGTCGACGCGTCCGTTGATGGACGCCTCGGTGAGCACCTTCGTGGTCTCCTGGAACGACGACGCGGAGATGAACGACTCCGTCGACAGCGACGCCTTCGTGATTCCGAGCAGGAGCGCATCGCCCTTCGCCGGCTGACCACCGGCGACGATCACGCGCTCGTTCTCCTCCTCGAAGATGTGCTTCTCGACGTGCTCGTCGAGCAGGAAGTTCGTGTCACCCGGATCCGTGACGCTCACGCGACGCAGCATCTGGCGAACGATCGTCTCGATGTGCTTGTCGTTGATGCGAACGCCCTGGAGTCGGTAGACCTCCTGGATCTCGTCGACGAGGTACTTCGCCAGCGCGCGCTCGCCGAGCACCTTGAGGATGTCGTGCGGGTTCGCCGGACCGTCCATGAGGGCCTCGCCGGCGCGGACGCGATCGCCTTCACGGACCGACAGGTGCTTGCCCTTCGGAATGAGGTACTCGCTCGGATCGCCGACCTCGGGAACGACGAGCACCTTGCGCTTGCCCTTCGTGTCCTTGCCGAAGTGCACGGTGCCGTCGATCTCGCAGATGACTGCGTGGTCCTTCGGCTTGCGCGCTTCGAACAGCTCGGCGACACGCGGCAGACCGCCGGTGATGTCCTTGGTCTTCGTGGTCTCGCGGGTGATCTTCGCGATCACGTCACCGGCTTCGATGAAGTCGCCGTCGTTGACGTAGATGTTGGAGCCAACCGGGAGGAAGTAGCGAGCTTCGCCACTGGCGTCCGTGAGCTTGACGGTGTTGCCGTCCGCATCCTTGAGCGTGATGCGCGGGCGCGAATCCGCGTCCTTGCTCTCGATGATGGTCTTGCGCGAGAGGCCCGTGACCTCGTCGAGCGAGTCCTGCATCGTGACGCCTTCGACGATGTCGCCGTACTTCACGTAGCCCGAGACCTCCGTGACGATCGGCAGCGCGAACGGATCCCACTCGGCGAGGAGCTGGGCGCCCTTCACGCGCGCGCCGTCGGCCACCATCAGGCGTGCGCCGTACTGGAGGCCATAGCGCTCGCGCTCGCGACCGATATCGTCGACGAGGACGAGCTCGCCCTGGCGGTTCATCACGATCCAGTGGTCCTTCTTCTTGACCAGCTGGACGTTGTTGAGCTTCACGGTGCCTTCGTTGCGCGCCTCGAGAGAGGACTGCGCGACGCCGGACTGCGAAACACCACCGATGTGGAACGTACGCATCGTGAGCTGCGTACCCGGCTCGCCGATCGACTGCGCGGCGATGACACCGACCGCTTCGCCGATGTTGACCATGTGACCACGAGCGAGGTCACGGCCGTAGCACAGCGAGCAGATACCGCGGCGGGTCTCGCATGCGAGCACCGAGCGGATCTTCACGCGGTCGATGCCGGCGTTGTCGATCGTCTTGACGTCGTCTTCCGTGATCTCTTTGTTCTGCGCGACGAGCACTTCGCCCGTGTACGGATCGACGATGTCCTCGAGGACGACGTGACCGAGGATGCGGTCACCGAGGCGCTCGATGATCTCGCCACCCTCGATGAGCGGCATCATCTCCATGCCCTGGCGCGTGCCGCAGTCGAACTCCGAGATGATCGTGTCCTGCGAGACGTCGACGAGGCGACGCGTGAGGTAACCCGAGTTCGCCGTCTTCAGCGCCGTGTCCGCGAGGCCCTTACGAGCGCCGTGGGTCGAGATGAAGTACTGGTGAACCGAGAGACCTTCGCGGAAGTTCGTCGTGATCGGCGTCTCGATGATCTCGCCGGACGGCTTGGCCATGAGGCCACGCATACCCGCGAGCTGACGCATCTGCTGCTGCGAGCCGCGAGCGCCCGAGTCCGCCATGATGAAGATCGAGTTGAAGGACGGTGCCTTCTTGTTCGCCCCACCCTCCGGGTCCTTGAACTCGTCGGTGGAGATCTCCTTCATCATGTCCTTGGCGATGGCCTCTGCGACCTGCGCCCAGATGTCGACGACCTTGTTGTAGCGCTCGCCGTCGGTGATGAGACCTTCGGTGTACTGCTCCTCGATCTCGCCGACCTCCTTCTGCGCTTCGCCCAGGAGGACTTCCTTCGACGGCGGAATCACCATGTCGTCGATGCACACCGAGATGCCGGCGCGCGTCGCGTAGGTATAACCAGCCGTGCGGAGTGCGTCCGCCAGGAGGACGGTCGCCTTCTGACCCGACTCGCGATAGACGAGGTCGATCAGCTCGGCGAGCTGCTTCTTGCCCATCACGCGGTTGATCGACTCGAACGGCACCTCCGCCGGGATGAGATCCTTCAGGAGTGCGCGACCGACCGTGGTGTCGACGAGCTCGGAGCCCGAGCCGTCCGGCTTGTCGAGGCGCAGCTTGATGCCGGCCTGGAGGTGGACCTCCTTGTGGTCATACGCCATGCGGACTTCCGCGATGGAGGCGTAGACGCCGCGCGCCGGCTTGCCCTTCTTGCCCTCGCGGTACGAGCCCGTCGCGAACGGACGCTCGCGGGTCAGGTTGTACAGACCGAGCACGATGTCCTGCGACGGAACGATGATCGGCTTGCCGTTGGCGGGCGAGAGGATGTTGTTCGTCGACATCATCAGCACGCGCGCTTCCATCTGAGCTTCGATGGAGAGCGGCACGTGGACGGCCATCTGGTCACCGTCGAAGTCGGCGTTGAACGCCGCGCATACGAGCGGGTGCAGCTGGATCGCCTTGCCTTCCGTCAGCACCGGCTCGAACGCCTGGATGCCGAGACGGTGCAGCGTGGGCGCGCGGTTCAGGAGAACCGGGTGCTCCTTGATGACCTCTTCGAGGATGTCCCAGACCTCGGGACGCTCCTTCTCGACGAGCTTCTTCGCGCTCTTGATCGTGGTGACCAAGTGGCGCTCTTCGAGCTTGTTGTAGATGAACGGCGTGAACAGCTCGAGCGCCATCTTCTTGGGCAGGCCGCACTGGTGCAGCTTGAGCTCGGGACCGATCACGATCACCGAACGACCCGAGTAGTCG
>JAEYYV010000046.1 GCA_023428295.1 Pseudomonadota bacterium
ACGATGATCCTCCGCGCGCGGCGCGCGCGCCTCTCGGCGCGATCGGCGGCGGCGAGGAACGCGCGTTCGTCGTCGGTGAGCGCGCTCGATCGCGAGGCGAGCAGGCGCAGCTCGAGGAGCGGCTTGCCGTGCCACAGCAGATCCGATCGGCGCTCTGCATCGATCCATCGGCGCGTGGCGGCGCGCACGTCGGCGAGCAGCGCCTGATCGGCGGCATCTTCGCTGCGCCAGCGAGCGAGACGCGGCCACCGCTCGGCGAGGCACTCGTGGACGATCTCGACAATGTCGATCGATCTACGCCTCGCCATCGGCTCGGCTGCGCGCGCGACGTCCGTCTCGCTTGCCGACCTCCGCCTCACCATCGGCTCGGCTGCGCGCGTGACGTCCGTCTCGCTTGCTCCTTCATCTTCCCGCACGACGAGCAAGCGAGCGTCGATCAGGTGGGCGAGGACGGAGGAGGCGCCGGGGATGTGCCCGAGCTCGTCGCGCGGTGCGGGGATGCGCGTGCCATCACTCGCGACGAGGCGCGCGAACAGATCGCGGACGATGCGCTGATCGCGCTTGGACAGCGAGCCATAGATCTGGTCTGCATAGGTCGCGAGTGCGCCGGCGACACCGCCGAGCGCGAGGTAGGCGTCGTGCGTGATGCGGCGCGCGCTGCGATCGCGCGAGGCCCACAGCTGCGACGCCGTGAACGAGAGCAGCGGTAGCGATGCGGGGCGACCGGCGACCTCCGCGACCATGTCGTCGACGACGCGCGGATCCACGCTGACCTGCGCGCGGCGCGCGGGCTCGACGACGATGCGGCGCAGCGCCTCGGGCAGCGGCGTCGCGAGGACAAACACCTCGAAGCGCCCGCGAAACGCGGCCTCGCTCTCGATGACGCTCGCGAAGTCATCGCGCAGCGTGACCACGACGCGCACGGCAGAGCTGCTCGTCGCGAGTGCGAGCGTCTCGGCGAACCTGGTGCGCTCGTCGGGATCCGTGCACAGCGTGACGAGCTCCTCGAGCTGATCGATCACGATGACGAGTCCGCGCGGCGCACGCTCGCCGATCGCGCGCAGCCGCTCGACGATGCCCGCGCTGTCCTCGGTCTCCGTGCCGATCGCCGGCAACGATGCGAGCGTGCGCAGCGGATGGCGACCGGGGCGCATCGTGAGCAGCTCGTACTGCTCGGCGAGGCGCGGCATCACACCCGCGTGGATGAACGAGCTCTTGCCCGCGCCCGATGGACCGAGCACGGCGATCAGCGGCGCGCGGACCAAGCGATTCGCGAGTGCTTCGACCTCGCGCTCGCGGCCGACGAAGCGCTCCGCATCCGCGACGCCATACGAGGCGAGACCGGGATACGGCGAGCGATCGTCCTTCGCGTCGGCGAGCGTGTCGCCGTCCTCGGTGGTGAGGATCGAGAGGCGCTGCGCGGCATCGTCGTCGTCGCGCTCGAATCCCCACGGCGCCGCGACGAGGCGCGCGTGGCCTTTGCCGCTGCGCCACAGAAAGAACAGCTCGGGCTCGCTCGATGGTAGCGGCGCGATCACCTGCACGAGCGGCGACAGCTTCACGACGATGTTGCCCGACGCGTCGAGCAGCGCCACTTGTCCCTGCGCGAGCGGCGCGCCCCACACGACGACGCGCTCGCGATTGCGCTTGCGCACGCCTTGCCAGCTCTCGGCACCACCGGCGACACCCACGACGAGCCGATGCGAGAGCAGCGCCTCGAGCGGCCGCAGCGCGACGGCGGCGTTGGCGACATCCGCCGCGAGCGCGGCAAACGTGCGCGAGCGATCGCGATCGTCGAGGCGATCCGCGAGCGCCTCGAGCGCTTCGGACCCGGCGAGCGCGGTGCGCAGCTCCGGCAGCAGCTTGCTCGGGACCTCCTCGGTGACCTCGCTCGATGCGGGCACGATGGCATCGAGGGCCCCGGCCACCGAGCGCGCGAGCCACAGCCACGGGGCGCCGGTGTCGCGTCCCACGACCGCGCGCGCCTTCTCGCGAACGTCGGCGGTAGCGGCTTCGTCGGGCAGCTGCGCGAGCGCGATCACGGCGAGCCAGCGGCACGTGATCGCGACGAGCTCGCGCAGCGCTGCGTCGGCTTCGACGGTGGTCGTCGCACTCGCGAGGCGCGCGACCGCGTCTGCGATCGGCTGTGGCCCGGACTCGATCCAGATCTCGCGCGCGGCGGGATCGAAGATCGGCACGGCTTCGGGCGTCGCGCCACCGACGGCGCGTGCGAGCGCTTCTCCAAACGCGAGCGCGCTCGGCCACCGCGCGTCGCGCTGCTTCGCGAGGGCACGCTCGATCGTCTGCGCGACATGCGCCGGCACGCTCGGCGGCAGCGCCGGTGGCTTCAGCTCCATGTGCGCGGCAGGCAAGCCCGCGCGATCGAAGCCCGCAAACGGCAGCTCGCCCGCGACGCACCGATAGGCGAGCACGCCGAGCGCGTAGATGTCCGCGCGCGCATCGACATCGCCGGGCGACGACCACTGCTCGGGCGACATGTAATGCGGCGAGCCGAGCGTCGAGCCATGGCCGGTCAAGCCAGGCATGTCCAGGCCGGGCGACACGCCATCGCCGTCGCCCTTCGCGATGCCAAAATCGAGGAGCTTGGGCAGGAGCTGCCCCGCGCGCTCGATCACCATCACGTTCGAGCCCTTGATGTCGCGATGCACGATGCCGAGCTCGTGCGCGGTATGCACCACCTCGCACAAGCGCCCGAACAGCGGCGCGAACAGGTTCGCCGGCATCGCACCGCGACGCGCGATCAGCTCGTCGAGCGTCACGCCCTTCACGTGCTCCATCGCGATCCACAACACGCCGTCCACCTCCGCACCGAACGCGTAGACGTGCGCGGCATACGGATGATCGAGGCGCGACGCGAGCTTTGCTTCGCGCAAGAACCGCTCGACCTTGTTCGGCGCCGACGCGACCTCGCGGCGCAGCACTTTGATCACGGCGCTGCGACCGAGCTGGACTTGCTCCGCGCGATACACCTCGCCCGAGCCGCCCTTGCCGAGCTGCTCCATGACCGTGAACTTGCCGAGCGAGCGACCGATCAGCGTGCCGGTCGAAGCAACGCTCTTCGCCGCTGCCACCGCAGGGACGTCGGCGATGATCTCCGTCGCGGAGTCGCGCTTGCCGGCCACCCCCGGGAGCATACTCCTCGTCGGGGAAGCCGCGCGAGTTAGCGCTTCTTGCGCGGCTTCGTGGAACGCTTCGTCGCGCGGGCGGGCGGAATGATGCCGGGCGTCCATGCGGGCATGCGTCCATCGGCGCGCTCGACGATGCTGCCGTTCACGAAGCGAGCGAGCAGCCGAAACGGCTCGGTCGCCGAGCTGTTGTCGTAGACCTTCACGATCGGGACGATGGCGACCGCTGCCTTGAGGTTCTCGATCGAGCGCACGAACCGGCTCGCGAGCTTCTCGACGGGAACATCGTGGCCGCCGATCGCCACGCGTTGCGCGACGCGCTTCTCCGACAGCTCCGCGCTGGCGAGACCCACGTAGATCAGCCGCACGTCGAACCCGGCTTCGACGGCCGCGCGCAGCATGTCGAGCTTCGCGCCGTGCGGATCGGAGAACACCGTCTCCGTCAGGAAGCTCTCGCCGCGCTCGATCATCTCGGCGCGCTTCTTGTCGAGCACGCGCGCCGCCTCGAACGAGTCCATCCCCGACTCGGCGGCGAGGATATCCGCGTTGAGAAACGGCAGGCCGATGCTGCGAAGGTACAGCTCGTAGAACGTCGACTTGCCCGCGCCATTGGGGCCCGCGAGCAAGACGAGGATCGGCGTCATCGCTTGGCGCGGCGAGCGGTCTTGACGATCTTGCCGCCCGCGCCGGCGCCGTAGCGCACGGGATGACGGCTCTCGATCAGCGCCACAGCGCGAGCGCGACCCTCGGGCGTGTCAGCCGCGGCGAGCGCATCGTCGACGAGCGTGGTGTAGCTGCGGACCTTCATCCGCTCGACCGTCGCCGCCGACACGGCCGACTCGACGAGCTGGCCGAGGCGCGCCCAGTGCTCCACCTGCTCGGTGAGCGAGCGGTCCTGCGTGGCCGCGACCTGCTTGGCGCGTGCCGTCAGAGCTGCACTGAGCCGGACCGGAATGCTCGCCATGAAACAACTTGTAGCAGTTTGCTACATCCTTGCCCAGGCCTTACACGACCCGGCCTTTCGCGTGGTGTTACGCCTGCTTCGCTTCGCGCTGAGCGGCCGCTTGCTGTGCCTTCAGCACCACGTGCGACGTCATGTTCACGATCTCCTCGACGGTGGCTTCGTTCTGCATCGCCGCGACCGGCTTGGCCACGCCGAGCAAGATCGGGCCGACCGCCGACGCGTTACCGATCGACTTCGCGATCTGATATGCGGCGTTGCCCGACGCGAGAGACGGGAACACGAGCGTGTTGGCCGCCTTGGTCAGGCGCGAGAACGCGTAGTTCGACTTCTGCCGCTGGACGTCGAGCGCGAGCTCGGGCTGCATCTCGCCTTCGATCTCGAGGTCCGGACGCCGCTCGCGCACCATGTCGAGCACGCGATGGAGGCGCGTCACGTCGGGGTGACGAACGGAGCCGAAGTTGGAGTACGAGATCAGCGCCATGCGCGGCGTGATGCCGAAGCCTTGAACGGCGTCGGCCATCTGGAGCGTGATGTCGACGAGCGTCTCCGCGTCGGGGAAGATGTTGAACACGGTGTCGCCGAAGAACTTCACCGAGTTCTGCAGCACCATCATGTACATGCCGACGGCGACCTTTGCGCCCGGTGACAGACCGAACACCTCGAGCACCGGCTTCACCGTCTCGGGATAGTTGAGGCGGAAGCCGGTGACCATGCCGTCGGCGTCGCCGCGGTCCACCATCAGCGACGCGTAGTAGTCGCCGCGTTGCACGTGCGCGCGCGCGTTGTCGAGCGTCATGCCCTTGCGCTGGCGCAGCTCGTAGAGGCGATCCGCGTAGCCCTGGTTGAGCTCGGCGCGCGGATCGATGATCTGCACGCGATCGAGCAGGTCGAGCGACATCTCGTCGCACAGCCGCTTGATCTCCTCGGGGCGACCGAGCAGCACGGGCTTGGCGATCTCCTCGTCGACGATCTGCTGCACCGCGCGCAACAGGCGCGGCGACGCTGCTTGCGGGAACACGATGCGACGCGGATCGCGCTGCGCCTGCTGCGTGATCGTCTTCATGATCGAGTACGCGGCGTTGGAGCCCTTGGCCATCAAGCGATCGCGGTACTCGTCGATGTCGAACGTGATGCGCGCGACGCCGGACTCCATCGCTGCTTTCGCGACGGCGGGCGCGACCCACCACAACACGCGCGGATCGAACGGCTTGGGGATGAAGTAGTCGGGCCCCATCTTCAGCGCCTTGCCGCCGTACGCCATGATCACGCTGTCGGGCACCGGCTCGCGCGTGAGCTCGGCGAGCGCACGTGCAGCGGCGAGCTTCATCTCCTCGGACACGCTGGTCGCGCGGCAATCGAGCGCGCCGCGGAAGATGTACGGGAAGCCGAGGACGTTGTTGACCTGGTTCGGGAAGTCCGAGCGCCCGGTCGCGACGATCGCGTCGGGGCGCGCGCGGATCGCGTCGGGATAGCTGATCTCCGGATCGGGGTTCGCGAGCGCGAAGATGATCGGCCGGTCGTTCATCGTGACGAGCCACTCGGGCTTCACGGTGTTCGCGACGGACAGGCCCATGAACATGTCCATGCCCTTCATCGCGTCGGCGAGCGTGCGGCGGCCGTCGTCGGGGATCGCGAACTTCGCCTTCTGGCGGTTCAGATCCGTGCGGCCCTGGTGAATGACGCCCTTGCTGTCGACGAGCACGCAGTTCTCGCGCCGCATGCCGAGGCTGATGAAGAACTCGACGCACGCGATCGCGCCGGCACCCGCGCCCGAGACCACGAGCTTGATGTCCTCGAGCTTCTTGTTGGCGAGGTGCGCAGCGTTGAGCAGGCCCGCGCCCGAGATGATCGCGGTGCCGTGCTGATCATCGTGGAACACCGGGATGCGCATGCGCTGGCGCAGCTTCTCCTCGATCTCGAAGCACGCCGGTGCGGCGATGTCCTCGAGGTTGATGCCGCCGAACGTGGGCTCGAGCGCGGCGACGATCTCGACGACCTTGTCGACGTCGGTCACGTTGATCTCGAGATCGAACACGTCGATGTCGGCGAACTTCTTGAACAGGCATGCCTTGCCTTCCATGACCGGCTTGCCCGCAGCGGGCCCGATGTCACCGAGGCCGAGCACGGCGGTGCCGTTCGAGATCACGGCGACGAGATTTCCACGCGCGGTGTACTCGAACGACTTCTCCTCGTCGGCGTGGATCTCCATGCACGGATCCGCCACACCGGGCGTGTACGCGAGAGACAGGTCATGCTGGCTAACCAACGGCTTTGTCGGAACTACCTCGAGTTTTCCCTTGCGACCACGGCGGTGATACTCGAGCGCGTCCTCTTTGCGACTCATGCCGGGAACCTATCATCGGGTATGCTGCGCCTCCATGCGGCTGCGCTTCGACATCGAGTCCATCACGCTGCTGACGTTGTTTCTCGCGATGTCGATGGGCCACGGCGACTCTGGCTGCTGCCATGACGAGGGCGTGCTCGGACCCCTCACCGAGACCGAGTGCCCGCCGGACTCGACGCTCACGTACGAGAGCTTTGGCGAGGGCTTCATGGCGAGCTACTGCACCGATTGCCACGCGACGACCAAGACGGGCGCAGCGCGGAACGGCGCGACCAAGGACCACGACTTCGACATCCTCGCCGGCATTCGCGGGCAAGCGATGCACATCGATCAAGCCGCGGGCATCGGCCCTGCCGCCGAGAATCGCTTCATGCCTCCCGCCGGCGAGCCGCAGCCCACGGACGCCGAGCGCCGTCAGCTCGCCGAGTGGCTGTCGTGCGGCGCGCCGAGCATGCGTTAGTGGGCGTCGTCCGGTAGCGGGATGAACTCGACCTCGTCGCCCGGAACGACGGGGAAGCGCCGCTCGCGCCAGTCCTCTTTGGCTCGCTCGATGCGCTCCTTCGTCGAGGCGACGAAGTTCCAGTACATGTGGCGCGGGCCCTCGAGCGGATCGCCGCCGAGCATCATGACGTGCGTGCCGGGCTCGAGCTCGAAGCGCACCGTGCGCCCGGCGGTGAGCACGATCATCTTGCCGCGCTCGAACGTGTCCCCCGCGACCTGCACGTAGCCGCGTACGACATAGATCGCGCGCTCGGGATAGTCCGGCGCTTCGATCGTCGCGGCGCCGGTGGCGTGGATGTCGACGTAGAACAGGCGCGAGAACGTCTTCACCGGCGAGCGAAGGCCGAACGCTTCGCCCGCGAGCACGCGAACGGTCGCGCCGTCGATGGTGGTCTCGGGGATCGAGCTCGCCGGGTAGTGCTCGAACGTCGGCTCGGTCTCCTCGTGCTCCACGGGCAACGCACACCAGAGCTGGATGCCGTGGAGCGAGCCACCCGGCTTCGGCCCGCGCTCGGAGTGCACGATCCCGCGTCCCGCGGTCATCCAGTTGATCGCGCCGGGCGTGATCGTCTGCGTGGTCCCGAGCGAGTCGCGATGCACGACCTCGCCTTCGAACAGGTACGTCACCGTCGAGAGGCACACGTGCGGATGCGGCCGCACGGTCATCGATTGATCATCCGGCAGCGTCACCGGGCCCATCTCGTCGAAGAACAAGAACGGCCCGACGAGCCTGCGCCGCGGCGACGGCAACACGCGCCCGACGATGATGCTTCCGAGGTCACGCGCGCGCGTCTCGATGACGAGCTCGACATCCGTGGCAGGTGACGAATCGTCGTTGGGCGGCTGTGCGGGGTTCCAGCTCATGGACCCCACCGTACTACTTGGCTGGTCGATCCGTCACGGCGACGATGGCCTCGACGAGGTGCTCGGTCGGCTCGACGAACTGGATGCCGTAGCCGATGTCCGTCTGGCGCGCGATCTTCGCGTTCGTCTGATGCGTCACCTGTCGATCGGGCGAGTCCTTCGTCGGAAGGCGAAGCTCGAGGCCGAGCGTGGCACCGAGCTCGAGCTTGCGCTTCGTGACCACGAAGGCGCCCGTGGCGCTCACGTCGCGCAGCACGGTCGTGAAGAACGAGCCGTTCGCGAGCTCGATCGTGACGTCGATCGGCACGACCACACGTGGCGCGCGATCCACCGTGTTGCTTCGCGGGCGCGGCGCGGCAGGGATCGGCGACACGTCGCGGCGCAGCGTGGTCGTGCGCGGCGGCGGTGGATTGAGCAGCGCGAGGCGGCTCGTCTTGCGCAGATCGGAGACCACCGACGTGCGCTTCACCTGCTTGTCGTCGGCATACGGCACCGGCGGCGGCGTCACCTTGATCACCGGCATGCGGCTCGTGCCCTGTACTCTCGGGAACGGCGAGATGCGCACGACGGGAAGCGCGGGCACCTCCGCCGGTGGTGCCGGCGGCGGCTCGTCGGTGTCGAGGTTCGCCTCGCGAACGAACGCGACGGCGAGCGGATGATCGGGCACGAAGTCGAGGACCGTGGCCGCGTACGGCTGCGCGGCGATCGCATCACGCGACTCGGTCCACGCGATCTCGAGACCGAGCCGCGCGAGGTACAGCGCATCGTCCTGCGAGAGCGGAGCGCGCAGCGCCTTGAGGATCAACGGCACGAGCTCGAGCAGCGATTTCTGCTCGCGTGCATGCGCGACGAGGATCTCCCACGCCGCGAGGTGCGACGTGATCTCGGGGAGCAGCTCGTCGTAGCTCGTCTCGAGCGCGAGCCGCAGCAAGCGCAGCGCGAGGCCGCGCTGCATGTCGTGCGCGATCAGCTCCACCGCCGCGCTGCGCATGCGCTCGACGTACTCGCGTCGCGTGCTCGCAGCGACAAACGACGCGCGGTAGTGATCGAGCAGCTCGCTCGCGGCGCCGCGCCGGATCAGATCCTCGACGAGCAACGCCTCGATCGCCGGATCGTTGGGACACGCGCGCATCGCCGCGTGCACGATGCTCGTCGCCTTCTCGGGCAACACGGCGCGCGTGATCCGCACCGCTTGGTCGTAGCTACCTCGCGCGATCGCGTTTCCGATCTCCTGCTCCGCGTCGATCGCCTCGCCCTTCGCGATCGAGAGCAGCACGGACGCATCCGCGTCGACGAGCTTGTTCAGCGGCTCGATCGCACGCTCGCGCCGACCGGCATCGAAGTACGCCCGAGCCGCGCGCGCGTCGTCCTTGTTCGCGAGTGAAAGCTCCGCCACCGTCACGCGCGCACGCAGCTTCTCCGCGAGCACGAGCGCTCTCGCACGCGCCTCGGGATGTCCCCAGCGACACGCATCGATCAGCACCGCCAACCCGCGTCCTCGATCGGGAACGCAATGCTCGAACGCGCAGCCGAGCTCCCACATCTTGCGCGCGGTGTCCGGCGCCTTCGCCTCCTCGACCTCGGCCCACATCGCCGAGAGCTCCGCTGGCCAGTCATTCGCGCGCCAGAGCCGCGTCCTCACCCACGGAGCGAGTTGCACCCACTCGACGATACGCACATCCCCTGGGATTGGGATGATCTCTGGATGTTCGCTGGGGCCGCTGCGGGGTAGTTTCCCGCCGTGCGTTGGTTTCTCCTTCTCTTCCTCCTCGGCTGTGGCGACGACGGCGCAGCTCCTCACCAGGACGCAGCACCCGTCGATGCTCGCCCCGACTCCACCGCGATCGACGCGCTGCCCTCGGGCTGCGACTACGTCGAGAGTGCTGACCTGAACAACGACACGACGGGCGCCGGCACCGCCGAGGTCACGAACGTCGGCTTCGACGGCACCCGCCGCACGATCTGCGGCTCGTTCTCGCACGAGCACTTCGACGGCGACATCACCGTCGATGTCGACGCGTTCCACGTCGAGCTCCGCGACGAGATGATCATCCGTCTCGAGGCCAACGCGGCGAGCATCGAGCTCGCGGGCGTCGATGTCTACCAAGGCGCCTCGTTCAACACGCTCGCCACCACGGCCACCTGGTACGGCGATCACGGGGTCACCGCGATCAAGCTTCCTGCGGGCACCTACGAGCTACTGCCGTACGCCCTCAACAGCACGGCGATCGCCTCGACGGTGGACTACCGCGTGACGATCACGGCCGACGATGCGTCGCGCTGTGTCCCGGTCACGACCGGCGGCATCCTCGAAGCAAACGACGGCGACGCCAACACGGGCAACGACGTCTACGCCGTCCCGAGCGGCGCACCGATCGCGCTCACGGCCGACACCACCGACGCGCCCGAGCCTGCAGGTACGGTCGCGCCCGGAACACCCGTGCGGATCGCGGGCTCCCTCGCCGACGTCGCCGTGGCCGATCAGTACGAGGACCGCGACACGTTCGCGTTCGAGGTCCCGAATGGCGCGAACGAGCTGACGGTGCTGCTCGATTGGGAAGCCGGTGCGGGCAACCTCGACTTCATGCTCTTCGAGGGCGCGAACATCGTCCCCGAGACCCGCGCGATCCGTAACAACACGAGCGGTCGCGAGGAGCTGCTCTACGCGATCAAGGCCGGCGTGACGTACTCGATCATGTTCGCGGCGAAGCCAGGCGCGACGTTCCCCGTCGCGTACAACGCCACGCTGTGTAGCAACAGCTACGTTCCTTAGCCGTCCTAGCCGTCGACGAGGACGGGCACGTCCAGCTGCGCGCCGAGCGCGAGCATGCGAAGGAACGCGGCCAGCTGCTCGATGTCTGGATCGGACTCGGTCGGCAGGTACGACCGCGCGAGCGCCTTGGCGCGACCGGGGCCGTCCTTGAGCAAGTGCAGATCCGTGTCGTGCGGGATCACGCCGAGGAAGAGCGAGATCATCAGCGAGTGCGTCGGTTGGAGCGTCCTGCCGACGAAGAACATCATCTGGAGCAGCGTGTCGGAGGACAGCTCGATGTGGCCTTTGCCATCCTCTGCCTCCCAGCGAACGCCGTGGGCGACGCGGCTCTCGAAGTAGGTGTTGCCAGCGGCGCGCAGCCGCGCGACAGGCTCTCCGTCCCAGCCGAACTCGCCGAGGCCGCGCACGAGGAGGGCGCCGGCGGTGCACGCGAGGTGCGTGGGCAAGCGCGCCATGAGCCATTGCTCGACGTGCTCGGGGATCGGATAGCGAATGCGTCGGTGACAGGCGAGCTCGCGCTTTAGATCGGCGGGGCACGTGGCGCAGTGATGCGTGACCTCGTCGAGGGGCTTTGCTTGATCGAGAAGATCTTGCAGCGTGACGCCGCCGCCGGTCGTGGCGCCCGCGCGTTGTGTGGTGAGCTGGATCTGGATCTCGCTCGGCGGTTTGTCGACGCCGTCGCCTTCCATGTGGGCGAGCGCAGAGCGCGCGAGGATGCGGGTGCGGTTGAGCTCCACCAGACGCTCGACGCCCAATAACTTCTGGGGCTGGCAGCCAACTGCCAGCACGTAGTCGATCGCCATGTGTGACATGCTACCTCTCCCACGGCTTGTTTCTCCCCGGCGCGACGGGTAGAAAAGGTCCGCACGCACCCGTAGCTCAGCTGGATAGAGCGTTGGCCTCCGGAGCCAAAGGTCACAGGTTCGAATCTTGTCGGGTGCACGATGCCGAAGACGCTCGCAGAGATCGCGATCGAGGCCGGCTTGGTCACCAAGGCCAGCGCTGCAAAGGCCGGCAAAGCGGCGGACAGCAAGAAGCAGCCGCTGGTGGTCACGCTGATCAAGGACTTCGGCGTCGACGAGGTCGCGTTGATCGGAGCTCTTCGCAAGCAGACGCGAGTTCCGCTGATCGATCCGGCGGGGATCCAGATCGATCCAGAGGCGCTGCGCCAGGTGCCGGGCGGTACCTGCGCGCGGCTTCGCGTGTTGCCGATCGCGTTCCGCACCGACGGAGATACGAAGATCCTGCGCGTCGCGATGGCGGACCCGACGGACACGGCGGCGGTCGCCGAGCTGGAGCACGCGTCGCACTGCGAGATCGAGGTCAGCGCGTTGCCGCTGTCGGCCATCGACGAGCTCATCGAGAAGGGCTACCGGCAGATCAACACGGCGGTCGTGTCGCGCGCGGGGACGTCGACCGCGACGATGTTCATCACGTCCAAGGGGTCGCTCCCGCGCGGCGTGGAGCACGATGCCGAGGTTTCGGTGACGGCCCAGATCCCGATCGCGGCGCTCCAGCAGGCGGTAGGAACGGACGACCTCGAGGCCCGATTGTCCGCTCTCGTGACGGTGCTCACCGCCAAGGGCTTGATCACCGAGGCCGAGCTGGCCGAAGCACTTCGTAAGAAGCCCGGGTGAGGCAACGCTGGCCTTGTAGGCTATGCTCGAAGACAGGTCGTCCGTCGCCCCCGACCTATGTCTCGACATGACATGACCGCGTCCATTACCTGCACGGGTTGCAAACACGGCTACGCCGAGACAGCGCTGTTCTGTCCGAATTGCGGGAGGCCGAAGGTCCGTGAAGCAACGGGCGATGCGCTGGTCGGCAAGGTCCTCGGCGAGCGCTTCCAGGTGCTCTCGCTGCTCGGGCAGGGGGGATCCGGCACGATCTATCGCGCCGAGCACGTGACGCTGCGCCGCAAGGTGGCGATCAAAGTGCTCCACGCGGAGCTCTCGCGCGATGACCTCGCCGTCGAGCGGTTCCGCCGCGAGGCGACGACCGTCGCGGACATCGACAACGAGCACATCGTCGAGATCCACGACTTCGGTCGCGCGCCCGACGGTCGGCTCTATCTCGCGATGGAGCTACTCGAAGGCGAGACGCTCGATGCGGTGCTCGCGCGTGAGGGCCAGCTGTCCGTCGAGCGGACAGCCGACATCTTGATCCAGGTCGGCGAGGCGCTCGCCGAGGCGCACGCGATCGGATACGTCCATCGCGATCTGCGACCGCGAAACATCTATCTGACCACGCGTCGCGCGAAGCAGAACTTCGTCAAGCTGCTCGACTTCGGTCTCGCCAAGCTCGTCGAGCCGGACGCGAACATCAAGGATGCAGAGGCGACGAGCTTGGGCATGACGTTTGGCGATCCGCGGTACATGTCGCCCGAGCAAGCGCGCGGTGATCGCGTGGATCGTCGCGCGGACATCTATCAGCTCGGCTGCGTCGCGTACGAGATGCTGACCAGCGCGCCGCCGTTCACGGGCACGCGCGTGTTCGACATCCTGACCAAGCAGGTCACGGAGGTCCCGGCGCCGGTGCCGACCAAGCGGCCCGGCACGCCGCTGTGGATGGAAGCCGCGATCGCGAAGATGCTCGCGAAGGATCCCGAGAATCGCTTCGCGACGACGACGCGCATGGTCGATGCGTTGCGCCGCGGCCTCGAGACCGGCGAGGTGATGGACGACGAGATCGCGCGCCGTCGCGAGAGCGTTCCGCCACCGAGCGTGTCGCGCGTGATGCAGAAGATGGGCATCGCACCCGAGCTGCCAGCGCCGACGCCGAAGCCCGAGCCTGCTGCGCCGAAGGTCGAGGTCGCCGCGGAGGTGTCCGAGTCCCGTCGCTCGACGGGAACGCCGAAAGTCGGAGTGCCCGTCGTCAAAGCTCCGACGGATGCGCCAGGCCGCGTGCAGACCGGCATGGTCGCCGCCGGGCCCACGCCTCGGCGCTCGTCGGAGTCCGCCGCTCTCTCGTCGGCGACCGCGGCGCGATCCGCGCGCGCGTCATCGCACGACGACGACGAACGCGGCGTCTCGCAGGGCTGGTACGACGAAGGCGACGAGCGAAAGCCGCACGGGACCTTCAGCGACGACTCGCTCTACGAGCTCCCCGCGCGCGGCCGCCGCTGGGGCCTCCTCATCGGTGTGATCGGCGCGTTCGTCGTTGTCGGCGCGGTCGCCTTCGCGCTCACGCGCGAGAGCGAGAAGGCGCCGCCTGCACCGGTGGAGCT
>JAEYYV010000062.1 GCA_023428295.1 Pseudomonadota bacterium
ACACAACCGAGCTCTGGGGTTAGTCGCGAGGCGACGCGTTAGCCCTCGTCGACGCGCTCGATATGGATGTTGCGATCCTTCGCGTCGGGCTCGCGCGCAGCATCCGCGAACCTGTCGGCGACCTCCGCGGCGATCTGCACGCGGGTCTCGCGCGTCAGGATCTGGATCTTACCGATCGCGGTCTTGCCGACCTTTCCACGCCGGCAGAGCAGCGGAACGATCCACTTGGGATCCGCGTTCTTGGTGCGGCCGATGTTGATCGAGAACCACACGAAGCTGCCATCCTGCTTGCGCGTGGCCGCCGCCTCGGCGCGCGACACCGTCGCTTGGCCCTTCTGCTTGCGGCGGTCGACATCGACGGGTTGATCGCGGACGCGCCGCTCGCTGCGCTCCGGTTGCGTGCGGATCGGCGGCCGATCGTTCTGCTGGCGCGGGCGCATCGACGGTGGCGTCGTGAGCTCCTCGGGCGAGGGGCGGGCGGTGCGGCGTTCTCGCACGAGCGCGGCGACGAGATCCTCCGCCGGGCGGTCGGCGAGCAGTGTTCGCGCGACGGCGCGATCGTCTTCGCCGAGGTCCTCCGCGATCTGGCGAATCTCGAGGACGAGCTGATCCTGATCGCGCACGCGAATCGCGTCCGCCGACGGGGGAAGCTTCCAGTTCGCGACGATGTGCGCACCGTGCAAGAGGCGCTCGACGTAGCGCCGCGCGGGATCGGGAACGATCAGGATCGCGAGACCCTTCTTCCCCGCGCGCCCGGTGCGACCGCTGCGGTGCACGAGCACCTGTTTGTTCTGCGGGAGGTCCGCGTGGATCACGAGGCCGAGATCCGGCAGATCCAGTCCGCGTGCGGCGACGTCCGTGGCCACGCACACGCGCGCGCGCCCGTCACGCAGCGCTTGCAGCGCGGTGTTGCGCTCGCGCTGGCTCAGCTCTCCGGACAGCGCGGCGACGGAGAATCCACGCTCGGCGAGGATCGCAGCGGTGTGCGTGACGCCATCGCGCGTGGCGCAGAACACGAGGGCGCCCGTCGCGTCGTGATAGCGCAAGAGGTTCACGACCGCGAGATCGCGCTCGCGCGGCACGATCGGGATCGCTTGGTACTCGATGTCGCGATGGCGCTCGGCCTCGCTCGTCGTCGCGATGCGCAGCGCGTTCTTCTGATAGCGCTTCGCGAGCGTCGCGATGTCCTTGGGGATCGTCGCCGAGAACAACAGGGTGCGGCGCGTGGCCGGCGCTGCGTCGAGCAGGCGCTCGAGATCCTCGCGGAAGCCCATGTCGAGCATCTCGTCGGCCTCGTCGAGGACCACCGCCTCGAGGCGCGCGAGCGAGAGCGATCCGCGCTCGAGGTGATCGCACAAGCGGCCCGGGGTGCCGACGACGATGTGCACGCCGTTCGCGAGCGCGTGTTGCTCGCGCCGTGGATCCATACCGCCGACGCACGTGGTGATGCGCGCGCCGGTCTCGGCGTACAGCCACGACAGCTCGCGATGAACCTGCAGCGCGAGCTCGCGCGTCGGACACACGATCAGCGCGCGCGGTGCGCCCGGAGCGGTGAGTCGCTCGGCCTCTCCGAGGAGCGGCTTCGCGAGCGCGAGTCCAAAGGCAACGGTCTTGCCCGAGCCGGTCTGCGCGGAGACGAGGAGGTCTCGCGCATCGGTGTCCTCGGCCATGACGGCGGCTTGCACCGGCGTGGGCTCGGCGTAGTTGCGCGCCGCGAGAGCGCGACGAAGGGCAGGGTGGGCGAATGAAAACGACATCAGGTGGGGCCCTTCGGCAAGAGTTGCCGAAGGTGCCACGCCTGGGTCACGAGCTGCAGCTGTGCGCGCCGATTCGTGCGCCCGATCGACGCGGCATGGAAGCCAGCCACCACGAAGGTGCCGATGGTCGCCCCGATCACCAGGATGACCGTTCGGGGGCCACCGATGACCAGCGCCTCGGCATGCGAGATCAGGCGCGAGTTCCCGAGTTCCCAGGTCACGCGCAAGAGGCCCTGGGCCTCGAGGGCGAGCGGTACGCAGAAGGACGCCACCATGATGCCGATAAGGATCACGGGCCTCTCCAAGAATTGCGGATACGCCATCACCGACATCGTCACCACGCAGATCAGCGCGGGCACGAAGGTGAACGGGCCACACATGCGCGACATGAACGCGCACAGAAGGCCGTTACCGAGCGCGTAGAGGATCATCGCGCCGAGCGAGCGCAGCGGCTTGTGCCGGATGAGCGCCGCTCCAACCGCGAGGAGCAGGGACATGCCGAACACGGCCAGCACGTCGGGCCACTTGCGGATGCCGTTCCACATCGCGAGCGGCAAGAACGCCGCGATGGTGCCATACGACAGGATCGCGGTGAGTGCGTGGCGCTTCACGCCGTGCGCGTCCGCTTCGCGCAGCGCGCGCTCGAGCTCCGGCGGCGGATCCGCGGGCGGCTCGAGCATGAGTCGCGTCACGATCTCCGCGGCGCCGGTGCAATCGGGATCGAGCGCCAGCGCGCGTCCCGCATGGCGCATCGCATCCGCGCGGTGATCGCGATCGAGCGCCGCGCGCGCCTTCTCGAGCGTCTCCTCGGCGACCGCCTTGCGCCGCGCGAGATCGCGATCACCGTCGAGATACGCCAGCACGCGCTCGCCGAGCTGACGCGCGGTGGGCCGCGCGCTCGCCTGCATCGCGAGCGACTCGGTGCACGCGAGGTCGAGCTCGGGAGGAATCGGCAGCTCGGGATACCGCACGATCGGTGACAGCACGCCCGACGTGGACAGCGTCGACTGGATCGCCGCGCGGGACTGCCGCGGATGCAGCGGCATCTTCGTCAGGATCTCGAACAGGATCGAACCCAACGCGTACACGTCCACCGCGGGTCCGACCTCGCCGCGCACGGAGAGCTGCTCCGGCGCGATGTAGCCCGGCGTTCCGAGCAGTGCACTCGGTTGGTCTTCGTCGTCGGTGACCGGCGCCTCGAGCTCGGGTGGCTTCTCGTCGACGACGCGCGCGAGCCCCCAATCGAGGATGTACACCTCGCCGTAATCGCCGAGCATGATGTTCGACGGCTTGAGATCGCGATGCACCACGCCGCGCGCGTGCGCGAACTCCACCGCGATACAGACCTCCGCGAACGCACGCAACAGCCGCGTGCTCGCGGGTTGCTCCGACGGCAGCTGATCCCGCAGCGTGACGCCGGTGCACTGCTTCATCGTGAAGTACGGGCGGCCCTGCGCATCACGCCCCAGCTCGTGGACCGGCACCACTGCGGGGTGATCCAAGCGGGCCTGGATCCGCGCCTCACGAAAGAACCGCGAGATGTCCACGTCGGTCGGCGCGACGGCGGTCAGACGCTTGAGCGCGACCTGCCGGCCGATGCGGCGATCCACCGCGCTCCACACCTCGCCCATCCCGCCTTTGCCGATAACGTCCCCGACGGCGTACGCCTCCATCGTGTCGGTAGGTGCGACGTAGTCGGTCTCGGAGCTGCCGCCCTGGTCGCTGCGTCCAGGCCGGAACTCGGTATACGGCTCGTCGGGCTCCAGGGGACTCATGATCCCGATGGTAAAGTAGTTGTAAGAACGCCGCGACTCGACACCTCTTTGCTCGCCATGTCCGACACCGATCCAACCGCCTGCTGCTGCGCCGACTGGGCCGCAGGCATCGCACGAACGCACGCGCAGAAGCTCGCCGCGATCGCGCGCCACGAGGGCATCAACGCCGCCGACGCGCTCGACGTGGTGCAGGACGCCTTCCACACGTTCTTGCAACGGCCCGACGCGGAGTCTCTACGCGCGCGGCCGGGCGAGGCCGAGGCCTTGCTGTCCACGATCACGCGCAACGCGGCGCGAAACCTACGGCGCCGTCACTACAACGCGCGGCCGCATGTCGATGTCGACGAGACCGAGCTCGCGACGGTCGCGCCTTCGCCGATCGAGGCGCTGGAGAATGCAGCGACCGCGGCGCAGCTCGTCGGCTGCATGGCCGGGCTCGGGGACGTGCATCGCCACGTGATCACGCTGCGCGTGCTCGAGGAGCTCTCGGGCGAAGAGGCGGCCGCCGAGCTCGGGCTCACCGCGAATCACGTCGGCGTGTTGCTGCATCGAGCGCGCAAGCAGCTCGAGCAGTGCATGCTGGCCGGTTAGTGCTACGGCGCGGCGATCGCGACATCGCCGCCGAGCGCGCGATCGAACATGCCGGCGACGAACGCGCGGTTGCGGGTGCCGACGGTGCGGCCGACCTCGCGTCCGTCGCGGAGCAGGACGAGCGTCGGCATCGAGCGCACGTTGTACTGCTGCGCGAGGACTTGCTCGTGATCGACATCGACGGTGACGATGCGTACGCGGCCTTCGTACTCCTTGCCGAGGGCGGCGAGGACGGGCTCCATTTGTTTGCACGGGCCGCACCAGGCGGCGGTGAACTCGAGGGCAGTGATCGACATGGTGCCTGAGGTGTCGGCGCGCGCGGGCATTACACGCGATCTGCGCTAGCCTGCGCCGGTGAAGCTCGTCTCCGCAACCGCGACGCTGCCGCTGCGCCCCGACGGGACCGCGCGGATCGCCGTGGTCGCCGACACGCACAGTCATCCGCACCCGCTCCATGGAGAGCGGCTCGTCGCGATGAAGCCCGACGCGATCTTGCACGCGGGCGATATCGGCGAGCTGAGCGTGCTCGCGGATCTCGCGAAGCTCGCACCCGTGCATGCGGTGCGCGGCAACATCGATACGAAGGCGCGCGACCTGCCCGACGTGATGACGATCGATCTCGGCGCGTTGCGGATGTTGCTCGTGCACATCGCGGTGTACGGACCCAAGCTGCGCGCGGAGATCGCGAGGATGGCGCGCGCCGAGAAGGCGTCGCTCGTCGTGTGCGGTCACTCCCACGTGCCGTTCATCGGCATCGACAAGGGCATCACGATGTTCAACCCCGGCTCGATCGGACCGCGCCGGTTCCAGCTGCCGATCGTGTTCGGTACGATCGATTTCTCGCCCAAGGGCGTGAAGCTCGCGCACTGGAGCTGCGAGACCGGCGAGAAGTGGCTTCCACCTCTGTATTAATCGAAGCACTTGCTCGTGCGGCACGAGATCGCCTCGATCAGCTGGCCGTCTTCGTCGAAGAACTGGTTGTACTCGACGGTGCCGTCGCCGAGCCGCACGATGCGCACTGCATGCCAGGCACGCTCGGGGCATGTCGCACCCGTGAAGCACGCCGTGTATCGCGCGGGCTTGCCACTGGCGTCGAGGAGGACGACCGCGAAGCGCTGGTGGCGAATATCGTAGAGCTCGCGGATCGTCGCGGTGCCCGACTGCTCGACGAGCGCCCCCTTGCCGTCGAAGCTCTGGGACTCGAACGGGTGATCGTAGTTGTCGTGCTTGTAGCGACGGCTCGACGCGCCGAGATTGTACGCCGGGCGGCCATCGCGCCCGACGAAGCTCTCGACGGTGCGGCGGCCATTCTCGTCCCACGCGGTCCTCTTCTCGTGAAAGCCCGTGCCGTCGCAGTCGCTCGGGAGGCCGATGAAGTTGAAGCACGCCAGTGACGTGACGTTGCCGCCGTCGTCGTACTTGAAGCGGAGCTCGAACGCGTCGAACTCCTCGTCGAGCGCGGGCATCTCGGCCTCGTTGTAGTGCTTCACGGACACCGCGTTGCCGCGCGCGTCGAGCGTCATGCGGAGCTGCGCGGGGCGGCCGGGACCGCATGCGTGAGGATCGCCGTTGAGATCGACGCAGGTGCGCCGCGTCGGGGTGCAGTGCGTGGTGACTACCAGATCCTCTCCCGCGACGCCGTCGGGATCCATCGTGGGCTTGCCGCTCTTCTCGAAGAAGCGAACGCCGATGTTGCACCCGCGCGCGTCGTACATGAGCTCGCGCGTCGCGACGCCGTTGCTGCGGCCGCGCGGCTTGTCCGCGTCGTCGATGCACGTGATGCGCGAGAGCAGGCCGTTCTCGTCGTACTCGCGTCGCTCTCCCGAGCAGCCTTGCGGGCTCGCGGCGCGGTCTCCGTCGAGATCGAAGTAGCGCTCGGCGATCACGCGCCCGAGTGCATCGCGCTCGTGCCGATACAGGTGCTTGCCGGTGGCATCGAGGATCGGCTTTCCATCGATGTCGAAGTTCGCCTCCTCGACGATGAACCCGCGCGCATCCCGCGTGGCGCGGAACAAGGCGACGCCCGTCATGTCGAGCATCGGTTCGCCCGTCCATTGCAGACAGCGCAGATCGGACGTCGGCGGCTTCGCGGTGTATGCGAGGTAGCCGCACCCATCGAGGGCGTTGCTGCCGTTACGATTGCGTCCCGACATCTTGCCGTCGGCGAACATCAACGCGGACTCGACGCGCCCGCGTCCGTCGATGCGCAAGCGCTGGACGGGCGTGCCGTCGCGCGTGGTGGTGTACATCGTCGTTTGCACCACGCGATCACCGTAGCGCTCTTCGATGACCGCGATCTCGGAGCCCTTGCGCCCGACGCGAAACGAACGCGCCGCGGCGCCGGCAGACGCGGCGCTGCACGCGAACGTGGTCTTGCTCGTGTCGCAGTACGCGTGCGTGGTCCACACGAGCGAGCGAGGCGATGGCAGCGTGGTCTTGGGCAGCGGAGGTCCACGCTCCGGATCCTCGAGGAAGAAGATGTTCGACGTCCCGGCGGCGACCGGCGTTGGATAGTCCGGATGCGGGCCGTTCTCGGCGAGCTCTCCAGCGTCCGGTGTTGGACCGCCGACGTGCGTGGGCAAGATCGTGTCGAGCGTGCGGCGCGTCTGGCCCTCGAGATCCGCCGTCCACTTCTCGCGCCGGCAGATCGCGAGCACCGTGTCGCGCAGCGAGAGCGGCGGAAGCTGCACGCCATGTTCGGATGACCACGCCTTGGTCATCGCGACGATCATCGCGTCGGTGACCTCCGTGCAGCGATCTGCGACGGGCTTCTTGGCGCAACCGGCGACGATCAACGCGAGCAACACGCGATGCACGCGCGAAGCATAGCGTGCTACGTGGCCGAGAACGTCACGAAGAACGTCGCTCCGGCGCCCGGCGAAGACTCCGCCCAGATCCGTCCGCCGTGACGCTCGACGATGCGGCGCGCGGTGGCGAGGCCGATGCCGGTGCCCGAGAACTGCTTCTCGGTGTGCAGCCGCTTGAACGGCTTGAACAGGCTGTGCGCGTGGGCGGTGTCGAAGCCGGCGCCGTTGTCGCGCACGAAGAACGCCGGGATGCCGTCGCGGATCTCGCTGCCGACCTCGATGCGCGCGTCCTCGCGCTGCGAGGTGAACTTCCACGCGTTGCCGAGGAGGTTGTCGAAGACCACGCGAACGAGGCGGCGATCGCCGGTGGTCGACAGCCCCGGTGCCACGCGCGTGATCACCTTGCGCTGTGGATCGCGCTGCGAGAGCTCGTCGAGGAGCCCTGTCGCCGCCGAGGTGAGGTCGACGGCCTCGCGCACGATGGCAGCGCGGCTCACGCGAGACAGCTCCAACAGCGCCTCGATCATCTCCGCCATGCTCGTCGACGCACGCACCACGCGCTGCAGATACTCGCGGCTCCCCTCGTCGAGGAGGTGGCCGGTATCCTCGAGCACCGCGCTGGTGAACGAATTGATCGCGCGGATCGGTGCGCGCAGATCGTGCGAGACCGAGTAGCTGAAGGCTTCGAGCTCTTCGTTCGTTGCGACGAGCTGTGCGTTGGCTCGCTCGAGCTGATCCGTGAGCTCGCCGCGCAACACTTGATCGCGCGTGCGCCGGCGCTCGTCGTCTACTTCGTGCCGACGGATCTGCGCGCGAAGACGCGCCGCGATCAGCTCGAGTCCGTCCGCTTTGGCGGTGACGTCGTCCGCGCCGGCCGAGAGCGCCTCGATCATCTCCATGCGATCGTCGACGTCGGTCAGCACCATCAGCGGCGTATCGCGGATGCTCGCGGCGGTCTTGATGCGTGTACACACCTCGCCCGCGGCCGGCACGCCCCACGCGAGCAGGATGCAGTCCACACGCTGCACGGCGAGAAGCTCGAGCGCCTCGTGGCCCGACTGCGTGTGCGCCACGTCGTAGCCGTTGTCGTGCAGGATCGTGCTGACCTCGTCGAGAAACGCGCGATTGCTGTCGACGACGAGCACGCGCTTGGGAGCGTGCAAGCTCCGCGAATCGGTCGGGATCTCCTCTGCGGAGCGAAGCATCGCGGCGAGTCGCGCGAGCACGAGCTCGATGTCGGCGTCCTTGCGCGCGAAAGCGTCGGCGCCGGCTTCGAGCGCTTCCACCTCGTTGGAGGTCTCTTGCGACCCCGTGATCATGAGGCACGGGAGACTGCGCAGCGCCGGATCGAGGCGGAGGCGGCGGATCATCGTGGAGCCGCCCATCTCCGGCATCACACCGTCGACGATGATCGCGGACGGACGCTCGCGCGCCGCGATGCGAAGACCCTCGTGACCGTCGGCAGCTTGCAGGACCGCATAGCCCGCGCCTTCGAGGCCCTGCGCCATCGCCATGCGCGTCGACACGCTGTCGTCGACGAGCAGCACCGTGCGGCGCGTGGGACGGCGCTGCGCTTCCGTCAGCTGACGAACCCGCGCGATCACCGATGCGGTGTCGTACGGCTTGCCGAGGTAATCCGACGCGCCGATCTTGAGGCCGCGCACGCGATCCTTCACGTCGGCCTCGCTCGAGAGCATGAGCACCGGCATCTCGGAGAACCGCGGGTCGCTGCGCAGCCAGGCGAGGAGCTCCGTGCCATCGCCGTCGGGGAGCACCACGTCGAGGAGCGCGAGCGCGATCGGCTCGGTCTCGAGCAGCTCGCGCGCCTCGGCGATCGTGGACGCGCCGATGACTCGCATGCCCGCCTGCTCGAGCGCCTCGGTGAGGTCCATGCGGACCGTCATGCTGTCGTCGAGGACGAGGACCGCGCTCATCCGACTCCCACGTGTGCGGCGATCGCGGGCCCGATCTCGCCGAGCGGCAGCACGCGTTCGGCGCCACCGATCAGCGCAGCTTCGCGCGGCATGCCATAGACGATGCTCGTCGCTTCGTCCTGCGCGATCGTGTGACCACCCGCGCGACGAATCGCGAGCATTCCGTTCGCGCCATCGCGCCCCATGCCGGTGAGCAGCACCGCGAGCGTGTTCGCACCGCGGTCGGTCGCGAGCGACTCGAACAGGACGTCGATCGACGGACGGCAGTGATGTCGCGGCGCACTGTCGACGAGCCGCGCGCGTCCGTGGTGAATCGTCAGGTGCTTGTGCGGCGGCGCGAACATCACCTGATTCGCTTGCGGGATGGATCCTTCCTCGGCGATCCGCACGACGCGGCCCGAGCGCGTCCCGAGCCAATCGGCGAACGACACAGCGAACGCGGGATCCACGTGCAACACGACGACGATCCCGATGGGAAACACCTTCGGTAGCCCGCTCAGCACGTCGAGGATCGCGCTCGGTCCGCCCGTGGACGCGCCGATGGCGAGAAGCTCGATGCGATTGGCACGGACGATCGCGGGAGGCGTCGTCGGCTTGTGCAGCCCGCGCAGCCGGCCGCGCGGATGTGTGATGACCTTGATGCGCGAGACCATGCGGACCGCCGCGATGAACCGCTCGTCCCAATCGTCGTCGTCCACGCCCGGCTTGTCGAGCACGTCGACCGCTCCGGCGTTGAGCGCCTCGTAGGTGTTGAACACCTCGCCGCGGTTGAACGACGCAGAGACGATCAGGATCGGCGTCGGCACTGCCGCCATGACGTGCTCGGTCACGCCGAGTCCGTCGATCTCGGGAAGCGCGAGATCGAGCGTCATCACGTCGGGACGGAGCGCGGTGCACCGCTCGATCGCCTCGCGCCCGTTGCTCGCTTCTCCGACGACGGTGAAGTCGGGGTGCGAGGACAGCACCTCGACGAGCTTCGCGCGCACCGTGGCTGAATCGTCGACGACGAGGACGCGGATCATACGAGCCCTTCGATCAAGGCGAGGAGCTCGTTCTGATCGAACTCTCCCTTCACGATGTAGCCTTTCGCACCGGCCTCCGCGCCACGGCGGAGATCCTCGGGCGCATTGCGGGACGTGACGAGGATCGCAGGGATCTTGCCGAGCTCGGGATCTGCGCGGGTCTGCGCGACAAACGTGAAGCCGTCCATGCCGGGCATCTCCACATCGACGAGGAACAACGCGTAGCGATTGCGCTGTGCCTTTGCGAGGCCTTCTTCGGCAGAGCTCGCGAGCTCGACTCGATACCCCGCAGACTCGAGGATGCTCTGCTCGAGCATGCGCGTGGTCAACGAGTCGTCGATGACGAGGATCGGGAGGCGCTTGGCGCGCGTGCGCACCGGCTCCGCGCGCGTTGCCGCGATCGCGAGACCGAGCTCCACCGCGTCCAGCATGGGGCGCGGCAAACCGTCATCATCGATGATGAGACCAGAGACCATCGCATCGAGAATAACGCCGCGCGGGCGCGCTCGCTGCACCACGTCCTTCACTCCGAACACGTGTTGCACGCCCAGCGCGACGAGGCCGTGATCCCCGCGATCGATCACCGCGACGTTTCGTACGGGGTGGGCCGCCCCTCCGAGGACCTGCGAGATCGTCGCATAGGGCATCGACAGGTCGTCGCGTACGAGCTTCATGCCCGCCGAGCTGGAATCGCGAACGAGGTGCTCCGCGCGGTAGACGAGCACCTCGCGCACGCTCGCCAGGGGGAGGCCGACGACGTGCGCTGCACCGCCGAAGATCACGGCACGCAGCGACGAGAGCGACACCGGCAGCGACAGCGTGAACGTAGTTCCCTGCGCGGGGATGGTCGTCGCCGAGAGCTCGCCGCCCAGGCGCCGCGCAGTATCGCGCACGACGTCGAGGCCGACGCCGCGACCGGCCATCTCCGTCACCGACGTCGCCGTGGAGATTCCGCCGTCGAGGAGCGCACGGAGGAGGCCATCGCGATCGGACGGTGCAGGTACGCCTTTGCGTTCGAGTGCGCGCTTGACGGCCTCGAGGTCGATGCCGCGCCCATCGTCCATGACGCGAATGAACACGCGCCCGCCGCGCTGCGCGAGATCGATCGTCACGCGGGCACGCGGGGGCTTGCCGGCCGCGCGCCGCTGCTGCGCGGGCTCGATGCCATGTGCGATCGAGTTGCGAACGAGCTGCACGAGCGCACCGTGGAGCGGTCCGAGGATCGACGCTTCGAGGCGCGTGTCTCCGCCGTTCGTGACGAGATCGATGGCTCCCGCGTCGCGCACGATGCGCTCGAGCGACGGAAACAGAGAGCTCGCGGGTACGAGCTGTAGCTGCTCGGTCTCCTCGCGCACGCGCCGCACTTCACGCTCGAGCTGATCGATGCGCTGTGGAAGATGTCGCGGATCGTCGAGGCTGCGCAGCTGCGCGACTTGCACCTGGATCTCCGCGAGGCCATCGAGGACGTCACCGAGATCGATGCGCTCGATGGAGATCAGCGGCGCGGGTTGCGGCTGCGTGGGTGCGGGCGTGGCCACGGCAGGCGCGGGGCTATCGAGCGCCGTCACGCACGCGATCATCTGATCGATCATGCGCAGCGGCTCGTCGAGCCGCGCGGGGAGGGCAGAGCCATCCTTGAGCGGCGCCATCCACGTCTCGAGCGAGTGCGACAGCGCGGCGAGCTCGGCGTGTTTCACGATGCGCGCCGCACCCTTGAGCGTGTGCGCGACGCGAAACAGCTTCGCGAGCACCGCGGCGTCGAGCCCCTTCTTCTCGAGCTCGAGGAAGCCGGCGCTCAGCTGGCCGACGAGATCCTTCGCCTCGGGGCGAAAGTACTTGTACGGGTCCGATGCCATCTACGCGCGCCGCGAATCCGTGATGCGAGAGAGGTCGGTCGACAGCTCCGTCAAGCGACTCGACGTTTGCAGCGTCTGTGTCGCGCTGGACTCGGTCTCGCGCGCGGCTTGCGCGACGTTGGAGATCGCCTGATTGACCTGCTCGACGGCGGTCGCCTGCTGCTTCGTCGACAGCTCGATCTCGCGCGCCGCGTCCGTGGTCGTGCCGACGAGCCCGGCGATCTGCTTGAACTGGGTCGCGGTCTCTCCCATTTGCACGATGACCGCGTCCACACCCTTGGATCCCGTCTCGGTCGCCATCACCGTCGTGTTCACGGAGCCGCGCACGTCCTCGATCAGCGTGCGGATCTCCTTGGTCGATGCGCTGACGCGATCCGCGAGCTTGCGAATCTCGTCGGCAACGACGCCGAAGCGGCGCCCCGCATCGCCGGCACCCGCCGCCTCGATCGAAGCGTTGATCGCGAGGATGTTGGTCTGCTCGGCGAGCTCTCCGACGAGGTCGAGCACCGAGCCGATCTGTTGCGAGCGCTTTCCAAGCTCGAGCATGTGCGTGACGATCTGATCGACCTGCTTGCGCACGGCGAGCGCCGCCTCGTTGGTCTTGTGGACCATGGAGTCGCCGCCACGCGCCGACGATGCCGTCTGGCTCGCGATCTGCGACACGCGCTGGGCGCTCTCCGCGATCTGGCGCGAGGTCGCGAGGAGCTCGCTGATCGTGGTCGCGATCTCGTTCATCGCGGTGGCTTGCTCGGCAGAGCTGCTCGCTTGCTGATTCGCGGCGGCTTGCAGCTCCGCCGACGAGCTCTGCACGGCCTGGACCGCCGATCCGATCTGCTTGGTCACCGAGACCGAGATCCACATGCCCATGAGGACAGCGAGGAGCGCTGCGAGGATCGAACCGCCGATGATGATGATGCGCGCTGCCACCGTGTCGTCGTTGTAGGAGGCCTGGCGCTCGTCGAGCAGGCGCTGCTCCTCCGCGTGCGCATCCGTGACGAGCTGGCGAATCCTCAGCGTGAGGTCGCGTCCGGCCGTCGTGAGCTCGCGCGAACGCTCGACCGTGCCTGTCGCGCTCGCCGTGTTCTTGATGTGGTCGTCGAGTTGGGTAAGCCGATCGTCGACGAGCTTGCGCAGCTCGATCCACCGCGTCTGTTGCAGCGCATTGTCACGCGTGAGGTTCTTGATCTGCGTGAAGCTGCGATCGACCTCGTCGCGAGACGTCTTGGCGCGCCCGAGGAACTCGGGGTCTCCCGAGATCACGTAACCGCGCGTAGCCGTCTCGACATCGACAATGTCCGACAGCAAGAGCGCGAGCTGCTTCTGAACCTCGACGGTATGACGGACGCGCTCCGACGCTTCTTCTGCTCGTGTCGTTCCGCGGAAGCCGATGATGCCGACGACCACGACAGCGAGAACGGAGATGAAGAAGCCCAGCGCGAGCTTTTTGCCAATGGTCCAATCACGAAGCATTCGTTATCTCCTGCAGATCGATCACGCGGCGCGATCGTCCGCCGATTTCCACCAAGCCGACGAGCCCACCCGCTGGCGGCTCGATACGAAACTGTCCGTCGAGGTGATCGAAGAGCCACGCACGCGGCACCTCGCCCTTGGCGACGACGAGCCAACGCCCCGCCGCTGGCACCGTGCGATGCCCGAGCACGACTCCCAGATCGAACGCGGGCACGACGACGTTGCGGATCGCGGCGAGCCCGGCGAGTCCACGCGCCTTCGACGGCACGTTGCCGATGCGAACATCCACGTGCACCGTGGCGATCTGATCGAGCCGTAGTGCGTACGCCGTTCCCGCGATCGTGATCGCGATCAGGGCGAGGGAGTCCAGGGGCGGCGGCAAATACGCGTCGGCGAACCCGCGATCGAACGCCTCGCGCAGGTCGCGGTGCTTCATGCGTGATCGCCTTCCATCGCGACGAGCTCCGCGCGGCACAGCCGCACGAGCGACTCTCGTCCGAGCCCGCCGGCGTGCAGCACCAAGCGCTCGGCGGGTTCGACGTCGAGCGTCTCGATCGCGCGAGCGAGCGCGAGCCGGGCCGTGGCGTCGTCGCCGATTCGCCGCGCGATGAGTCCGAGCCGGAGGTGTGCCATCGCGAGATCGGGCGCGAGCTCCGTCGCGCGCTTTGCCTGTCGCGCGGCGCCGGCGAGATCTCCCGTGCTCTCGCTCGCGACCGCGAACAGGTAGTGCGCGTTGGCCGCGTACTGCGGAAACGCGAGCAGCTCGTCGCACGCATCCGCCGCGCGCACGGTGTCGCCTTGCTCGGTGAACGCGATCGCGCGGAGCAGCGCTACCTCGCCCACGCTCGGCAACGGCGAGAGCGCGTCGATGGCGCCCGCGAAGTCCGCTCGCGCGATCGCTGCACGCGCGTCGACGATCGTCGCCTCGAGATCGCGAGGACGCGCATCGCCCTCGGTCTCGGCGGACGCGCGCTCGGCCATCGCTCGGACGCGCTCGCTCGCGGCCTCGATCTGCGTGAACCATGCGGCGTCCGAGTCGATCGGAGCGCTCGTCGTTACCGGCACCACGATGCGCTCGCCCTTGCGATAATAGAACGTGCCATGCGTCTCGCAGAGCGCGAGTCCCGCGGGCACGTCGCGGAGGATCTCTGCGTATCCGAGAAACAGAAAGCCGCCCGGCGACAACGCGGCCACGAACCGCTCGATGGTCTCGCGCATCGCGCGCGCGCCGAAGTACATGAGCACGTTGCGGCAGAAGATGATGTCGTAGCGCGCGCCCGCCAGCGCCGCTGGATCCGCCAAGCTCGCGCGTCGAAACGACACCGCCCTCTGGACCGCGGGCACGAGGCAGAACGTAGAGCCCTCCTTCTCGAACCAGCGCTGCTCCACCTCGGGCGGAACGGCACGCAACGACCAGCGCGTGTACCGGGCCTTGCGCGCGCGCTCGATCGCGGCAGCGTTCACGTCGATCGCGTCGATCGACACGCGCTCCGCCGCTTCCGCCGCCGCTTCGCGCGCGATCATCGCGAGCGAGTACGGCTCTTCACCCGACGAGCATCCGGCGGACAGCACGCGTACGGCGTCGCTCGTGGCGAGCCGGTCTGGCAGCACCACCTCGCGAAACGCGGCGAGCTGCTCGACGTGGCGATAGAAGTACGTCTCGCCGATGGTGAGCTCGCTCGCCAGCGCCTTCACCGCGCTCGGATCCGCCTCGAGCCGCGCGACGAGCTCGTCCGAGTGGCGCGCCAACACGGCCTCGGCGACCTTCGCCTCGATCCGTAGCCCCAGCTGCGCCTCGACGATCTCGCCGAACCTCCGCACGTTCAGCTCGCTACGCACGCGACTCCTCCATCACCCGGACACTCGCCATCACCGCACGCAGCTCGCTCGCGACACCGTCCATGCTCGCGGCATCGAACATCGCTTTCATCGCGGCCACGCGCGCCGACTCCACCCGCTCGACGCCGATCACCTCGTCGACCAACACGCCCGCTCGCGACGCGCCCACACGCACCACGACACTCCGAGTCGGCGCACTCGCCGCACCGGCGATCGCCGCCGCATCCACCACCGGCACGCGCTCGCCGCGGTGCATCGCCATGCCGCCCTCGACAGCGCCGGGACGCATCGTCTCGACCACGCTCTCGATCGGGAACGCGCACACGACACCTGCAATGCGCGCTACCAAGAGCGGAATCCTCGTCTCGCGATTCACGGCCGTGCCCCAACCTTCACGGTATCGAATTCGGGCGCGAAGAGACACCCGTCCCCGTCGGGATGAGCGTGAGAAAGTGTGTACGTGCATGCCGCCGTTTGCGGCAGGGTGAGACAGGCCTTCGCTCATCTCACGGTTCGGCCGAGGTGCTCCACGCGGAGCTCGTCCATACGCTTGGCCCACGCTCGTGGCCCGCCGTCTTGAATCTCGCGCACCACCCGCCGCGCCGCCGGGTGCAACTTTCTCGCATCGGGCAGCCACCGCGATCCCCACGCTCCGATCTGCACGACGATCGGCAGGAGCGCGATGCCCTTCTCCGTCAGCGAGTAGATCGCCTTCTGCTTGTGCGTCGGATCGACCGCCTTGGTGACGATGCCGTTCGCCACCAAGCGCGCCAATCGATCCGCGAGCACGTTCGATGCGATTCCTTCGTCTGCCTGCAAGAGCTCGCGAAAGTGCCGCTTGCCGCCGAACATCATGTCGCGCAGCACGAGCAGCGACCACGTGTCGCCAAAGATCTCGAGCGACAGGTTGATGGGGCAGTACGAGCGAGGTCCATCTGGCCGCATGCGAAAACCGCTTGCGTTTTACAACCACTCCATGCGAACGACAACTGGTTGCAAAACGCAACCATGTCCGCGAGGAGCTCCATGCCAGTCCAGACCTACACCGGCACGTGTCACTGCGGCGCAGTCCGCTTCGAAGCCGACCTCGATCTCGCCGAGGGCTCGAACCGCTGCAACTGCTCCTTGTGCGCGAAGATCCGCGCGTGGTTTGCGTTTGCCAAAGGCGCCGAGCGCTTTCGTCTCGTCGACGGAACGAACCTCGCCGAGTACCGCTGGACGCCACCCGGCGACACCGAGCCGCACCTGACCTTCACGTTCTGCAAGACCTGCGGCGTGCGCACGTTCGCGCGCGGCCACCTCGACTCGCTCGGCGGCACGTTCCACGCGATCCACGTCCCGACGCTCGATCTGACGGACGAGCAGCGCGCAACGATTCCGATCCGCTACATCAACGGTCGCGAGCGCAAGTACGACGAGACGCCGCCTAACACGCACGCGATCTGAACGTCAGACCCGAGCGCTACGTATGGGAGATGCGCGCGTCGAAGTACAACGCGGCGTTGCTCGCTCCTCTCGCGCGCACGTCGCGAACCATGGCCGAGCTCCTGCGGCGGCTCGATCTTCCTCCCACCGGCGGGAACTACCGATACATCGCGCAGCGCCTTCGCAGCGAGAACATCAACATCGATCACTTCCGCGGTGGTCGCCGCGAGGAGCTGACCAGCGAACGGCTCGCGGTCCTCGTCCGCGAGTCGATCTCCGTCGCGCAGATTCTCGCGAAGCTTCATCGCCCGCTCGATGGTCGTCCCCACCGCGACCTGACGCGCCGGATTCGCGAGCTCGGTCTCGATACCTCCCACTTCCTCGGCGCCGCATGGAGCCGTGGCAAGACCAAAAAGACGAGCCCGTCGATTGCCGCGCCAGCCGAGCGACCTCGCTGTCGAACGAGGTCGTCTTCGTCGAGAACTGTCGCGTCGACTGGCGGGGAAAACGATTGGTGCTCCACGTGGATCACGTGAACGGGATCAACAACGACAACCGGCTTCCGAACCTTCGGTTCCTCTGCCCCAACTGCCACTCGCAGACGCCCACGTTCGGCAACCGCCGACGGTAGTTCGTGCTATACGAGCGCCCACGCGAGCGTGGCGGAATTGGTAGACGCGGTAGTCTTAGGAGCTACTACTTTAACGTGTGGGGGTTCGAGTCCCCCCGCTCGCACTTCTAACTCAGTAAGCAGCCACGAGTTTCAGATCCGGGGCCGAGGTTTTTGCCACGGTTTTGCCACGGCGCATCGGCTTGGGCGCCTGATCCGCGGTCATCGGCGTGGTCGTCACGTCGGCGCCGCGCGCGCCGAGCATCGCAAGCACACGCGCGTCCGGATCGGACACGCGACGACTCGCCTTGCGTACGTGCGCGGGTAGCTGGCGCGGGTGCGCCTCGGCCACATGCACGTAGAGCATGGTCTCGTCGATCCGTTTGTGCCCGAGCCACGCTTGCAGTCGCCACGGGTTCACGCCGAACAGCGCGGCGTGGGTTCCGAAGGTGTGCCTCAGCGTATGGAACAAGCGGACCGGCAAGCCGGCGCGGCGGCAGATCCGACCGATCGCCTTGTCGGCCTGGTCGTCGGTCTTTGCCGAGCCGTCAGCGTTGCGCACGACGAGCCCTTCGCGGATGACGCTCATCCGCTTGAGCGCGTCGTGCAGCGTCGACGTCATCGGGATCGTCCGGCGCGTTCGGCCCTTGGGCGTCGTGGTCTGCTTGTTGCGGGTCTGGAAGTTCACGGTGATCGTCCGCGCGATCATGTCGACGTCCTCGCGCCAGCGCAGGGCTTTCACCTCGCCGACGCGCAGCCCGGCCTCACCGGCCAGGCAGATCGCCGCGTACCACTCGTCACCCTCGGCCTTCGCCGCCGCGAGGAGACGAGCGTACTGCTCGAAGTCCCACGCGACGATCTCGGGCCGCTCGACCTTGAACATGCCGATCCGCGGCGCCTTCGCGATCAGATCGCAGTCGACCGCGTACTTCATCGGCTTGGACAGGACTGCGAGGATGTTGTTGATGCGCTTGTCACCGAGGCCCTTGCCGACCAGGTCCGCGCGGAACCGCGCGACCTCGGCCGTCGTGATCTCGTCGAGCGGCAGCGCACCGAACCGCGGATCGAGGTGGAGGTCGAAGATGATGGTCTTCGACCGCACCTCGGTCGGCTTGTTCTTGCGGCCGATCACCCATTCGTTCCAGAACCTGCCCTTGAACCACTCCCTGAAGGTCGGCGTCTCCTTTCTCTGCGGCACGCGCTCCGGGTGCAGGCACCGATCGATGTGATCGTGCATCGCCTGCTCGCAGGCCGCCTTGGTGTTGATGTGATTGGGCGCCGAGCCAGAGATGCGCTCGCGCGATCCGTTCGGATAGTGGACCACGTGGCGATACCGCCACCGCCCGTCGTTGCTACGTCGAACCGGCATAGTCAGCCTTTCCGAGTCGACGTGGCCTAGCACAGCGATGAGTCTAGCCAAGCGACGAGCGCGCCGCGACGGAAGATGAGCCGTTTGCCGAGCCGCTGATGCGGGATCACACCGCGGCCGGCGTAGTCGTAGACCGTGTTGCGATCGACACCGAGGAAGGCGGCGGCCTCGTCGGCGGTGAGCACGTCGCTGGTCGGCTCGGGCTCGCGAGCCTCGACGAGCACGGGCGGCGCGTCGCACGTCACGAGGTGCTGGAACGCGATCACGAACGCCTTGAACGCCTCGAACGCCTCCCGTTCGAGCAGCGCGCGGGCGCCGGCATCGGCGTGCTCGTTGCTGTTCGCGGCGACCTGTGCGAGCGCCGTCACGACGCGAACCTCCGCTCGAAGTCCGGAAGGCACGTGCTGATGAGCAGCGCGGCCACGTCGGGCTCCGCCTGGAGCAACATGCCGACCAGCGCGCGCACGTCGGGCTCGTCGTGGATCACCGCGCGGGTGAAGCCCGGCACGATCGCGCGGACGCGGTCGCGATCCCCCGACGGCAACGCGGCAGCGATCGCCTGCACCTTCTCGTTCAGCGCGCCGACGAAGCCGGTCAGGAACGCCACGATCGGTGGCGGCGACGGCGGCTTGCGAGCGAGCTTGCGCCTGCGCACGCGCTCGGCCTCGCGACTCTCCCGCCGCGCTCGCTGGTGCATCTCCTCGGCCTTGCGCCGCAGCGCTGCGACCATAACGTCGACCTCGGCTTGGCGCTGCTGCATCGTGGCGCGCAGCTCCTCGATGGAACGCTGCGCCCTCGCGCGTGCCTCCTCGACGGACTGCAAGGGGGTGTTCATGGCGTCAGCCGGCGGCACGAACTTCGGCCGGCTATCGCCGTTGATGTGTTTGGACATGGTGTGCTCCTCGCTCACGGCTCGGTGCTCGGGGTAGATGCGCTCGGCTCGCCGGGTGTCGACGGCGCGGGCGGTGTGCCGGGGATAGCCTCGGACGCGGGCACGCGGATCGGCGTGATCCGCATCTGCGACGGCGCGCCGCGCCGCTCGTCGAGGACGTGGCGGATCACCCGAACCGCTTGCTCGGGGCTGTACTGGTTGACGATGTCGATCAACGACTGCTGTTCGCGCTCCGTGCTCGCCGACGCGAGCTTGAACAGCTCGGCGATCTCGGCCGGCTTCAGCAGCTCCTTGATCACCATCACGCGCTCGTACAACTGCGGGTCCGCCATGATCCGCGCTTGCAGCGATATCGGCTGCTGCTGGCGCGCGGCCTTCCCCTTCC
>JAEYYV010000074.1 GCA_023428295.1 Pseudomonadota bacterium
AGCTCACGGTCGCGTGCGCGGACGCGCTCCTCGGACGATGGGCGTTCTCGGTCGTCGTGGGCCAGCGCGCGCACAAGCCGCACAAGCCAGATCCGGCGGCGCTCGCGGACGTCATCGAGCAGCTCGCGATCGAACCGAGCCAGTGCGTGATGATCGGCGACTCGGAAGTGGACATCGCGGTCGCACGCGCGGCTGGCGTGCCGAGCATCGCCGTGACATGGGGGCTGCGTCCGCTCGACGTTCTCGTCGCTGCGAAGCCTGACTACATCGTGGACACGCCGCGAAGTCTCCGCGCGCTGTTCGAGTGATACGCTGGCCTCATGCCGATCACGCAGGATCCAGCTCGTCTCGCCGCCGTGGCGGGTGCGCTGGGAGAGGCGTCGCGCGCGATGAACGCGGGCGAGCGCGTTCGCTTGCCAGTCTTGAAGAGCGCGGATGCAGCCGGCATCAACGTGGCGATGATGGCCGAGTTCGACGACTCGATCGCCGAGCGCACCGCGAACATCGCGAAGGAAGGCCTCGTCCTCGCGTGCGCCAAGGGCTGCAACTCGTGCTGCGTCGCGCCGCTCGTGGTCAGCGAGTCCGAGGCGGTGCTCGTAGCGGAGTGGCTGTCGCTGCCCGAGAACGCGCAGATCAAGGCGCAGTTCATCGAGAAGCTCCCGCAGTGGAAGCGCATCGTCGCCGAGGACGGCGTCGGCGTCGCGGTGTCGAAGCACAACCCCAATCCCGACGAGCGCCGCACGGCCGCGATCGCGTACACGCGCAAGGGCGCGATGTGCGCGTTCAACCATGACGGCGCCTGCTCGATCTATCCGGCGCGCCCGGCGCGCTGCCGCATGGCTCACGCGCTCGTCGACAACTCCCACTGCGGTCAGTGGGGCGACGGCCAGATCAACTACTACATGCACGACCGCACGCAGATCACGTTCGAGGAGCAGGAGGACATCCGCCAGGCGATGCACTTCGCGATGCGCCAGAACGCCGACTTCGAGCTCCTCTGCGCAGCCGTGGATCGCCTGCTCGGCGTGACCGCGTCGGTCGGACGCAACGAGCCGTGCCCGTGCGGCTCGGGCCAGAAGTACAAGCGCTGCTGCGGCATGTAGGTTCTCGCTCGTCGTAGGATGCCGGCGCATGCCCGTTAGCCGACCACCGCTGGAGCCCGCGCAGATCGAGTACCTCGAGTCTGCGTCGTCGATCCTCGTGGGGTCGGCCACCGCAGATCGCGTGCCCGAGGGCGTGCGCGGCGTGGGTGTTCGCGTGCTATCCGGCGATCGCGTGGAGGTACTCGTGCCCGAGGCCATCGTCGCGCGCACGCTCGCGAACCTCGGCGAGAACCCGCAGCTCTCGATCACGACCGGCCTCTTGCCGACGTTCAGCACGATCCAGGTCAAGGGCCGCTTCGTCGGTGTACGCGATGGCGACGTGCGCGATCACGCGCTCGCCCTCGCGTTTCAGCCGCGCTTCGCCGCGGAGTTCGCGTGGGCCGGCGAAGCGATCACGCGCGTCGCTCGCATCTCGGTGTGGCCGTGCAAGGTGCTCGAGCTCGCGATCGAGAACATCTTCACGGAAGCGCCCGCTCCGACGGAGTTCCCGCGGTGAGCCTCTCGCTTCACGATATCGATCGCTGCTTCATGCGCGTGCTCCCCGGCGTGATCGCCACGTGCGATCGCTCGGGCACGCCGAACGTCAACTACGTCACGCAGATCCAGATCGTCGACGATCGGCACATCGCGCTGTCCTATCAGTTCCCCACCAAGACGCGCCTGAACCTCGAGGAGAATCCACGCGCATCGCTCGAGGTCTACGATCCGCTGACGCTCGACGCGTATCGCCTCGAGCTGCGCCTCGCTCGCATCGAGACGAGCGGGCCGATGTTCGATCTGCTCGCGATGCGGATCGAAGCGGTCGCGTCGTACACCGGTCTCGCGAACGTGTTCCGCTTGCGCGCCGCGTACGTGTGCGAGGTGCTCGGCATCGAGCGCCGCGCGGGCTTCTTGCAGCAAGAGCTCGGTGCGCCGACGGAGCGCGAGGCGATCAACGAGTCGCGTGGGCTGCGCATGGTGTCCGATCGCATCAGCCGCGCGCGCGATCTCGACGAGCTGCTCACCGGAACGCTCGCAGCGCTCGACGAGGTGTTCGGCTTCACGAACAGCGCGATCCTCGTCCCCGAGGATGATGGTCGCCTCGTCACGATCGCGAGCCACGGGTACGGGGCCACGTCGATCGGCGCCGAGGTCCGCGTCGGGGAGGGCCTGATCGGCGTGGTCGCCAAGACGCGGACGCTGCTCCGCATCCTCGGCCTCGATACGAACCTCACGTACAGCCGGCAGGTGCGCGCGGAGATGGAGCGGCGCGACGCCCGCGACAAGATCACCGCGGAGATTCCGCTGCCGGGCCTCCCCGACGCGCGGAGCCAGATGGCGATTCCGCTCGTCGTCCAGGAGCGTCTGCTCGGCGTGATCGCGCTCGAGGCGCGCGACATCGTCACGTTCTCGCAGTGGCACGAGCCGTTCTTGCAGGTGCTCGCGAATCAGATCGCTAGCGCGATGACGCTGCTCGAGGACACGGACGACGAAGACGACGAGGTGCCCGCGTCCATTGCGCCCGCGAAAGGACCGTCGCGCTCGCTCGTCTACTTCAAGAACGACGACTGCGTGTTCGTCGACGACGAGTACCTGATTCGCAACGTGCCGGCCAAGATCCTGTGGAAGCTGCTCCGCGAGTGGAAGGCGGACGGCCGCACGGAGTTCTCCAATCGCGAGCTTCGCCTCGATCCGACGCTCGGCCTGCCCGCGATCAAGGACAACCTCGAGAGCCGCTTGATCCTCTTGCGCAAGCGCCTCGAACAGAAGTGTCCCGAGATCCGCGTCGTGTCGACCAAGCGCGGCCGCTTCGCCCTGGAGGTGAACTGCGAGCTCGAGCTCGTCGAGCGCGACACCGGCTAACCGCGGCTAGCCGGGCTAGTAGACGGGGCTCGGCTCGAACCTCACCTCGCCGAGATCGTCCTTGTCGGCGCAGCACGCCGCCTCGATGCGACGCCAGTACTTCTCGCCACTCAGGCCGGTGAGGCCCACGATATCGAGCGACCAGCGCGGCACGTTCTCGAACGTGAAGGCACCCTCGGCGTCGCTGTACGTCGTCCACACCGGCAAGCCCGGCGGGCACTCGCTCGCGTACGGATCGCCGCACATCGCGAGCTCGACCTTCCCCGCGCCGCGAATCTGCCCGCGGATCGATCGCGCGGCGACGGGGTCCGGCGGCACGAGCGTCGGGCCCGCGCCGGTGACCGCGATCGCGCGCACGCTCTCCGTGATGCCGGGGATGCTGCCACGCGGATATACGGTCCGCTTCCCACCGCGCTCGATGACGCTCACACCATCGACGAGATCGATCCAGATCCGTCCCGCGCCGTCGATCGCTACGCCCGCCGACAACCCGCGACGTGCAATGGGCATGGGCATGGGCATCGTCGTCGGTTTCGTCTCTGTCGGGCCCTGAACCAGCGCGTTCGCGCGCGGCTGGATCGCGGTGACAACGCCAGCCGCGTCGACGAACGGGCGCGCGTCGAGCGTCTTGTCGGTCAGCGCGATCGTGTCGCCACCGAGTTGCACGATGGCTGTCGACATCCCCCCATGAAGCGCCGCTTCGACGTCGTAGGTCGCCCACACGCGCCCATCCGCGCCGCGAACGATGCTCTCGACGCGAGGACGCGTCGCGCTGTACGGGAGAGGCGACGTGCGCCACGCCTTGTCGAGGACGTATATGTGATCGCCCGAGTCTCGCGACGAGACGCGCGCGTACAGGTGCCCGTCTCGATCGACGACGAGCTCCTTGGTCTTGTCATCCGGCGCGCCGATGTTCGCCGGCACGATCGTCCACCTCTTCCGATCGAAGCGCCCGAGCAGATCGTGCGCTGGATCGTAATAGCGATCTTGGAGCACCCACAGATCACCGTTCGGCGCTGCCGAGCAGATGTCCGAAGGAAGCTTCGGCTTGTAGTCCGCCGTCGTGGTTCCGTCCCAGTACGCGATGTGCCAGATGCTGCACGCCCACATCGTCCCGTCGGGCAGGACGTCCATCGAGTCGACATCGGTCGCGATCACGCGAAAGCCACGGTCGTCGAGGCGCACGACGCTGCGGTTCGCGAGGAAGTACGCCGCACCGGGCGTCGTCACCGGTGGTGGCAAAGACAGCTCGACGATCGACGGTGTCGGCGCGCTCGGCAGAGCGGGGAGCTTCAGGGCGGCCAGCTTCGCGTCGAGCCGCTTCTTGTCCGCGATCGCGGCGTCGGTGTTCTCGCGATAGGTCCAGCGGTGATTCTCGGTGGGCGTCGTCCATTGCCTCGCGAGCGTCTTCGGGAGCGCTGTCCACGCGAGCTCTCGCTCGTCGAGATATCGCCGCAAGAGCGTGGCGAGCTCGTCACCCAGCTTGCGCTCCTCGATCGCTAGGCGCGTGCGCATGTTCTTCCACGGCACGAGCAGGCGTTCGGTCGCGAGCGTCGCGAGATCGTCGGCATCCGTCATGCGCATGCTCTCGTCGCGCAGGATCTCCGCTTCGCGCGCGAGGCAGTCACGCTCGACGACGCGGAAGTCTTGCAGCGCCGCTCGATCCGTCTCCGACAGCGTGCGCGGACATCCGGCGAGCCCACCAAGCACGGTGACGATGATGACGAGTGCCTTCACTTCGGATGCGCTTGGAAGAAGGCGAGCACTTCCTCGCCCCAGATGAATGCATTCGGAAGGACACATGGGATCGCATACTGTTGCGCGTACGGGTCGGTGGTGCTGCCCGGGATGCAGTGCCCGCGCGCCGAGCCAAACGGCCCGTTGCTGACCGTCTCGTATGCGTGATCGAACGTCTCGATCACCGCGTCACCAGTCCAGCGATCGTGGCGATACTGCGCGTCGCTCGCGATGGTCACCGGGCCAGTCGCGCCGTAGAACGCGATCGCCGCGTCGCGGATCTGCGTCAGCGAGCCATAGCCAACGGAGGCGTCGGTGCGTCCCATGAGGAACAGGATCGGCGTCTTGCGCGACGGCGTGCGTCCGTTCGCGAAGCACGTGACCTCGCCGAAGTTCGTGCCGTTGCCGCCGCCGCTCGGCGCCACCGAGGCGAACAGATCCGCGTGATCGCAGAGCAAGCGCCACGTCACGAACGAGCCGCGCGAGAAACCCGTCACGTGGATCTTCGCCGGATCGACGCGATACACGTCGCGCACGATCTGGACGATCGCGACGAGCGCAGCGTCCTGCTCGGAGCGCCACGTGGATCCCGGATAGCCATCGCCAAACGGCGGTCCCGTCGGCGCCACCACGATGTATCCCGCGGCCGCGCCGAGATCGCGCATGCGGAGATGCGCGTCCATCAAGACGCCGGTGCCGGTGTCGCCATGCAGTACGAGGATGAGCCCGCAACCGGGCGCTCGACACGCGTCGGGGATCCGCGCGTCGACGCGGAGTCCGTCGCACGTGTAGACGTGATCGCCCGGCGTGACATCGTCGATGCAGCCGCTCGCGATGGGCGGTGGCGCGTCGATCGCGGGAGGTGCTCCATCGATCACCGGCGTCCCGGTCTCGAGGTCGCTGCTGCACGCAGCAGCGAGCACAGCCACGACGAGCCAGCGCACGTGGCGAGGATACGCCGTTTAGCGCTGCATCATCATCATCATCATCGGCAGCATCTGCGACGACGCGCTCGACTTCTCGATCTGCGCCTTGCCGAGCGCTTCGATGTCGCTCTTGAGGCGCGTCATCGCGTTCACGATCTCGGTGTTGTCCTGGCGGGCGGTCACACGCTTGGCTCCGCCGGTCACGTCGCTCAGGTGGCAGGGATGGATGGACAGAAGGGTACGCATGGTGCCTCGACGTACTCCACGTCCCGTACCAGCTCGAAGGCGACGTAACTCGCGGAAAGGACGGGTGGAAACCACGGTAGCCACTGTCTATTACAGCGCTACAGGTGTGATCTCGGGTTGTCGATCAGTCGAGCAACTTCAAGAAGTCGACCGCGGGGATCGTGTCCGTGACCCCGACGGCGGGCGGGGCATACGGCACATAGGTCCGGTCCGTCCACACGAGCCACACGAGCGAGGGATCGTCGAGCGGGATCGCGAAGCGCGCGAGGATCACGAGCGGGCGGCCGGCAGAGGTCTCCTCGATCTCGAACGTGATGTTCGGCGCGGGGTACGTCTGGCCGCTCGCGAACGGGCGCGCCTTCGGGTCGCGCATCATCTGATCGATCTCGAAGCGAAGCAGGCCATCTCGCGGCGCGATGCGGAGCGTGCGGTCGTCGGTGCGGGTCACGCGGATCTCGGTCGTCGCGGTGGCGAACCACACGAGGTGTGCGGGATGCGGCTGACCGCGTGATGCGCGCATGATCTGGATGTAGCCGGCGAGCGCATCGGACGGCGGGTTCACCGCGATCACGGTCTTGCCGGTGATGCTCGCGTCGCGTGGAATGCCGGCGTCACCGCGATCGAGCACCTTGCCGACCGCGACCATGGAGCGCGAGCGCATCGCGAGCAGGGGCGGCGAGAGCACGAGGTTCACGAGTACGAGCGCGATGGCGAGCACCATGCCGCCGATGCGTCGCAGCTTGCCGTCACCGAGGAGCTCGCGCTGTTCGAGCGCGGCTGCGAGGAGCTGCGCGACGAGGCCCATCGCGCCGATCGACACGAACCCGAGAAGACGATCCGCGGGGAACGTGCTCGCGATCGGGATCGCCGCGAGCACCATGCCCGTGCCCCAGAACCGCGCGACGCGATCACGATAGAGGATGCGTGCGAAGCCGAGCGCCATCCCGCCGAGACCGAGGAGCGCACCGACGAGCATCGGTCCCTGCACACCGATCACCGCGTAGAACGACGCGAAGTCCGACCACGGCAAGGCGAGCGCGGACAGCACGAGGAACGGCACGCGCCCGCAGGCCGCGACGCCAAACGCCGCCGGATCGTGGCCCGGATCGAGGTACACGCCCGAGCCCGTCACCCCGTAGCCGAGCTTGGCGTAGACGATGCGCCACACGACGACGATGACGATGTACGGCGCGAGTGCGAGCGCGCGCTCTCTCCACGTCCCCTTGTCGAGCCACAGCGCGTGCGCCGCGAGATACGCACACAGCGCGATCGCCGACTCGCCCGCGAGCAGTGACACCGCGAACACGAGCGGGCCGAGCCACCGGCCGCGCGTCCAACCGTCGCGTCGCCAGCGATCGTGAGCGAGCAGGGCAGGGAGCGCGATCGCGAGCGCGACGAGCGAGTTACGGTTCGCGATCCAACCGACGACAGGCCCGCGCGCGTCGTCGAAGGCGAACAGGGCGAGTGCGAGCACGGCGATCCATCGCGCCGCCATGAAGCGCCGGAACACGAGCCACACGAGCGCGAGCACGAGCGCGTGCCACACCAGGTTGTGCGCGAGCTGCGCGGGCGCGCTATCGGGCCACAGCGCGTGATCGAGTGCGTGCGTCGCCGACGACACCGGACGCAGGAACGCGAGCCGCAGGTTCGGATCGGTCCACCACGGGAACATCCCGGCATCGATGATCGCCCGCGTCGTCGCGGCATCGCCGTTCGCGAACACGAACAGATCGAACGGACGCGCCGCGAGACCGGGGACGCCCGGATCGTCCTTCACGAGCAATCGATGCAGGTGATCGTCGGCGGTGAAGTCCGCGGTGAGCGCGGGCGCGGCGAGCGCCATGCCGACGACAAAGACGATCAGCGGTGCCCATCGGGCACTCAGCAGCCGCTGGACGCGTCCCACGGAGGAGAGTCTAGTAGTGACGCTCGAGGACGTACCAGCCGAACGCGCGCAACATCACGCGCGAGAGGCTCGGTTCGAGGAGAGGCTCGGCCTTCGCCCAGCCGTTCTCGACGAGCTCGCGCGCTTTGTCGACGCACGCCTGGAGCGCGCCGCACGTGGTGACCATCTCGACGGCCGCCGCCACGACGGCCGGATCCGTGGGCTTACGTTGCAGGGTTGCCCACAGCCACTCGCGATCCTTCTTGTCGAGCTTGCCCATCGCGACGGCGATCGGCAGCGTGACCGTGCCGTTGGAGATGTCCTCGCCGCGTTGCTTGAGGTTGCCCTTGAAGCCACGCAGGTTCAGCACGTCGTCCATGATCTGGAACGCGAGGCCGACCGCCTCGAAGAACTCGCCGACGGCGGCGATCTGCTCGTCGCTGCCGCCACCGACGACAGCGCCCATGCGCGCGAGGCAGCCGGCCGGCGCGGCGGTCTTGAGGCGGTGGCACGCGAGGATGCGCGACTCGAGCCGCGTGTACTCGCCGGTCTCGACGGCCGGTGGCATCAGCGGCGCCATGCCACCGAGATCGATCGCTTGCCCCGCATGTCCGGCGCGCATCGCCGCGAAGTAGAGATCGTAGATGCGGAGCTGGTTCTTCGCGCTGATCTCGTCGGAGTGCAGGAGGTTCTGCGTGAGGAAGTACGCGGCGGTGCCCGCGTTGATCGCGATCGGCTCGCCGTGCGTGACGTGGCAGCACGGACCGCCGCGACGCACCGTGGACTTGTCCTGCACGTCGTCGATGATCAGCGAGCCCACGTGCATGAGCTCGGGCATCGCGAGCCACTGGGTGTACTTGCGCGAGTCACCGCCGACCACGTCGCAACACGCGAGCGCGGCGTACGAGCGCCACGACTTGCCGCCGCGATCCACCATCTCGCGGATCGGCGCGATCAGCGTGGCGGCCATCGACGGGTTGTCGACGCCGTCCATGTAGTGCTCGAGCTCCTCGGACGCGATCAGCTCGCGCATCTCTTCGTACGTGGGCTCGAGCGGGAGCACGCCCGCCGTGGAGCGACGCACTTCTTTGCCGACGGCAGAGAAGAAGTCGTCGAGCGTGTCGATGTTCTCGAAGCCCGAGCGCTCGATGTATGCCTTGCCGGTCACCGGGCGATCTCCAAGCGTACCGACGACGGTGCAGCGACCCTCCCAGAAAGCGGGCTTGCTGATCACGGTGATCAGCTCTTGGTCGTTCACCATCGCGGCGATCGTGAGGTCCAAGCCGATCGACGGCGCCGTGAGCTTCCACTCGACGGGGTACGTGTGGAACGTGCGCATCGACGTCCACGTCCGCGTGGGAGTGAACGCCATGTCCGTCACGCTGCGCTGCCGGCTGTCCTGATCAACGAGCACCATCCACTTGCCGACGGTCTCGCCTCTCCCCTCGTTGCCCCGGATGTCGATGATCTCGTACGCGGTGAGATCCATGCCGTCGTCGAGCTGCACCGCGGTCCAGTTCCAGCCGAGGTCGCGGATTCCCGCGCCTTCACCGACAGGATCCGCGTGCGTCTGCTTCGTCGAGCTCTCGTCCGCGACGTAGCCGCCGAACTCGTGATCGTACCAACCCTGGCCCGAGACCTGGACGCTCTCGCCGTCGACGCGGAGCATGCCGCTCACGCTGCAGCGCGGGACGAAGTAATAGAACATCTGCTCGTTCGCGTTGCCGCGCACCACGCCGTCGTCGCCGTGGCGACACGGAAGCTTGTCGAGCGTGAACAAGAGCTCGATCCGCGCGAGGTCGTCTTCGCCCGCGATCGAGACCGTGTAGCCGCCGTCGGCGCGCTTCGCGAACGTGCCGTTCGTGCCGTATTGCACGAACAGCTCGTCGGTCTTCACGGCGATGTCACCATCGAACATCCGATCCGGCGCGGGTACCTGGCCGCGCTCGAGGATCTCGCGCATCGCGCGGTTCAGGCGGTCGTCCTTGGAGCCGCGTCCGTTGTCGATGCGCTCGAGTCCGATCGTTGGCGCGTGCTTGTCGACGCGTGACTCGCTGACGTACTTGCCCGTCGCGAGATCCGTGATCGCCCACGTCATGGAGTGCGCGTAGGTGACCTCCTTCGTCGCTTCATCGACCGACGCGATGATGCGGAAGAAGGCCGCGAACACACCGAACGATCGTCCGTCCGCCGCCTCGACGTGCGAGTTGACGTACCACCACTCCGTATCGGCCGCCGGGTGCGGCAGATCGTGTGTCGCGAGATCGATCGGACCTGACTGCGGCCACCACGACATGTTCGGCATCGGGCGGGACGGTACATGATCGTGATCTTCGTTCAAACGACGAAATCTCCCGGTAGGGCCGGACCTTGCGTTCCTGCGCAACAAGCGCACCGGGTGACTCAATTGGCCGGACCGACTCGGAGTAGCGTTGGCTGTGGCCCTTACACTCGATGAGCTCGCCGCCTCTTCGCGCTGGCCGCTCGAGCAAACGCTAGCGCTCGAGGGTCGCGTTCGCGGCGATACGCTCGGAGCGTGGGGCGAGAACCTTCGCACGCGTTTCGGTGCGGAGGCTGTCGCGCGCGTTCGTGCTCGGCTTCCAAGCGAGCTCGCATCGATCTCGCCCGTGCTCGGCGATCGCGATCGCGTGCCCGTGTTCGCGCAGCTCCTCGTGACCGAAGCGATCGTCGACGAGCTGCTCGGCGGTGATATGCGCGCTCTCGCGCCGCTGCTCGTCGAGGACACGCGCGCGGGACTCGGCCGCATTCGTCTCGCCGCGATGCGCGTCGCCGGCGTGGGCAACCTGATCCGCCTCGGACCGAAATCGTTTCGCGACGTGCACGAGAGGGGAGAGCACACCGCCAGTGTCTCGGCGGGACGCGCGGTGATGCGCTTCACGCAGAATCGGTTGTTCGCGCATCCCACGTGGCGCGTGCTCCAGGTGCTCGCGACGCGTGTGTTGTTCGAGCTCGTGAACGCGCGCGGCGAGATCGTAGGCGAGGACGCTGGGAACGACGCGTTCACGACGATCGCGACGTGGTAGATCGACGCGATGACGGATCGCAGCGACCTCTGGCGAGTCGCGACCTTCAACATCTGGAACCGCCAAGGCCCGTGGACGGATCGATTGCCGCTGATCGTCGCGGGGCTGCGCGAGCTCGATCTCGACGTGGTCGCGCTGCAAGAGGTGCTCGGCTTTGCCGGTCTTCCGAGCCAAGCGCACGAGATCGCCGCGGGCCTCGGCTGGAACGTTCACCACGTGCCGGCGTGGAATGTCGGCGGCGGGCTCACGTTCGGCAACGCGATCCTCTCGCCGCACGCGCTTCTCGACGGCAGGAGCTTGCCGCTGCCATCGCCGCCCGGGCTCGACACGCGCACCGTCGCGTTCGCGCGCGTGGACTGCGCGCACGGACCGATGCCCGTGTTCGCGACACACCTGACGTATCAGCATCATCACAGCGACGCGCGATGCGAGCAGGTTCGCGTGCTGACGGATCACGTCGCCGAGCTCGCGCCCATCGACGGGCCGCCGCCGGTTCTCCTCGGTGACTTCAACGCCGACCCCGACTCCGACGAGATGCGGTTCTTGCGCGGACTCACACCGCTCGGCGGCGCGAGCGTGTACTTCGCGGATGCGTGGACCACGACGGGCAACGATCCGGTGCGCGGCTTCACGTACGACCGCGAGAATCCTTACGCGCTGCGATCGCGCGAGCACTCGCGGCGCATCGACTACATCTACGTGCGCGGTCCGGGAAAGCACTTGTGCGGCGAACCGCTGTCCTGCTCGCTCGCGCTGAACACGCCGACCAACGACGTGTGGCCGTCGGATCACTACGCGGTGGTCGCCGAGATTCACGCGGCGAAGCGGCACCACGATCCGTTCTGATCAGTGACCGAAATTGCATGGGAGCCCATGGATCCTCCGTCCCGCCGGATCTAGGCTCGCGGGTTGGAGGACACATGAAGCTCGAGGACATCCAGCCTGCCCATTGTTACGCGCGCGCACAGCGCGTTCTCGCCGAGGTCATCGCCGTACGTGACGAGATGGGACGCACCGAAGATGGCCGGCCCGCACCCGAGATCAGCGGTGCGCGCCCGCGCGAGTGCTACGTCGAGGCGCTCGTCGCGTGGCGCAAGGTGCAGCGCCTCGCGAACGAGATCGGTGTCTCTACCGCTCGTGCGTTGCCGCCGGCAGCCTCGCTGCGCGAGATCCAGCCCGGCCACGTGCTGCAGGTCCTCGACGGTGTGCTCGCGACACTCGGTGATATCCGCGCGCGCATCGGCATCCAGGAAGCCGCACCCGAGCCGGCGATCGAGACGAGCCGTCAACCGAGCGACGTGCTCGTGACGGTGATCCGCATCAACCGCGAGCTGTCGCGCTCGCTCGAGCGCCCGTTCACGCCGAGCGACGTGTACGCCACCGTCGCGCTCGCGTCGTCGTACGCGGCGCGCCTCGGGACACCGATCGCGCTCGCACCGTTCGCGCGCAAGAAGAAGCCGGCGGATTGCTACGCGCGCCTCGAGGCCTGCCTCGCGCGGGCCGCCGCGCTCGTCACCGCGAGGGGCGAGCCAGCGCTCGCCGCGCGCGGGACTCCGAAGGACGTCGTGCCCGGCGACGTCTACGATCTCGCCAACCTCGTGCTCGGCGAGATCGCGATGCTTCACGCGCTCACGCCGAACGCGGCACCGCTGCACGCGTTCGAGCCTGCACCGGCGGGGCACTACTTGCCGGCGCACGTCGATCAGCTCGCGCGGACGCTCGAAGCGCAGCTCGGCTCGATCAAGTAGTCTCGGCGCATGGTGCGGGATGACGCCACGGATGCGCTGGTCGCGCTGCGGCGCATCGTGCGCTCTCTGCGGCTCGCCGATCGCGAGGCGGAGAATGCGTGCGGACTCTCGGCCGCGCAGCTGTTCGTACTTCAGACGCTGTCGGAGTCGCCGCACATCTCGCAAGCCGAGCTCGCCGCCCGGACGCTGACCGATCAGAGCTCGGTCTCCACCGTGGTCGCGAAGCTCGTGGAGCGCGGCTTGGCCTCGCGCGCGATCGCTGCGTCTGATCGCCGCCGCACGGAGCTCGCGCTGACCGCTGCGGGCAAGTCGACCTTGTCGCGCGCACCGGCGGTTCCGCAGGTCGCGATCATCGCCGCGATCCGCACGATGGCGTCCGCCCAACGCGCAGAGCTCGTGCGCGCGCTCGAGGGGCTCGCGACGGCGATCGGTGCGGACGACGTCGCGCCCAAGATGTTCTTCGAGGACGAACCGAAGGCTCGGCCCAAGCGCTCGCGCTGAGCCGCCGGCGGATGTTTCGCCTTGCGGCCCGGTGACAACCATGAGAGAACTGACACGTCAGTTCTGAGTATCTGTAATGAGTTATATGCGCTCTCAGGCCCGCGCGGCCCAGATCTTGGCCTGCGCGAAGCGGGTGTTCGCGGAGCGTGGTTTTCACAACGCGAACATCAGCCACATCTGCCAAGCGGCCGGCATCGGGCGCGGGACGCTGTACCAGTACTTCACGAACAAGCGGTCCGTGCTGACCGCGATCCTGCGCGGGACACTCGATCGCGCACGCGCGCTCATGCAGCGCCAGTCGACCGAGACCACGTATCCGCCACCCGAAACCCTCTCGCGCTCCGCGATCGTCGCGTTCAGCGCGCGGCGGCTCCGCGAGCTACTGGACGTGGTGTTCGAGGATGAGGACACGCTGCGCATCGTGCTGCGCGAGGCGGTCGGGCTCGATGTGGATGTCGAGACGATCCTCGGCGAGATCGACGAGACCGCGATCGCGATCCTCGAGCGCGACCTGGTGCGCGCGCAGAAGGCGGGCATCTTGCGCGAGCACGATGCGCGCGCGGTCGCGACGCTCGTGGTCGGCGGCGTCGAGAAGCTCGCGCTCGGCGCGCTGCGCGGAGCAGCGCCCGTCGATCTCGACAAGCTCGCCATGGAAGCAGCGCTGCTTCACACGGTCGGAACGCTGTCCGAGAGAGTCCCCAACAAATGACGGAGGAGACATGGCAACGCTGACCCGACGCTGGTTGACCCCTCGCAAAGCGAACACGCAGTTTCCACCGTACGCGTATGGCGATCCTGGAATCGTCGGGCTCGCCGAGGCGCGGACGAGCACGGTCGCGCGCATCTATCACAAGACGCACGAGCAAGCGTGGGACGGCCGCCAGATCCTCGACGAGCTGATCGCCAAGCACGGTGGCATCCACTTCCCCGAGGACAAGAAGGCCGCGTTCGCGCGTGTCGCGAGCGTGCTCCTGTGGGGCGAGCTCGCGGCGTGGTCGATCAGCGCGGACCTGGCGCTCAAGCTCGAGGACACGCCCGCGAAGATGGCGGCGTCGAGCCAGGTGTTCGACGAAGCGCGCCACTTCTACGTACTGCGCGACTACCTGTGGCGCGCGGGCATCGATATCCAGCGCCTCGGCGGTTGGAGCCGGCGCTTGCTCGTCGAACTGCTCGAGACCGACAACTTGCTCTACAAGGTCGTCGGCATGCAGCTGCTCGTCGAGAGCACGGCCGTGGTGATGTTCCGATCGATCGCGGAGGCCAAGCTCGAACCCGTGCTGACCGAGCTGCTCTATTACTTCGAGCGCGACGAAGCGCGGCACGTCGGCCTCGGCGTGCTGACGCTGCCCGAGGTGCTCGCGGGGCTCACGGAAGCGGAGGCGGCGCGGCTGTGGTGGTTCCAGACCAAGATGAACTTCGAGATGATCTTCAGCGGCGTCGCGATGGCCGAGGCGTTCGACACCATCGGCGTCGACCAAGCGGCGATGAACCTTCAGGGCTTCCGCTATCACGCGGAGATCTTGAAGCGCATGCGCAAGGAGAAGGGCACCGAGGGGCTCGGCGCTGATGCAGAAGCGATCAAGGGCCTGTTCCACGTCTCGAAGAAGGGCCAAGCGACGTTTCAGGAGTTCCTGTTCCCGACCAAGCCGCGCTCCGCCGTGTCGTCGCGGTTGTACGCGGCGCTCGTGGCCTTCGCGCAGCGATCCGACGCGTGGCTCGCGGCGCGCGCTCCCGCGACCTAACTCCACTTCGTTTGACCAGACGTCGTCTGTTCAAACGTCAGTGTTTCGTGGTTCTCGGGGTTCGCGCATTCGCGCTCACCCGTCTATTTCGTTTGGGTCCCCGGCTCGAAGACTGGGTCAGGGGATCCAGTAGTCGCGCGGATAGAGCCGGCGCAACGTGCCGCCCACCGCGGTCTTCAGATACTCCGCGTACGCGTCGAGCTGTTTGGGCGGACCGATGACAAAGTCGATGCCGTCGGGCGAGGGCGTCCCGTAGCCCGGGATGACCTTGCCGAGTACGGCCGGCAGGCGATCGAAGAGCTGCTGCGCGAGGTCGGGGCGCTTCGCGGCGGCGAGCACTTGTGCGCGAAGCGCGCGGACCTTCTCGGGCGTGCGGCCGTCGACGAGATCCGCGGCCATCGCCCACGCGCGGCTCTCGTAGTCCTCCGCGATGCGCGACTTGAACGCCTTCGCGATCGCGTAGCGCGCGATGTTGGCGTCGGGCTTCGCGGCCTTCAATTGATCGACGACGAAGCGCAGCGTCTGCGGCAACAGCGGGCAGCGCTCCGCGTAGTACTCGAGCTGACCTCGCTCGATGTAGACGCGCACGCCGTTGGAGTATGCGAGGCCGGCAGCCCACGTCTTCATGAACAGCGAGTGCGCCCCCGGCGACACGTACTGGGTGGACGACAGGTAGTCGAGGACCGCGTCGTCGCCGGTGCTCGAGTACGACGTGGATGTCGCGGTGTTCACGAACACGCCGCTCGACGTCCCCGGCGCGACGAGCCCGACAAAGCGAGGCGCTTCGCGAAGGCGCATGCGCGTGCGCAGGCGATCGGCGATGGGGTTGCTCGGCGCGTGCGTGACGACCGGCGCGTTCGACGTGCCGAGGGAATCGACGAGCGCGGTCAGCGCGGCCGATGTCGCGGCGAGGTTCTGCGTGGAGCCGACGCGCACGACGCGCAGCGTGTCGCGCTGGATCACCTGCGCGCGGACCTCGGCGAGCGCGGCGAGCGCCGTCGTGGGACCGACGCGGAGATCCGCGGCCATCTGACGGCACAGGTAGGCCCAGTCGTCGGCGAGCGAATCGTCGGGCAGCTCGACGAGGAGCGCCTGTAGATCGACGCCCGCGGCCGCGAGGAGGCGCGACGCTTCAGCAGACATCGCGCGGAGGTTCTTGACGTACTTCTTGGTCGCCACTGTCTCCGGTGTCTTCGGATTCGCCATCGCGCCGGCGAGCGCTTCGTAGGTCGCGCGCTCGTGGCGCTCGGTCGCGATGCGCTCGAGCATGCCGGCGGCGGCCTGCACCGACGTCGGATCGCCATTCGCGATGAGCTGCCAGCGCAAGCGATGCAGATCGTGCTGCTGGGTGAGGAACGAGTGCGTGTGCAGGTGAACCGGCCAGCTCTGCCGCCACCACGCCTCGTGCGGGTCGCGCACCCAGCTCTCCTCGGCGCCCTTCATGATCTGCTTGTACGAGCTGATCGTTTGATCGACGACGTCGCGCAAGCGCGGCAGGTTCGCGAGCGACCAGTCGGGCTCGGTCATCGCGCGCGTCATCCACGCGAGCGCGGCCTGGGTCTCGAGGGCGCTGTTGCCCGCGCCGGAGACGACGAGCTCGACGCGGCCACTCTCGAGATCGCGGTCGTAGCCGGCCGACAGCTCGAGCACCTCGGTGCGCAGGCGATCCTTCATGACGTCGTAGGCGATCGGGCTCTTGCCGCCGATGCCGACCTGCGTGAGCAGCGACCCGAGGAGCGGGAGATACATCAAGCGATCCGACGGCACGCGATCGAGAGCGAACGCCAGCGAGATGCGCGTGCTCTGCATCGAGTCGATCGTGGCGGTAAACGTCTCCTTGTCGACGGTGTAGCGGAGGTCGTCGTCGAGCGTCATCGGCGGGGAGGACACGATCTCTGGCAGCGGCGCTGTGGCCGCCGCCGCTTCGAGCGCGGCGCTCTGCGCGGCGTGATCGGCCTTGTACTTCGCGAGCGTTGTCCCGCGGTCGGGCGCCGCGTACATCTTCTGCAAGCGTGCGAGCTCGTCGGCGATTCGCTGGTCGCGATCCGCGTCGAGCTTCTTGCGCAGCGCGGGGCTCGGACGCGCGCCGATCGCGTACGGCTCCACGAGCAACCCCCACGCGCCCATGCGTGACTTCCACGGGTTGCCAGGCGCGGCGAGGATCTTCTCGATCGCGGCGAGCTCGCCCGACAGCGTGAGGGACTTGTCGAACGACGGTGTCTTCGCCAGGGCGTGGAGGTGATCGAACCACGCGGCGCCGGTGCCGCGAATGCCGAAGCCCGGCGGCGAATCGAGAAACTTCGCCGTGCTGCGCCGCATCGCCACCACACGCGCGCGCACGCGATCGCGTAGCGCGACGAGCTCGGGATCGCCGTCGGGGAGGTTCGCGATGCGCGTCATCTGGCGATGCACTTCAGCGTGCAGCGCTCCGAGCTTTGCGTCCGTCATCGCATCCGCGCGCACGCCGCCGAGCGTGACGAACACGGGCTGGCCGAGATCCGTTTGCGGATACGACCCGATGCCCGTGATTCCGAGATCGAGCGTGCGCGTCTTGCTGTCGACGAGCGCTTTGTACAGTGTTGTCGATTCGTCACCGGCGACCGCACCGAGGAACAGCGACCGCAGCGTGAGCTCCGTCAGGTCGAGCTCGTTCGCGACCGCGGGCCACACGAGCATGGCGGGGCTCGGTGTCGTCGCGTCCGCGAACGGATAGTCGAGGATCGTGACTCTCTGCGCGGGCGGGGGAGGCGGCTTCGGGAGCTGCGCCTCGGTCATCACCGCGCCGGTGCGATGGTTCGCGGTCGAGAGCACCTGCTCCATGCGCTCGAGCACGTCGGCGAGCGCGACGGACCTCGGGAACGCCGCGATCACGCCCATGTTCGCGAGGTGATAGTTCGCGGTGTGAAACGCGCGGATGTCCGCGGGCGTCATCGTGCGGATCGCGTCCGGATATCCGCCAGGCTCCCACGACAGCGGATGATCGGCGCCGTAGACGAGTTGGAGAGCGCCGCGCCACATCACCGCGATCGGTGACTCGTAGCTGCGAACCATCTCGTTATAGACGGTGCCCTTCTCCTCGAGACGCAGCTCGCCGCCTGCATCGGAGTCGACGCCGAAGTTGCGCACCTCGCGGCGGATCTCCTCGTCGGTGTAATCGGGATCGAGCATGGCGCCGAGCTGATTGGAGAACACGGGCCAGAACGCGTCCGTGCTCGCGACCGTGTGGAAGTGATACGCGGTGTGCCAGCGCTCCGTGAACGCGCTCGACGACACGAGTGCCATCGCCTGCGCGCTGCCGAACTGCCGGCCGCGATCGCCTTTGCCGAGGAGCAAGTGCTCCTGCGTGTGCGGCTCGCCTTTGTCGCTCGTGGAGTACGAGCCGACCCACAGGTAGCCCTGTGGTGCCGACTCGATCTGGAGATAGTCGAACGTGAACTTCGTGGGCTCGTGGACGAAGCGCGCGCCGATGCGCCGCTCGCTCGCGTCGGTGTAGATCGACACGGTGCGGAACTGGCGGGCGCCTCCGTTCGGCGTCAGCGAGTCGAGCGAGAGCTCCGCTGTGGCCTGCGGGTGGCCGGGAGCTGGCAACGCGCTCCGCGGTGGACTCGAGCACGCTGCGACACTCGCGAGGGCGAAGGCCCACCTGATGTTCCGTGGCATGACGCCTACTCTCTCTACATGGTGGCTCGCTTGCTAGCCTCGACGACAGGATCGATGGCAGCCGGGCTGCTGCGCTGCTCGAGGTCAGCGAGCGCACCGAGCGCATGCGAGACAGCGCTACGCGCGAACCGCGAGCGCGATGCGACTGTCCGCCTTCCGGACAGCGCGCGCCAGATCGGCGGGCAGGAGCTTGTCCGCTGCCTCTTGCGAGGAGATGTCGTCGAGCACGCCCCAGCCGCGCTCGGCGAGGAACGGAGCGAGCTCTTCGGGGGACGAGCCCCACTTGAACGGCTCGCCCATGGTGGCGACGGCGGCGCGGATGATGCGCGTGGTGATCGAGGGCGTGGTCAGCCGCTCCTTCGAGAAGTAGTTCATCGCGAGCATCGAGCCGGGCGCGGACCAATCGGCGATCGCGCGAAGCGATGCATCGATCGCGGGCTCGGTCAGGTACATCGTCACGCCTTCCCAGATCGTGAGCGTGGGCAGCGTGGGATCGTGCCCCGCGTCGACGAGGGCGTCGCCGAGCTCGTCGAGCGGGTTCGTCTCGAAGTCCCACGTCACGTAGCGCGCGGGCGAATCGATGCCGAGCCGCGCGAGCGTCTTCTGCTTGTGCCCTTGCGTGGCCGGGTGATCCACTTCGAACACGGTGGCGTGGGCGAGCTCGGGCAGCCGGATGGCGCGGCAATCGAAGCCCGCGCCGAGAAGCACGACCTGATCGCCGCCGTCCTCGACGAAGTTGCGTACGGCGTCGTCGAGGAGCTTCGTGCGGATCTGCATGTACACGATCCACGTCTTCATGCCGGGCAACTGCGCGAGTGCGTGCGGACCGCGATCGGCGAGCAGGGCCGCGAGTCGTGTGGACGTGAAGGCGAGGCCGTAGGGATCGTCGGCGAGGCGAACGTCGTCGGGGAGCAGCATGCCCAGGCCGCGCGCGGCGGCGACGAACTGCGCGGTGCGGCTGGGGGTGTCGTCGCGCATCAGACCGGGCTAGTCTTGGCGCGTCCGCTGATCCGGTGCGCCATTCCGGAGGGGCGCTCGATGATCTTGTAGTCCTGGTCCTCGACGGCGACGCGCTCGGACTCCTCGTGGACAAACGCGAGATCGTACTCGATCTCGGCATCCTCGAGCTTCTCGACGAACTTGCGGTGCGGGTGATCGTCCGCGAAGCCGACCATGCCGTTGAACGTGACCATGTACGCGCCGACGCCGCCCGAGGGATCCGCGGCGGCTTGCTCGAGGATGGCGGAGCTGTCCATCTCGATCGTCTTCTGTTGGACCTTCACGGCGGTGATCTGCGCCTTGTAGCCGTCGCCCGGAACGCCGTCCGTCGCGAGCCACTTCAACCGCACGGGGCGGTCGGGGTTCAGGCGGAAGTTCACCAACACGTTGCTCATGTGCAGGAGCTTACCGAAATCTGCTAAGTCAGCGCCATGCGCTACCTGCATACGATGATCCGCGTGCGCGACTTGCCCGCGGCCTTGCGCTTCTTCTGCGAAGGGCTGGGCCTGCGCGAGATCCGCCGGCGTGACAGCGAGCAGGGGCGGTTCACGCTGGTGTTTCTCGGCGAGAACGACAGCGACGCGCCGAACATCGAGCTGACCCACAACTGGGACCAAACCGACGCGTACACCGTCGGGCGAAACTTCGGACACGTCGCGTACGAGGTCGAGGACATCTACGCGGCGTGCCAGCGCTTCCTCGATCTCGGCTACACGATCAGCCGTCCGCCCCGGGATGGACGGATGGCGTTTGTTCGCTCGCCGGACTCGATCTCCGTCGAGCTGTTGCAGCGCGGCGAAGCAAAACCGCCGGCCGAGCCCTGGACGTCGATGCCAAACGTAGGCGAGTGGTAAGCGTGGCCAAGACGGGCGAACCCATCCTGAAGGTCATCGCGACGAACCGCAAAGCGTCGCACGACTTTCACATCCACGAGCGTATCGAAGCGGGCGTGGCGCTCAAGGGTTCCGAGGTGAAGAGCCTGCGCGACGCGAAGGTCACGATCGCCGATGGCTTCGTCGACATTCGCAAAGGGCAGGCGTACCTCCACGGCATCCAGATCAACGAGTACGCGCAGGCGAACCGGTGGGGCCACGATGTCGATCGCGTGCGCAAGTTGCTCTTGCACAAGCACGAGCTCGCGAAGCTCGGCGACAAGATCCAGCTCAAGGGCTTCACGCTGATCCCGCTCGCTCTCTACTTCAAAGGCGCGTACGTGAAGATCGAGCTCGGCCTCGTGACGCACAAGAAGCAGCACGACAAGCGCGAGTCCAAGCGCGAAGCCGACGACAAGCGCGAGATCGATCGCGCCATGAAGGCGAAGAACCGGCACTAGCGGTGCCCGATTGGCACTCGCCTTCACTCCCGGGCGCGAACAATTGCGGGGTTAGGAATGAGCCGCCATGGTCCGGTGGTTGCTGTGTCCGTTCCCATGATGTTCACGCGGCTCGGCTTCACCATGTTCCACCTCGAGGCGTATCAGAACCACGCGCTCGACGAGCCGTCGTACGTCCCCGTTCAGGTGATGCGCTCGCGCAGCGCGATGAGCGCGTTCTTCGCGAGCGGCCGTCGTCGTCGCCGCTAGCCGAGGCGCGCACGAACACCACACCCGGCGTCGCGAACAGTCGCTACACGGGCGCATGGATTCCGACGAGCTTCTGCGAGGTCGTCGCGTGCTGATCGCGTAGCATGTTCGGGTGGCGCGGAGCGTTCTCATCACCGGCGCGAACCGAGGCATCGGACAGCAGCTCGCGCGCAGGCTCGCCGGCGATGGCTGGGATGTCCTCGTGGGCTCCCGAGACAAGAGGGCCGGCGACGCGACGGCCGCGCGGCTGCGCAAGGAGACAGGAGGCCGCCTCAAAGCGGTGGAGCTCGACGTGACGTCCGACGCCTCCGTCGCCACGTGTGCGCAGAAGCTTCGCGATGGCGCGATCGCGCTGGATGCGCTCGTCAACAACGCGGGCATCTACGGCAAGAGCGACGCGGCGCGCACGATCGAGACGAACTTCTTCGGCCCGCTCCGCGTGACGCTCGCGATGCTGCCGCTCCTGCGCGACGGCGCGACGATCACGAACGTGACGAGCGGCCTCGGCGAGCTCGACAACCTCGATGCAGCGCACCGGCGCTTCCTCGCGGATCCGCAGCTCTCGCGCGACGCGCTCGCCGACGCGATGCGCGCGTACGTGTCGGCAGGAGAGGACTGGGGCACCGACGCGTACGGCGTGTCCAAGGCAGCGCTCGACGCGCTCACCCGCGTGCTCGCCCGCGAGCTCGCACCGCGCGAGATCCGCGTGAACTCGACGTGCCCGGGGTGGGTACGCACGGACATGGGCGGCCGCCACGCGCCGCGATCGATCGAGCAAGGCGCCGCGAGCGTGCTGTTCGGCGTCACCGCGACGCAGACAGGGCACATCCTCCGCGACGGCAAGCGCGTCGGCTGAAACTGCATAACCACGCTTGCGTATACGGTGCAAAGCCGCATAAGTATGCACATGGTGCATGCGCGCGTCGCGTTGTTCGGAGCTGCAGGCTACACCGGCCTCGAGCTGTGCAAGCTCCTGCCACTGCACCCGAACCTGTCGTTCGTCTGCGCGGCGAGTGACACGCACGCCGGCAAGCCGGTCGCGCAGCTCGCGGGCGGTGCGTCGACGCTATCGTTCTCGACCACGCAGGCGGCGCACGAGACGCCGGCGGACATCGCGCTGTTGGCCGTTCCACACGACGCAGCGCCAGCGATGGCCGCGCAGATCCGTGCACGCGGGACGAAGGTGGTGGACCTGTCGAACGCGCATCGCGCGTCGGCAGAGGCGGTGTACGGGCTGACCTCGTTCTTCGCGAGCGAGATCGCGGCGGCGTCGCTCGTGGCGAACCCGGGGTGTTATGCGACGGGAATCATCACGGCCGTGGCGCCGCTCGTCCGGCAGGGGTTGAGCGATGGGGACGTGGTCGTCGCCGCGGGCTCGGGCGTGACCGGCGCGGGGAAGTCCAAGGACGAGGCGCTGAGCTTGGGCGAGCTGCATGACAACGTGAGGGCGTACAAGGTGCTGAAGCATCAGCACGTGCCGGAGATCGAGATGGCGCTGCGCAGGATCGCTGGGGCGGGGGCGAGTGCGAGTACGGGCTCTCGCGTGATTCTGACGACGCACTTGCTGCCGATCGCGAGGGGAATCTTCGCGACGATCACGGTGAGGCTGCGGAGTGCTCGCTCGTCGGAGGAGCTGGTGCGCGTGTTTCGCGAGGAGTATGCGGGCGATCCGACGGTGCGCGTGTTCGATGCTGCGGAGGATGTCGCGCTGCGCAAGGTCGTCGGGACGAACGAGACGCATGTCGGCGTCGCGAGCAATGGCGAGTATGCGGTCGTGACGGCGGGCATCGATAATCTCTTGAAGGGTGCGGCAGGGCAGGCGATCGAGAACGTCAACGTCATGTCGGGGCTGCCCCGCATGACGGGACTCATGCACTTGGCGAGGCACGGATGAAGCTCCCCATTGGTTTCCGGTTTTCGGGCGTGGCGTGTGGCATCAAGCCGATGCGACCTGACCTCGCGCTCTTTGTTTCGGAGACGCCGGCCGCCTGCGCGGGCTCGTTCACGATCAATCGCGCGAAGGCAGCGCCTGTCGTCGACAGCGAGGCGCGGCTGCCCGCCGATGGCGTTCGAGCGATCGTGGTGAACAGCGGCAACGCGAATGCGATCACCGGACCGGGTGGAGCGGAGGCCGTGGCGGCGATCGTGGCCGCGGCGGCCAAGGAGCTCGGCGTCGATCCGAGCGCGGTGGTCACGGCGAGCACCGGTGTGATCGGCATGCCGTTGCCGGCGGACAAGCCGGTGAAGGCGATGGCCGCGGCGGTGGCCGCGTTGGCCCGTGATCCCGAGAAGGCGGCGGAGGCGATCATGACCACCGACACGACGAAGAAGCTCGCGTCGCGAACGGTGGAGATCGATGGCACGTCCGTCACGCTGACGGCCATCGCCAAGGGCAGCGGCATGATCGCGCCGCAGCTCGCGACCGTGATCGCGGTGATCGTGAGCGACTGCGCGATCGCTCCGGAGATCCTGGACGCGTCGCTCGACAGCGCCACACGCGAGACGTTCGAGCAGCTCACGATCGATGGCGACATGAGCACGAACGACAGCGTGTTCGTGCTGGCCAACGGACGCGCGGGCAACCCGAAGATCACGCGCGTGGACTCGACGGGATATCAGGTGTTCACGGTGGCGCTCGTCGAGCTGCTCGACGAGATGGCCCGCGAGATCGCGGCGGACGGAGAGGGCGCGACGAAGCGACTCGAGGTGCACGTCGCGGGCGCCCCGAGCCAGGACATCGCGCGCGACCTCGCCAAGAGCATCTGCGGCTCGCCGCTCGTCAAGGCTGCCATCTTCGGCGCGGATCCCAACTGGGGCCGCATCCTGGCCACCGTCGGTGCGCGCGTTGGTTCGCTCGACCTCGCGATCGACCCGCACCAAGCGCGCGTGACGATCCAGGGCGTTCACGTCTACGACCGCGCGCCGCTGCCGCTCGATCGCGCGGCGATGAAGGCGCGCTTGCGCGACCCGGAGTGCTCGATCGTCGTCGAGCTCCGCGCGGGCGATCACGTCGCCAAAGCGTACGGCTGCGACCTCTCGTACGACTACGTGAAGCTCAACGCCGACTACACGTCGCTGATCATCGAGAAGGCGGACGGCGGAACCGGCACGGACAACAAGCTCACGAACTACACGCCCTCGTTCAAGCGCAGCGTGCTCGTCGAGGCGCTCGGCTACATCTCGCGGTTCCGCGGTAAGCGCTGCGTGATCAAGCTCGGCGGCGGTGCTCTGGCCAAGGACTCGGTGCTGCGCGCGTTCTGCGACGACGTGATGCTGCTGCACTCCGTGGGGCTCTCGCCGATCGTGGTCCACGGCGGCGGTGCGGCGATCACGCGCGCGCTCGAAGCGCGTGGCAGCGCGACGTCGTACGTCGATGGCTTGCGCGTAACGCCGCCGGCGGACATCGACACCGTCGAGAGCGTACTCGACGCGATCAATGCGGATCTCGTCGGCCTGCTCAACCGGCGCGGCGCGCACGCGATCGGTCTCTCGGGCTCGGACGCGGCGCTCCTGCGGGCGAAGAAACTCGTGCGCTCCGACGGTACAGATCTCGGACAGGTCGGCGACCTCGTCGAGGTGAACCGCACGTTCCTCGAGTCGCTACTCGCGCAGAGCTACATCCCGGTGATCACCCCGATCGGCATCGGTCTCGACGGCGAAGTGTTCAACATGAACGGCGACACCGTCGCCGCAGGTGTGGCCAAGGCGCTCGGCGTGGAGAAGCTCATCTTCCTGACGGATGCAGCGGGCATCGTGGAGAACGGCGAGCTCGTCACGGATCTGACGCCGACCACGCTGCGCGGAAAGCTCGCGCAGAACATCGTGCAGGGCGGCATGGCGCTGAAGGCCACGTCGATCCTCGACGCGATCACGGGCGGTGTACAGGCGGTGCACGTCATCGACGGCCGCACGCCGCACAACGTGATCGCCGAGCTGTTCACGGATCGCGGCGTCGGCACGATCGTGCGAGCGGAGGGGAGCTGATGGGCGAGACCGTCGAGACGCGCGCTCGGCGCGCCGCGATCGTGGAGCTCGTCCGCACGCATCACGTCGGCACGCAAGCCGAGCTCGGCGAGCTCCTCACGAAGCGCGGGTACGAGGTCACGCAAGCGACGCTCTCGCGCGATCTCGCGAAGCTGCGCGCGCGTCGCGTGTCGTTGCCCGACGGCGGCACCGCGTACGAGCTCGAGGGCTTTACCGCACGCACTGGCGAGGAGCCCGCGCAACTCGCGGCGATGGCAGAGCTCGTCGTGGGCATCATCGACGGAGACGCGATGGTCGTCGTGCACACGCGGCCGGGCGTGGCGCCCGCGATCGCTGCGCTCGTGGATCAGGCGCGCCTCGACAGCGTGATCGGCACGATCGCCGGCGACGACACGATCTTCATCGCGCCCGCGCGCAAGGTCAGCGCGAAGCAGCTCGCGAAGCAGCTCGCGCAGATGTTCGAGCGTCGCTAGCTAGGGCAGGTCGAGGCGGATGTGAGTCTCGCCCTCGGGACTCTTCACGCGATGGATCGTGATCTTCTCGTCCTTCGTGCGTCCGACGGTCTCGCCGGTCGGCAGCTGCTTGCTGGCGTCGGTGAGCATCCAGCGCACGAGGCCCATCACGAAGTCGAGCGCGCCTGTGCCGCTGATCGCGCACGTGACATAGAAGTTCTCGCGGCCGTAGCGCGGCATGTTGAACGTGCGAAACGCCATGCGCGATTCCGAGATGCGCTCGGTCGCGATATCGATCGCGAGCTCCGGCGGAATTTCACCTTGCTCCACACCGAGCGCGGCGAGATCGGCAAACAGCTTCGCCTTGTGAAACATCGCGCCGTGTCCGAGCATCGCGCCGATCGCGGGGACGTTCGGGATCACCGCAGCGGTGAGCGCGGCGAGCTGCGTGTCCACCTCGCGCGGGGATCCGGAGAGCCCCATCACCGTGACGATCAAGTGCGCGGCGTGCTCGGTGTCCTCGGGGATCGAGGTCGGTCCGAACGGCATCTGGTCGGCGTCGGGATGCGGGGCATCCACGAGCATCACGAGCAACGTGCGTCCCTTGCCCGCGTCGAACTGCACGATCGTCTCGTTGCCGCCGACATCTTCGCGGGTGAGCACGAAGCCGAGCTTCGCGGCCGATGCGATCACCTCAGACGCGTCGGGGTTCGCGGACTTGGAGAGCAGCACGAAGGACACGCAAGTCGACATAGCCGTGGAGAGCGGACCACTTAGCAAGTTCTTAGGGAAGACATACGAAGCACTTAGGAACGCGTTTTCGAGGGCGGTCTTAGGGTGGGTCATCCAAATGACCAAGCATCTCCTCTCGGCAGTGGCGTTCTCGTCTCTCCTCGTCGCGTGCGGCGGTCCTGACAACGATCCGAACCACCTCCCGGATGCTCCCGTGGCGGAAGAGCCGGCGACGCTGTGGGTATCGGCTGATCCGAAGCTCCCGATCCTCCAGGGTACGGTCGGCCACATCGAGGTGACGATCGAGCGCAAGGAAGGCGCGAACGGTCCGGTCGCGATCACGGCGGAGGACTTGCCGCCGGGCGTCGCGGTCGAACAGGTCGTGATCGAAGCCACCGAGACGTCCGCCACGCTCGCCTTCACAGCGAACGCTGACGCGCCGCACTCGCTGCCCACGCAGATCCTCGTGCGCGCCACGCTGGGCACGTCGGCGGCCGTCACGCCGGTCACGCTGACCGTGTACGGCCCGCCCGGATCGCTCGACACGAGTTTCGGCGGTGGGCGCGTCATGCTCCCCGCCGGCGTCAGCGATGACTACGCGAACGCCGTGGTCGTGCAGCCCGACGGAAAGATCATCCTCGGTGGACGCGGCGCAGAGAACGCTGGCGACTTCGCCCTGATCCGCCTCGAGCGCGACGGCAGCGTCGACACCTCGTTCGGTAACAACGGTCGCGTGCTCACGGACTTCGCGGGGACGTCGGACAGCATCAACGCGCTCGTCCTCCAGACCGACGGCAAGATCGTCGCGGTCGGCTCCACCGTCGGCGCGAACAGCACGGACTTCGCGCTGGCGCGCTACATGCCCGACGGCTCGCTCGACGGATCGTTCGGTCAAGGCGGCAAGGTCACCCACTCGATCACCGACGACACGGACATCGCGTACGCGGCGCTCGTGACGGTGGACGGCTTCATCGTCGTCGGTGGCTCGGCCAACACCGGCAACAACGCGACCGGCGTGGACTTCGCGCTCGCGCGCTTCGCGCCCAGTGGTCAGCTCGATCGCAACTTCGGCACGCAAGGCGTGACGCTGTCCGCGTTCCGTCCCGGCACCGCGGGCGATCACATCTACGCGCTCGCGTTCCAGCCGCTCGACGGCGAGCAACGCATCGTCGCTGCCGGTGGCGAGGGCGACATGGTCGTCGCGCGCTATCGCTCGAACGGCACGCTCGACACCGACTTCGGCGCCGGCGGCTCGGTGCTGAACGTGCTCGGCTCGACGATCGGCGCCGCGTACGCCGTGGCGATCACGCCCGAAGGAAACATCGCGCTCGCCGGTCACTCGCACAACGACGTCGCGATCGTGCAGCTCGGTTCCGACGGGGCCGTCGACGATCTGTTCGGCACGAACGGGAAGGTCATCACGCCGGTCACCTCGAACTGGGACGCTGCGCGCGCCCTCGCGATCGACACCGCAGGCAAGCTCGTCGTCGCGGGCTGGGCGTGGGAAGGCAACTCGTCCGCCGGAGACTTCGTCACGCTGCGCTACCTCACGAAGGGCCAGCTCGATCCGTCGTTCGGTTCCGGCGGCATCGTGATCACTCCGATGGCGGCCGGAGCCAAGGCGGACGAGAGCCGCGCGATCGCGATCCAGCTCGACGATCGCGTGCCGACGCATCGCTTCGTCGTCGCGGGCTGGGCGAACAACGACACCGCCGACTTCGCGGTCGCGCGGTTCTGGCGCTGATCGCATCGCGAGGTTGACGATCCGACGTCCGCGATAGACAAGCATCGGCCGGTCCGAGGCGGGCAACTGCGCGAATCCTCTCGGGACGAGCGTTGGTCTCGCAACTGCACTAGCCACCTCGCATGAACAACATCATCGAGATCGAGACGGCGGCACTGGCAGACATCAACGGCGGCGTGGACTGGGGCCAGGTCGCGACGACGGCGAAGGCCGGCTCGGATCACGTCGGCGCTGCGGGCGCGGCGGTCGGCGGAGTCGCCGGCGGTGTCATCGGCGCCGGCGGCGGCGCGGTGACCGTTCCCGGCGTCGGTGCGGTTCCCGGCTGGATGGCGGGAACGGCGGCGGGCGCCAGCCTCGGCTACGGTGTCGGTCGCGTCGCGGGGTACGTCGGCGGCGCTGCCAAGGGCATCTGGGATACCTGGGGCAAGTAGTTGTCGGCCACCACACGCGCGTGGCTCGGCGCGGTGAAGGCTGCGCCGGGTGCGTTTCTCTCGGGGATCGCGATCGGCATCGTCGCCAACGCGTCCATCATTCACATCGCGGGCGCGTCGGTCATCGTCGGCATGACGGTCGGTGCGCTCGTCGCGCTCTTGCGCCGTTAGTCGCGGTGATAGGGCTCGCCGCGCAGGATCTTGAAGCCGCGATAGAGCTGCTCGAGCACGAGCAGTCGCACGAGTCGGTGCGCGATCGTGAGCTGGCCGAACGAGACGAGCTTCCGCGCGCGTTTGCGAAGCAGGTCGCTGTGTCCGTCGGCCCCGCCGATCGCGAACACGACCGGCGCGCCGCCTCCGTGCTGCTGCTCGGCACCGAGGATGTCATTCGCGAACGCGACCGAGCTCATCGACGCGCCGCGCTCGTCGAACGCGTAGAGATGCGCGTTCGCAGGAAGCGACGCGAGCATCGCTTGCTCGTCCTTGGACTCGGTCACGGTGAGCGAGCAGAACGGGCGCAGGCGCTTGCGATACTCGTCCTCGGCCTCGACGAAGTAGCGCTCTTTCAAGCGTCCGACGACGGACAGCGTCAGCTTCACGAGACCGCGGAGTCGTAGACTTCGTCGGGCGGAACCCGCGCCTCGGGCGGCACGTCGATGTGCACGCGCGGCGCGTCGTTCCACAGGCCCTCGAGGTCGTAGTGCTCTCGCGCGGAGTGCAGGAACACGTGGACGACGAAGTCGCCGTAGTCGAGGAGCGCCCACTGACCCGTGCGCGCGCCTTCCGATCCGATCGGGCGCAGGTCGTCCTGCTTGAGACCCGCGCTGATGCCATCGGCGATCGCGTCGACTTGACGGTCCGAGCGACCGGACAGTACGAGCTGGTAGTTGCAGAACGAGCACAGGTCACGCACGTCGAGAAGCACGGGCTCGAGAGCCTTCTTGTCGAGAGCGAGAGCGAGCGCCTTCATCGCACCGTCGAGACCTTCGGTGGTGGTGGCCTTCGTGGCCGGCGGATCCTCCGCCACCTTCCGTGCCTTCCCCTGGGTCGCCATCTTCGGTGCGCTCTTTTTCTTCTGAGTCATGCGTTCCTTACGTGGCCGGTGCCGCGAACAACAAACTTCAACGTGGTGAGTCCTTCGGCGCCCATCGGGCCGTAGGCATGGAGGCGCGTGGTGGAGATCCCGATCTCCGCGCCGAGGCCGAGCTCGCCGCCATCGGCGAAGCGCGTCGACGCGTTGATCATCACCGTCGACGAATCGACATCGCGAACGAAGCGCTCGCCGATCTGATCGTCCGTGGTGAGGATCGATTCGGTGTGGCTCGATCCGTACTTCTCGATGTGCGCGATCGCCTGCTCGATGTTGTCGACGACGCGCACCGCGAGCACGAGATCGAGGTACTCGGCGTACCAATCGTCGTCGGTGGCAGCGCGCATCGGCGCGATCGCGCGCGCGGCCTCGTCGCCGCGGAGCTCGACGGTGGGCATGGCGCGAACGAGCGCCAAGATCATGCGATCCGCGACCGCGCGATCCACGAGCACCGTCTCGACGGCGTTGCACACGCCGGGGCGCGAGACCTTCGCGTTCGCGACGATCGCTGCCGAAGCATCCACGTCGTTGGTCGAGTGAATGTAGATGTGACAGACGCCCTTGTAGTGCTTGATGACCGGCACGCGCGCGTGCTCGGCGACGAAGCGAATCAGCCCTTCGCCTCCGCGCGGGATGCACAGGTCGATCAGCTCGTCGAGCTTCACGAGCTGGGCGATCGCGTCGCGATCCATGACCGGCACGAGCTGCACGGCGTCCGCAGGCAGGCCCGCGCGTGCGAGGCCGGCTTGCACCGCGCGGAGCAGTGCACGGTTGGACTCGACCGCTTCTTTGCCACCGCGCAAGATGCACGCGTTGCCGGCTTTGAGGCACAGCGCCGCCGCGTCCGTGGTCACGTTCGGTCGCGCTTCGTAGATCATCGCGACCACGCCGAGCGGAATGCGAACGCGCGAGACGTCGAGCCCGTTCGGGCGGACATCGTGAACGTCGACGCGGCCCAAGAGCTCGGGCTGCGCGGCGATCTCGGTGACGGCCTTCGCGAGCTTTCCGATCCGGCCTTCATCGAGCGCGAGCCGATCGAGCATCGCCGCGGACAGGCCGGCGGCCTTGCCGTTCGCGAGGTCGGTCGCATTCGCAGCGAGGATCTCGGACGACTGCGCGACGATCGCATCGGCGATCGCGTGGAGCGCCGCCGTGCGCGTGGCCCCATCCGCCTTCGCGACGATGCGAGCGGCCGTGCGTGCAGCCTCCGCGACGGCACGAACGATCGTTGCCGTGCCTTCGGTCTGTTGCTGTTCCGCCAGCGCGCTACTCACAGGATCACGAGATCATCTCGGTGGATCGCCTCGTCGATGGACTTGTAACCCAGCCTGGCCTCGATAGCAGCTGATTGCAAGCCCGAGATCCGGCGCAAGTCAGCCGCGGGATACGCGACGAGACCACGTGCGATTTCAACGCTATTGGCGTTCATTACGCTCACGGTTTCACCGAGCTCGAACTCGCCATGGACCTCGCGGATGCCTGCCGGGAGCAGGCTCTTCCCGCCGCTCTTGAGCGCACGCTCGGCCCCGTCGTCGACGACGAGCCTCCCTTCGGGCTTCGCGCCGTACGCGATCCAGTGCTTGCGCGAGGACAGCTTGCCGACCTGCGCCGGCGGAACGAACAGCGTTCCGAGATCCTGCCCGGCGAGTACGCGCGTGATGACGTCGGGCTCGCGACCGGGTGCGACGATCGCGGGCACGCCCGTGCGCGTGACGATGCGCGCGCTGCCGACCTTGCTCGCCATGCCGCCCGAGCCGACGCCGCTCACCGAGCCGCCGGCGACCGGCGCTGCTTCGCGTTCGATGTCCCGCACCACGGGCATGCGCACGCCGCTCGCGTCGCGGACTCCCTCGACGTCCGTGAGGATCACGAGCGCATCTGCGCTCGCGAGGTTCACGACGAGAGCGGCGAGCTGATCGTTATCGCCGAACTTGATCTCCTCGGTCGCGACCGTGTCGTTCTCGTTGATGATCGGAACGACACCGTGATCCAGGAGCGCGCGCAGCGTGAGTCGCGCCGACAGGAAGCGGCGGCGATCGCCCATGTCGTCGTGCGTGAGCAGCACTTGTCCGATCGCGATGTCGTGCACCGCGAACGCGTGCTCCCAGTGCTGCATGAGCGCGCTCTGTCCGACGGCGGCGGCTGCTTGCAGCGCGGGCATCTCGTCGGGGCGCTTGCCGAGGCCGAGGCGCTTCACGCCGAGCGCGATCGCGCCGGAGCTGACAACGATGACCTCGACGCCGCGGCGGCGCAGGTCCACGACTTGATCGGCGACCGTGGCGGGCCGGCTCGCGGGGCTCTCCGCGAGGAGGCGACTGCCGATCTTGACGACGACGCGCCTCGCGTTGGCGAGCGCCGCTCTCTCCGGCGGCGTGGCGCTCACGGCTCGCCTGCAGCGACGCGCGCTTTCCAGCGGCGATCGAGCGTGTCGAGCGCGGTGTCCAGGAACGGATTCGCGTCGGCCGACAGCTGCACTTCGACAGCCGCCACGGTGCGCGAGAGGAAGTTGGTCTTCTGCGATAGCGCGGTCTCGATCGATTGCTCGAGCGCGTCGACCGCTTCGCCTTCCGTGACGTCCTTGTTCCTGGCGAGGAGCTTGCGCAGCGCACCGCCGCTCGCGAGATCTGCGAGCTCGAGCGGCGCGCGGACCGTGGCGCGCGCGGCGGCGAGCGCGCCTCGGCGGAACGGAGCGAACGCGAGCGCGCCCGGTGTCTGCGCGATCGATCGCGAGATCTCCTCGCGCAGCGCGAGCGCGGTCTTGCCGTCGAGCCCCGCGCCGACGTGGAGCTTGGCGCAGTAATGATCGAACAGCGTCATCGAGACGTAGTGCGACGATGCGGCGCGCGCGCGGTTCACCGTGGCGAGGACGAACAGCACGCGCTTCGCAGCGATCGTGGCCACGCGATACACGATGCCGCTCGCCGCCCACTCGGCGATCGGCGCCGGTGGCGTGTTGCCGTGCACGAGTGACTTCACGGCATCGTCGTCGAGATCCACACCGTGCATCTGCGCGATGCGGCGATAGCCCGCGCCGAGGACCTTCTCCTTGGCCCAATCGTCGACGAACGGCAGCGGCAACACCGCGGCCATGCTGCCGACGATCGACCGCGCGATGATCATGCGGCGGTGCTTGTTCAGATAGTCGCGTCGTGTGGCGAGCGCGACCGTCATGGCGTCACCGCTTCGCTCTGGCTCTGCTTGCGCGACGGCGGCGCGATGCCCTCGAGCAGCTTGTCACGCTCGTCGACTTCGCGCAGGCGCTCGGGCGTGGCGACGACCTCTGCTGTCTCGGGCGGCGTGATCGCAGCGGCGCCGATCTTGGTGACCGTGCTCGTGAGCGTCACCGTCATCTTGAAGTTTCGCCTGTCGCGCATGAGCTCGATCGTACCCACGAGCTTGACCGAGAGGGGAATGGCTCGCTCTGCGTCGAGGATGACCTCGCCCGACACGTCATGGATCACGCGGGCCTCGCGCCACTTGCGCTGCACGAGCTTCTCGGGCGGGTTCGGCGCGGCCTTCGCTGCCTGGCGGAGCTCGATCTTGCGAGCGTTGCGCCCGGCGAACGTGGTGGCGCCTTTGTCGGCGACATCCACGGCGGGCGCGATCAGCTCCCATGTCGCCGCGATCGGCGCGTAGAACTTGTCGCGTTGCTCGACCGCCTCCGTCGGAGACTCGGGCGCGCGCTGATGCCAGCGCTGGTAGCGCGGGCGCAAGAACAGCGAAGCTCCGTCGAAGATCACCTCGCGCCCGTAGTCGGCGGTGTTGCCGTACGTGCCGTGATACGCGTCCTTGTCACCGAGCTCGAGCACGGTGGTCTCGGTCATGTCCGTGGTGACCTGGGCCGCTTCCTCGACGCGGGTCACTACCGTCATCTCCGTGCGGTGCGCACCGAGCGCTGCGCTGACCGCACCGTACGGCTGCATCATCGCGCGCGAGAGCTCGGCAGGCTCGGTCGCCGCGCGCGTCACCACGATCGCTTCGGTCGACACGGCCGGCGCGACCACGAGGTTGCCGAGGTCTTTGTCGTCCACGCCCTGCGCACGGCCGCAGCCCAGCCCCACGGCCAAACATGCGATCGCGACGCGGCTCATGGGCGAGTTCTACACTAGAGTCAGACCCGGTGCTCGCCGAGCTGGAACCCCTCGCGTCGTCCTACGGGGCCTACGCGTTCGCGGTGCTCCTCGGGCTCCTCTGGGGCAGCTTCGCGAACGTCTGTATTTATCGCTGGCCTCCATCGAAGGAGTTCCCGGCGGGCCGGTCGGTGGTCGCGCCGGGCTCGCACTGCTTCGCGTGCAACACCCCGATCCGCTGGTACGACAACGTCCCGCTCATCAGCTGGCTGTGGCTGCGCGGGCGCTGTCGCTCGTGCAAAGCGCCGTTCAGCGGGCGTTACTTGATCGTCGAGGCGCTGACCGGCGTTCTGTTCGGCGTCGCCTGGCACATGAACGTGACGGCCGGCGTCCTGTTCGAGCCGTTCGACGAGCGCTTGATCCGCTTCGTCGCGAGCTGCGCGTTCTGCTTCACGATGGTCGTGATCGCGTTCATCGATATCGACCACAAGCTGATCCTGCATCGCGTGTGGTCGGTCCTCGTGTTCTACGGGCTGTCGCTCGTGATCGGACAGCCGTGGTGGGTCGGTCTCGTCGGCGCGGTGATCGGCTACGGGCTGCCATGGGTGATCGGCGAGATCTACTTCATCGTCGCAGAGCGCGAGGGGCTGGGCCTGGGCGACAGCATGTTGCTGGCGATCATCGGCGCGCTCCTCGGGTGGCGCGGCGTCGTCGCGTCGTTGTTCCTCGGAGCGCTCACCGGATCGATCATCGGCGTGCTCGTCCTCGTGCGCGGTGAGCCAAAGGGCGAGCCAGCGAGGGAGCCAGAGCTAGGGAACGACGACGAGCCCGCGACGTCACGCGCCGGTTCGCTCGTCGCGGTCGGTGCCGTCGGCGCGACCGTGCTCGCCACGATCGCGGCGCTGAAGGGTTGGTACCCGCTCGCCGGCATCGCGTGCGTCGGTGCGCTGCTGTGCCTCGTCATCTCTCGCAAGCTCGAGCCGCCGCTACCCGACGAAGATGGCGCCGGGCGATCGTCCGAGGAGGCCGAGGAATCCGCACCCACGCGCACACCGGCCGTTCTCGCACTCGGCTCGGCGGTGATCCTCGCGAGCGCCGTCGCGCTGACGCTCCTCCGCTACCCGATCGTTGCCGGTGTGCTGACCGCCGCGGGGCTCGCGCTGTTGTTCGTCGCGCGCACACTGCACATGCGTGACGGTCAGGACGAGCCCGCAGCCGACGAGCCGGAGTCGTCCGAGCCGGTCGAGCCAACCGACGCTCCTTCGCTCATGCGGACCGAGCTGCCGTTCGGCCCGTTCCTCGCGATCGGCGCGGTGTTCTATCTATTTGCCGAGCCATGGATCGTGGTCCAGTTCTCGCTGCTATAGTGGACGTGTGGGTGGCCAAGCTGCCGAGCAGATCATCGCCGGCGTTGTCCTGAGCGAGCGTCTGGCAGTGACCATGTACGGCGCGATCCACCGCGCGCAGTTCGAGGGTCAGCGGAATCAACGCGGGCTCGTCGTGGACCCGAAGATGCTGGCCGAGTCGTCGTTCCGCATGGCGCTCACGGACGGCACGATCGTTCACTCGGTCACCGCGCTCCAGCACCCGAACATCGTCCCCACGGTCACCGTGGAAGATGGCGGTCCGGATGTCGTCATCGTCACGCGTGGCGTCGGCCGCTACGTCACGGTGCAGGACCTGATCGCGTCGGCGAAGGCCAACCGAGGGCAGGGCGGCAAGCTCGCGCTCCCCGTCGCCGCGGCGATCGGCAAGAGCGTCGTCGAGGCGCTCGCCACGGCGCACAAAGCGAAGGTCGTACACGGCGCCGTACATCCGCGCAGCGTGCTTGTCGATGAAGACGGCACCGTTCGCCTCGCCGACTTCATCGTCGGACGCGCGCTGACCACCGCCGTCGCGCAAGGCGCCGACTCGGCGCTGTGGCGCGGGCTCGCGGGCTATCTGGCGCCGGAGCTCGTCGTCGGCGAAGAGCCCGACTTCGCGGCGGACGTGTTCGCGTGCGGCGCGATGCTGTTCACGATGCTGTCGGGCGAAGCGCCGCCGGGAACGCTGCATGTCACGCCTGCCGTCGAGCGGCTCGTGCAGCGCGCGCTCGATACCGATGTCACCCGGCGCTACAAGAACGCATCGGACCTCCTCGAGAACTTGCTCGAGGCGTTCGAGGACGATCGCTGGGAGGTCGCGACGCGAGGCGAGGTGATCAAAGCGGCGGGGCTCATGCGCGCGGGCAGCGAGAGCGGACTCGACGATGCGACCGAGGATCTGCTCGCGTCGCTCGGTAACTCCGCGGTCAACGTGACGCCGATGCGTCCATCGATGGACTCGCGTGCGGCCGAGATCAACGCGCGTCACACGAAGACGCCGACGAGCCAGAACCGCCTCGACGCGCTGCTCGCGGATCTCGACGATTCGCGCGAGCACACGTCCGTCGACGACATGGGCTTCAAGCGCGATCCCATCTCCGAGCTGATCCAGATGGATCCGCGCAAGAAGGAGGCGATCGTCCAGGTCAAGCCGGTGCGCTCGTCGGCGCGCGTGCCGTCGCTCGACGATCCCGACGAGGACACGCCGCTGCCGCTCCCCGCCCGCGACTCTGACTCCGACATGCGCTATCACGCGCGCGGTTCGTCCAAGGACGAAGCGGCAGCGATGGACGCGCTCGCCGGTCTCGACGAGCCGGTGCGCCGTATGTCGAGCGCGGCCGAGCAAGCGACTGTCGCCGCGGAGAAGCTCGAGTCGGCCGCGCGTCGCGCCGAAGCGGCGGCGAAGCGGGTGGACACCGGCGATACGAAGGTTGTCGCCAGTGAGGACAGCAAGAAGGCGCCGTCGCCGCGCGTGGTGGCAACGCCCAACCTCGCCGAGATTCCGGACTTCCAAGAGCTGCCCACGCCGCGCCTCAAGAGCCGCGCGGTCGGCATCATCTCGATGCTCGTCGTGATCGGCGGCGCCGTCGGCTTCTATTACATCTATCAAGATCAGAAGGCGCAGCGCGCGAAGAACGAGGAGCAGCAGAAGCAAGCCGAGATCGATCGCCAGAACAAGGAAGTCGAGCTCCGCAACAAGCAGAAGGACCGAGGCTCGATCACGTACAAGATCGAGCCCGGCGAAGCGCGTCCCGGCAGCGTGTGGCTCAAGCTCGGTCGCTCGGGACCGGACTTCCACACGCTCCCGCTCTCGTCGAGTCAGATGCACCGCATCCGCATCGAGCTCGATGGCTATCAAGCGGTGGACACCGAGGTGCTCGCTGCGAACTGGTCGGTGGTCGACGACAAGGCTGCCGGATCCGGCTCGGACACGGAGCGCGCAGGCCTCGTGCAGAAGAAGGCGACCGTGAACATCACGCTCAAAGCCGCCGGCAAGAGCAAGGATGGCAAGTCACTCGCCGAGCCGCTGCCCGCGCGTCCGCCGAACCTCGCGGTCGAGGCGACCGGCTTCACGCCTGGGGAAGGTCCGATCAACATCCAGACAAGTCCGCCCGGTGCGGAGGTCTGGTTGCTCATCGGTTACGGCGACACCGGTACGCCGTTTCCCACGGTGGCGGGACGTCCGTACGAGCTGCGTGCGCTGATGGATGGATACAAGCCGGGCTACGCGTCGATCACCGAAGACGAGTGGCGCGATGGCGGCAATCCAAACATCCCGATCGACGAGGCCAAGAAGAAGTCGACGATCGAGAAGACGCTCACGCTCGTGCCGGACCCGGATTGGGTCGACCCCAAGGACAAGAAGAAGAAGGGGAAGTAGTGGCGGGGGGCCGTACCCTGCACGTGCGTTGTTCGACCTGGGAGCAGGTCGAGACCTTCTATTCGCGAAAGCTTCGCAAAGGGAAGCTGCTCTCGATGAAGGTGCCGTTCGCGGCGACGCCCGGCGGTTCGGTCACGCTCGGTCTCGAGCTGCCCAACGAGGTCGTGGTCGCGATCGATGGCACGGTGCTGAAGGCGTCGCCGATCGATGGCGATACGAAGACGTGGATCGAGGTCGAGCTTCACGGCTTCACCGACGAGGTCGTGCAGCGGATCAAGTCGATGGCGGCCGCGGTCGCGACGCCCGCCGCCGCGCCAACCCCGCGGGCGCCCACGCCCCCGCCTGCGATGGACACGACGCCCGTCGTGCCCACCGTGACCAAGCCTGCGGTCTCGCGCACGGCGACGGCGCAAGCGAGCGAGGATCTTCCCGCCGACGAGCGCGCCCTGTTCCAGCACCTGACCGCGGAGCTGAAGCGCATGCGCCAGGCCGCGGTGCACGAGGTGCTCGGCGTGGATCGCGATGCGGACGCCGACGCGATCCGCGCGGGGTGGATGCGGCTCGTACGCCGGCATCACCCGGACCTCGTCGCGCGTCGCAAAGCGCCGGCGATCACGCCCCTCGCCGAGGAGCTGACGATCCTCGCCAACCGCGCCTACGCTCGCTTGCGCGTGGCGCTCGTCGCCGAAGGACGTGCGACGACAATCGGCGCCACCGTGCAAGCGCCGCCCGGATGGCTCGTCGGCTTCGACGACATCGCGAGCGCGGGGCGCACGCCGGCCGCGATCAAAGCAGAAGCCCCAAAGCGCTCTCCCGTCGCATCGATACCACCGCCGATCGGCGAGGCGACCGCGAGCCCGCAGCTCCACGGCGGCGATACGTTCGAGACCCGCGCGCGCGCGATGCTCGTGCAAGGCGAACCGGACAACGCGCAGGAGGTGCTCGCCGCGGCGCTCGTCGTGTATCCGCGTTCGCGACCGCTGCGCTCGCTGTACTACGTCGCGTCCGCCGTCGCCGCGCTCGACAAGGGCGAGGTCATGCTCGCCACGTCGCAGCTCGAGACGGCGCTCGCGCACTACGAGCAGTGCGTGGAGGCATCGCGCATCCTCGATTATCTCCGGCACAGCAACGGCCATGATCGCGACGTGATCCGGAGTCTGTTCGAGTGAGCATCGATCGCAGCTTGGGAGTCGGCATCGACCTGGGCACGACGAACTCGGTCGTCGCGGTGCTCGATCGCGATGGCGCGCCGCGCATCCTGACCACGCCCGAAGGCTCGACGACGATGCCGTCGCTCGTGTGGTACTCGCCGGACGGCCCCGTGGTGGGGGAGGAAGCGCGCGAAGGACTCGAGCACTCGCCCGATGTCACGATCTTCGGAGCGAAGCGTCTGCTCGGCCGGCGCTACGATCACCCGGACATTCGCAGGCTCGCGCGCTCGCTGCCGTACGAGCTCACCGAGGCACCGAACGGCGACACCTGGATCGCGCTCGGCAACGGCCGGCTGGTCTCACCCGAGGAGGTGTGCGCGCTGATCCTGCAGAAGCTACGCAAGGTGGCCGAGGCGCACTTCAAGAAGCCGGTGACACGCGCGGTGATCACGATCCCCGCGTGGTACGACGCCGCGCAGCGACAGGCGACCAAGGATGCGGCGCAGATCGCCGGCATCAGCGTGATGCGCTTGCTCAGCGAGCCCACCGCCGCTGCTCTCGGACACGGTGCGCATCGCGGCGACGATCGTCGCTTCCTCGTCTGCGATCTCGGTGGCGGCACGTTCGACGTCGCGGCGGTCGACGTGCAGGGCGGCACGTTCGAGGTGCTCGCGACCACGGGCGATCCGTTCCTCGGCGGCGATGACGTCGATCACGCGATGGTCGATCACCTCGTGCGCGATGTCCGCATGCAGAAGGGCTTCGACATCTCGAGCGACTCCATCGCGATCGAGCGCCTGCGGATCACGGCGCAGCGCGCGAAGCACGATCTGTCGTCGGCGAGCGGCACGTCGCTGCAGATTCCCGAGCTCGTGCAGCTGCCGTCGGGGCGCGCGGTCGAATACGACAAGGCGATCCGGCGCGACGAGCTCGAGCTGTGGACGGCGCCGCTCGTGCGCCGGCTCGAAGCGCCGATCAAAGACGCGCTCGCGCGGTGTGGCCGCAAAGCGAGCGACGTGCAGGAGATCCTGCTCGTCGGCGGCATGACGCGAATGCCGGCGATCAGGAAAGAGATCCAGCGCGTCCTCGGTAGAGAGCCGCGCGTGATCGCGAATCCCGAGGAGGTCGTCGCCGTCGGTGCGGCGCTCGAGGTCGCGCGCCTCGAGGGGAGCATCGATGGCATCTTGCTCATCGATGTGACCGCGCGCGGGATCATGATGTCGGTCGGCGGCGCGGGCTCGACCGGCACGGATCCCTGCGAGCTCGTCATCGCTCGCAGCTCGGTCGTCCCCACGCGCGAACATCGCGTGTTCGCGACGCGCAAGGATGATCAGACGCGGATCGACTTCGACATCTGGGAAGGTGAATCCCCGGATCCATCCCAGAACCGCCATCTGTGTCGCTACGCGGTGCTCGATCTTCCCGAGGCAACCGCGGGAGACGTGCTGGTCCTCGTCGAAGTGACGCTGGACACCGACGGCACGATTCGCCTCGGCGCGAGCGAGATGGTGTCCGGAGAGCGCCTCCAGCTCGAACAAGTGTTTCATGCGGGCCTTGCCCGCTCCGATGTCGTGCGCCTCGCGAAGGCCATGGCAGAATCGGCGCCGTGAGAACGGTCGCATTCGTGGTGCTCGCTGCGTGCGGTGGAGCACCCAGCCATCCGGCGGCCCCTGCCACGACGGCGCCCCCCGAGAAGACCGCGCAGATCAATCGCCCCGGTGAGCTGATCGATATCGAGGCGCAGCTGCCGGTGGGATACGTAGCCGTCGTCGATTTCTGGGGCGAGCACTGCGGCGCGTGCGTGGTCGTCAGCGGAATGCTGGCGGTGCAGGTCGCGCTCGACGATCGGGTCGTGATCCGCAAGGTCGACGTGGGAGACGGATTCACCCCTGTCGCGCAGCACTACAAGATCGGTGCGCTGCCGCACTTTCGCGTCTACGACAAGCAGAAGCGGATGCGCTACCTGCTCGTGGGGAACGACACACTGAAGGCGCCCGAGCTCGCGAAGCAACTCGCCGACGAGCCGTGAGCGGCATATCCTTCGTCACGATGTTCGGCCGCGTTCTCGCAGCATCTCTCGTGGTGTCCAGCTTGGTGTCACCCGCGAGCGCTGTGCCCGGTGTGTGTCACATCGTCGACGTGCAGCTGCAGCCTCAGGCGCGAACGGATCTGCGTCCGGCGCGCAGCATGGCGCCGCAGATCGTGGTCTGGGTCGAGGACACGCAGGGCAACTTCATCGAGACCGTGTTCATCACGCAGGCGGTCGGCACGTACGGCCTCGGCAATCGCCCGGGACGCTACGACTTCAACAGCGCGCCGATGTGGCCGTACGGTCGGCGCACGACGACGTTTCCGGTGTGGGCCACGAAGAAGCCCGAGCGGTTCGACTCGATCGTGTTCCAGGACGGCAACGAGAGCAACCTCTCGCACGCGTTCGACGAGAGCTCGCGCGAGGCGCACTTCTGCCGGCCGATGACGCCGAACCCGGCCAACCCGAAAGACTCGGCGCACTACGATGCGCTCACGTGCGCGTCGCCGAACGCGGTGTTCACCGACAAGGGCACGCGCGACGCGAGCATCCAGAGCAAGTATCCACCGCGCCAGGACATGACGCGGGTCCCGGGGACCGACGCCGCGAGCGTCGACACGTTCCGCGACATGAACCCGTACGACGCGATCTCGCACGCGACGCCCCCGGTGGGGCAGCTCGCGACGATCGGATGGCCGTTGCCATTCGATCTGTCGGCGGGCGACTACGTGGTGTTTGTCGAGGTCTCCACCGAGTACGACCACAACGCGACGTACAGCGAGGCCGCGCGGCCGAGTCCCACCGTGACGTTCAGCGACTACGGCGAGCCGTATCGCGGTCAGCCGTCGGTCGTGTATCGCGTGCCGTTCACCATCGCCGACGAGACGCGGCTCGCGCAGACCGACACGTACGCGGGGTACGGAGATCCGGAAGGTGACGACGGAGTGCTTCGCGCGCCGGACTCGACGATCTCCACCAACGTCGTCGGCTCCGGCGTGGGTCGGCTCGCGCTCGTGACCGATGCGGAAGGACAGTTTCGCGTGCGTGTGCGATCGCGCGTGGAGCTCGATGTCATCGTTCCGAACAAGCCATCACAGCTCGCCACGACCACGCTGACGAGCCGCACGGCGACGATCTCGTTCGTCGCGCCGGGCGACGACGCGGTGATGGGCACCGTGCGCACGTACGAGATCCGGTTTCGCGCGGGCGACACGCAGTTCACCCTCGACAACTTCGACGCGCCGGACACCACCGTGGTGCCGCCGGCCGGCGTGCCGGTGCCCGCGGGCGAGTTACAGACGATCGAAGTGCCGGGCCTGCTCCCCGAGACGGAGTACACCGTGGGCATCCGCGCGATCGATGACTGCAAGAACGCGAGCGACATCGCGTCGATCACGTTCACCACGCCACCGCGCTTTGTCGGCGAGGTCGACGCGTGCTTCGTGGCAACGGCCGCGTACGGCTCGGCGCTCGCGAACGACGTCGCGGCGCTGCGCCACCTGCGTGACTCGGTGCTGCGCAGGACCGTCCTCGGCGAGCTGTTCGTCGAGTCGTATTACACGTTCGGTCCGCCGGTCGCGGGCTTCGTCGGCGAGAGCGAGCTGCTGCGAGCGACCGCGCGCTCCGCGCTGCAGCCGCTCGTGAACTTCGTGAAGCGCTAGAGCCCGGGGATGCCGTTCTTGCCGGCTTTGATCTGCAACGACGACGCGGCGAGCTCCTCGGCCGAGAGCGGCGCGTAGCTACCACCGAGATGCGCGGACAGGAACGCCTCCGCGAGACCGATGTACGCGATGCTGTTCTCGGGGCGCGCGAAGCCGTGGCCTTCGTCGGGGAACAGCGCGTACGTGACGGGGCGCTTCGCGGCGTTCATCGCGTCGACGATCTGCTCGGACTCGGCTTGCTTGACGCGCGGATCGTTCGCGCCTTGCACGATGAGCAGCGGCTTTGTGATCTTCGCGGCGTGTGTGAGTGGCGATGCGGCGACGAGGAGCGCCTTGCCCTCCTCGGTGGTCGGGTTGCCGATGCGCGCGTAGAACTCGTCGCGGATCGGCGCCCAGTACGCGGGAATCGTCGCGAGGAGCGTGAGCAGGTTCGACGGACCCACGATGTCCACGCCGCACGCGAACACGTCGGGCGTCATCGCGAGACCGACCAACGTCGCGTAGCCGCCGTAGCTGCCGCCCATGATGCAGACCTTGTCCTTGGTGGTGACGTTCTTCGCGACGGCCCAGCTCACGGCGTCGAGGAGATCGTCGTGCATCGTCTTGCCCCACTGTAGATTGCCCGCGTTCAGGTGCTTCTTGCCAAAGCCCGCTGACGCGCGGAAGTTCACGGCGAGCACCGCGTAGCCGCGATTCGCGAGCAGCTGGTGCGTCGCGTCGTAGCCCCAGACGTCGCGGCCCCACGGACCGCCGTGGACGAGCAGCACCATCGGCACGGGCCCCGTCGCGGTCGCGGGCTTGGTGAGGTAGCTGACGAGCGAGAGGCCATCGCGCGCCTCGATCACGACGGGCTCCATCGCGACGAGCGGCAGGCTATCGAGCGCGGGCTGCGCTGCGAACAGGAGCGTCGCCTTCTTGGTCGCGCGCGTGTAGAGGTGATAGCGGCGCGGCTTCTGCGGCGAGCTCGTCGAGACGAGCCACGTCTTGTCGTCGAGCGTGCGCGTGTGGATGGCGACATCGGCGCCGGCGTCGATCTTCGCGAGCGCGGCAAGATCCGGCGCGAGCGACTTGTCGATCACCTTCCATGTCGTGCGCTCGTACATGAACCGCACGGCCTGCGGCGCGCTGGTCTTGGGATGCAGCAGCACGGAGCTCGCATCGGCCTTCGGATCTTCGGCGAGGATCTTCGCGGTGGGCATGCCTCGGCCGAGCGTGATGCGTACGACAGCCGCGGTGTCGCGCCCGCGTGAATCGATGGCGAGCGCGCTCTTGCCGTCGGTCGACACCCACGCGATGTCGCTCGCGCGTGTGTCCTCGAACGGGATCGTGTCGACGGGGAACCACGTGCCACGCTCCGTCTTCGTCGGCGGACGCACGATGTTCAGGCTGCCGTCGGGGTTGCGCTTGGTCGCGAGCTTCACCTGAAACGTGTCGTCGAGGAAGAAGCTGGCCATCTCCTCGACAGGCTGCGTGATGAGGAGCGTGCGCTTGCCCGTGGCGAGATCGATCTCGTACGGCTCCATCACCTTGCGATCGCGCTCGTTCATGAACACCGCGATCGATCCCGGCTTCTTGTGGCTGATGTGGCCGATGCTCGCGCGCACGCCGTCGATCGGCGTCAGGTCGGTGACCTTACCGTCGGCGAGGCTCACGCCGAACACGTGGAAGTCTTCGTTGCCGCCGACGTCCTGCGCGTAGACGAGGTGCTTGTTCGTGTACGCCCAGCGATAGCTGCGGATCGGACGCTTCGTGTCCGAGGTCACCGCCGTGGCCGCGTCGAGCTTGCCGATCGGCGCGACCCACACGTTCATGACGCCGTTCTCGGGCGCGAGCCACGAGATCTGCGTGCCGTCGGGCGAGAGCTGGACGTTGGTGCGATCGGGGTTGCCGAACAGCACGGCGCGCGGGATGAGGTCCGTGCGCGGAGTGCCCTGCGCTTGCGGTGGCTCGACGGGCGGCGGCGCCGGATCCGGAGCGCGCGGCGTGACGTCGGCCAGCGGATTCGGTGGCGGCGCAGCGACGGTCCTCGACGGCTTCGGCGTGCATGCGGCGATGGCGATCATCGATGTGATCGCGGCTACTCGCGAGATCGGCTTCATGGCGCGGCGATACCACGGAGGAGTCGCCCGTGGGAGAGTGCGCCCGTGCGTCACGCAGTGATCCTCGCCGGTGGAAGTGGAACGCGTCTGTGGCCCGCGAGCCGCGCGCAGCGGCCCAAGCAACTCTTGCCGCTCGGCCCCGCCGGAACGACGCTGCTCGAAGCGGCGATCGCGCGCGGTGCATCGCTCGCCGGTGAGCGCGTGATGATCGTGACGGCCGCATCGCAGGTGGTCGCGACGCGCGAGGTGCTCGGATCACGCACGGTGGAGATCGTCGCCGAGCCGGTCGGGCGTAACACCGCCGCGGCGGTCGGACTCGCGGCAGCGATCCTTCTGCGTCGCGATCCCGACGCGACGATGTTGATCCTCCCGGCCGATCAATTCGTGGCGAAGGAGGACGAGCTCGCGCGCCTCTTCGCTGTGGCGATGGGCGCGGTCGAGCGCGACGACGTGATCGCCACGATCGGCATCACGCCCACGCGCGCGGAGACCGGGTTTGGCTATCTCGAGACGGACGGCGCGGCGAATGGAGGCGTGGTTCCGCTGAAGCGCTTCGTCGAGAAGCCGAACCGCGAAACCGCCGAGCACTACGTCTCGAGCGGACGCTTCTTGTGGAACGCCGGCATCTTCGTGGTCAGCGCGAAGCGCATCCTGCGCGAGCTCGACCAGCGGCTCCCCGAGACAGCGAGCGCGCTCGTGCGCATCGCAGCAGGTGAGGATGCGAGCGCGATCTATCCAACACTCCGGTCCATCTCCATCGATCACGCGGTGATGGAGCACGCGGATCGCGTGGTGACCGTGCCGGCGGATGTCGGCTGGGATGACGTTGGCTCGTGGGCTGCGATCCCCGCCGTGCGCGGCGCCGACGAGAACGGCAACACGCTCGATCCGCTCGCGATGTCGATCGATGGCAGGAATAACCTCGTGCTCACCGATGACGACACCGTGGTCGCGGTCGTCGGGCTCGATGACCTCGTCGTGGTGAAGAGCGGGAACGCGGTGTTGGTGATCCGGAAGGACCAGGCACAGGACGTCCGCAAGGTCGTCGAAGGTCTTTCCTCGCAAAAGCTGACGCGCTACCTATAGCCCCGTGAATCCGAAAGCGTTTCGCGAGTACGACATTCGTGGTGTCGCCGAGCGTGACCTCGACGACGCGACCGTGCGCGCACTCGGCATCGCGATCGGTGCGCGCGTCGTCGCGAATGCGGGCAATGACAAGCCGGGCGTCGTGGTCGTCGGACGCGACTGCCGGACCACGTCGCCGCGGCTGTTCGCCGCGCTGACGGACGGGCTCCGCGTGCACGCCGAGGTGATCGATATCGGCGTCGTTCCCACGCCGCTCGTCTATTTCTGCGCGGTCGGTGGTGTTCCCGAGCTGACGCCCGCGGCGTCGATCGTGATCACCGGAAGCCACAATCCTCCCGAGGACAACGGCTTCAAGATCATGATCGGCAAGGAGACGCTGCACGGTCCCGCCATCGCCGCGTTGCGTGACGAGGTGGAGAAGCTCCTCGAGCAATCCGCACCGCATCCCACGCGGCCGATGCACTCGCGCGACGTGATCAGCGCGTACGACGCGGCGGTGCAAGAGCGCCTGAAGCTCGGCAAGCGACGCTTCAAGGTCGTCGTCGATGCAGGCAACGGATCGGGAGGTCCCACCGCGGTCGGCCTCTATCGCCGCCTCGGCTTCGACGTCATCCCGCTGTACTGCGACCTCGACGGAACGTTCCCGAACCACCATCCCGATCCGACGCAGCCCGAGAACGTGAAGGACCTCGCCGCGATGGTGCAGTCCGCGCGCGCCGAGATCGGGATCGCGCTCGACGGTGACGCGGATCGCATCGGCGCGGTGGACTCGACGGGCCGAATCCTGTGGGGCGATCAGCTGATGATCCTCCTCGGCAAGGCCGTGCTCGCCGAAGTGCCGAACGCCAGGTTCGTCGGCGAGGTGAAGTGCTCGCAGGCGATGTACGACCAGCTCGCGGCCGCAGGGGGCGAGGTCGAGATGTGGAAGGTCGGCCACTCGCTGATCAAGGCGCGCATGAAGGAGACGGGCGCTCAGCTCGCGGGCGAGATGTCCGGGCACATGTTCTTCGCGCATCGCTGGTTCGGCTTCGACGACGCGGTGTACGCGGGCGCGCGGCTCCTCGAGCTGCTCTCCAACAGCACGCGCACGCTCGCGCAGCTCGCCGACGAGCTCCCGGTGATGATCAACACGCCAGAGATTCGCGTGGACTGCCCGGACGACAAGAAGTTCGCGGTGGTCGCCGAGGTGACGAAGCGCTTGCGCGAGCACGCGGATGTCACGGGCGTCGTCGATGTCGACGGCGTGCGTGCGAAGTTTGCGGGCGGGTGGGGGCTCGTGCGCGCGTCGAACACGCAGCCCGCGTTGGTCATGCGGTGCGAGGCAGAGACAAAGGCGCGCCTCGCGGAGATCAAGTCGCTGATCGAGTCGACGATCGCGGCGGCCACCGCCACACTGTCTGCATGATGCGCATCGGCATCGACCTCGGCGGATCCAACCTCCGCATCGCGTCGCTCCGTTCGGACTCTGCCGAGGTCGTCGCGCAGCACAAGGAAGCGGTCGGCGAGCCGCGCGATCCGGAGACGATCGTCGCTCGCATCGCTGCGCTCGTCGAGCAGCTCGCAGACCCGGGCGGCGCGTCGATTCCCGTCGGCATCGGCATCGCCGCCATGCTGCGCGACACGCAAGGCACCGTCGCCAACTCGCCGCACCTGCGCTGGCGCGACGTGCCGTTCGGCAAGCTCCTCGCGGCGCGCCTCGGCGCTCGGTTCTCGGTCGGTGTCTACAACGACGTCAACGCGATCGTGTACGGCGAGCACGCGTTCGGCGCCGCGCGCGGCTTCCACCACGTCCTCGGTGTGTACGTCGGCACGGGCGTCGGCGGTGGCCTCGTGGTGAACGGCGCGCTCGTCGAGGGAGCTAACAACTGCGCCGCGGAGATCGGTCACGTGAAGGTCCACTGGGACGACCAGGCCGCTCCGTGCGCGTGCGGTCAACGCGGCTGCGTCGAGGCCTATGTCGGCGGCAGTTACGTCGCGAAGCGCATCGCGCGCGATCTCGCCGCGGGCACCGCCACGCGCGCGATCGAGCTAGCCGGCAGCGTCGCGAGCGTGACGCCGTCGCACGTCGACCAAGCCGCGGCCGACGGAGATGCGTGGGCGCTCGCGCTGTGGGAGGAGCTCGCGCCGCTCCTCGCGATCGCGCTCGGCAACGCGATCGCCGTGCTGAACCCGCAGCGCCTCGTCCTCGGCGGTGGCCTGCTCGGTCGCACGCCCACGCTCTACGAGCAAGTGGTCGCGATGCTGCCGCTCGTCGCGCCGCTCGCGTCGATGGAGCCGCTCACGATCGCGCCCGCCGTGCTCGGCGACGACGCGGGCATCGTGGGCGCCGCCGCGCTCGCAGCAGACGGCATCTCGATCATTCGCGGTTAGCGCGGGGGGCGCGCGGCAGTGTAGTGCGCGAACACCCGATCGGGGGGCAGCGCTCGGTCGTAGATCGCGACCTCGTCGATGGTCCCCACGGCAGGACTGCTCGACAGCGAGCCGTTGCCGGAGCCGATCGTGAACCCGACGATCCCGTCGGGGAGTGCGATCGCCGATGCCTTGTCGCCGACGAGGGTCCCGTCGACGTACAGGCGCATCTGCGCTCCATCGTACGTGCCGACGATGTGGATGAAGCGATCGAGATCGACGTCATGCAGCTCGATGAGCGTCTGACCGTTCTCGGTGATGCCGCGCGCGAACCCGAGGCGACCGTAGCCCACATAGATGATGTACCCGATGGCCCCCGGTGGCTCCGTGTACTTCGCGACGATGTTGCTGTAGTGATCGCGAACGGTGATGTTCGCCCACGCTTCGATCGTGAATGGCGCGGTGCCCGCGAACTCGTGAACGTCGCCGAACAGGACGCCTGTGTCGCCCGGTCCGAACCTGACCGCGGTGTCCGGATCATCGAACAGCGCGCCGGGCGCGTTCAGCGCGAACGTGCCGCCGTACGTGCCGTGGATATCGCCCGCGCTGTCGATGCAGGTGCCGCCCGTTGCTTCGCCCATGCGGTAGTAGGAGACCGGCAAGTCAGCGAGCACTTCGCGCGCGTAGCCCATCACGTCGATCGAAGCATCGGTATCGGGGTCGATCGAAGCGTCGGTGGCAGCGTCGACGAGCGGCTCGCGTCCGTCGAGTCCGAAGACTCGATCGCACCCCGCGAGTGCGAGCACGACGAGACAGGTGCGCCACATGCACGACGACAGTAGCGGGTTCTGGGCGCGCGTGGGACCGGTTAACGACGCGGTGTGGCGATCACCACGGGGAACGTCACCTGCGCGTCGTTCTCTCCGCCGATCGCGGAGAAGCCGCTCGCCTTCACGGTGGCTGCCGTGTCGGCGGTCTTCGTCGGCTGACCGTTGAGCGGCGGCAGGTGCCGGAGCGTGACGATCAAGTCGCCGCCGGTGGCGGAGCCGACGACGAACGTGTTGTCGAGACCGATCGGAAGTCCGGTGCGGTCCTGATCTGCGTACGCGTGCGTGATCGCCGCGTTCGGGTTGTCCGTGGCCGGACCGTTCACCGCGCTGCCGGTGAAGAAGATCTGATGATCCTCGGCTTCGTCGCGAACCTCGTCGGTGATCTCTTCCGCAGGCGTCTCGAGCCGATTCTGGAAGCCGACCGTCACGGTGTACGTGGTGTTCGCGACGAGCGCGATCGTGTCGATCGTCGGTGGCTCACCGCCGTCGCCGTCGGGATCGTCGAACTCGGCGACGATCGGGGATCCCCCGCTCGGCGTGAGCGTGACGGTGACGGTGGTGATGAGCTCTTCGAGGCAGTTCGAGCCCGAGCATTCGGTGCCGCCATCGTCGCCACATGCAGCGAGGGCCAAGACGCCGACCGAGAGAGCGAGAACGAGAGACGTACGCATGAGAGTGCCTTTCACTTCGACAAGAAGTACACGCTGGCGCGAACGAGCAGCTGCCACCCGGGCTGATCCGCGAAGTAGCGCAGGAGGCTCGTGTAGTCGCGATAGCGCGCGTTGGTCAGGTTGGTTCCGGAGATCGCGACCTTCACGGTCCGATCACCGGCGTGGATGGAGGCGCCCGCTTCGGCGCCGAGGAGGAAGTACGCGTCGGGTGGAGCCGCGAAGTCCGCTGCGATGTCGTAGCGGTGCTGCTTGCCGACGAACGTTCCGTTGGCCGAGAGGAACGCGTCGGACAGGCCCCAGAACGCGGGTGGCTTGAAGGTGACCTGGGCGCGCGCGCGAAGCGGCGGCACGAACACGAGGTACCCGTCGTCCGTGCGGTTGGTGGCGCGCACCCACGAGAGCTGCGTGGAGAGCTCGAGCTCGTCGAGCGGCTTGACCGCGATGCCGCCGTCGGCGCCCACGAACAGCGCGTCGACGGGGCGCGTGACAAAGCGCGGGAACGCACCCGTGATCAGCACGTCGAAGATCGGCATGCCCATCGCGTCGAGCGCGGGTGCGAAGTAGATGTAGTCGTCGATGAGGTTCGCGTAGGCGGACGCTTCCGCGGTGATGCGATCGTGCGTGATCGTGGTGGTGATCGACGCGGAGTAGGTGGTCTCCGGATCGAGATCCGGTTTGCCGAGCCCGAGCACGGGGAACGTCGGCGACGTGCCATTCAGGTACTGCTCGTCGGGATTGGGCGGCCTCGACGCCGTGGATAGATCGAGCTTGGTCGAGACCTCCTGACTCCAGCGATACACGCCGCCGATCGATGCGGACAGCGTGTGAAACGTCGACGCGCAGTCCACGGGATCGCCGGCGCCGTTCTCGCACGCGTCCATCGCGAGCTGTCCCGAGCGAACGAGACGCAGATAGTTCTGTCGCTCGATCTGCGCGGTGCGCGCGAGGACGTCGTAGCGCACGCCGGCCTCGAGCTCCGCCTCGTGACCGACGAGACGCTCGATCGCGTAGACGCCCGCGCCCGCACCGGTGTGATCCGGAACGAGCGGCAGGCCGTTGTACGTGTGCATCTGCGCGACGCCGACGAGCCCGTACTGGCCGCGCAGGTGCCAGTGGTCGCTCACGTGGATCGGATCGTGCGCGTACGAGACGTCCACCTCGTGCGTCGACAGCCGGAAGTTGTACTGCGGGCCGGTCACCGACTGCCGGACGACCTCGTACTCGCGTCGATGGTCGTACTGGAACGCGTACACAGCGCCGATCGTCCCCGACGGCACGGTCCACGACGCGCGCGCGATTCCGAGCTCGTGCGCCACGCGTTGCGACGGTCGCTCGATCTCGAAGTCCGCGTCGTACAGCTCGTAGCCGAGCGGACGGTCGCGCTCGAGTTGTGCGGTGAAGTCGTCGCGCGACTCCACACGCAAGCAGCTGCACACGCCCAGGCGCGCTTGATAGTGGCGAAACGACGCCTGGTACGCCGCGTTCTTCCGTCGATAGCCGACCGTGGCGCCGAGGCTCCACTCCTCGACGCCCGTGTTGTCGAGCGCGTAGTCCGGCGTCTCGGCCGCGGCGAGGCGGCGATAGCTGCCGTCGATGTTGGTCGAGAAGCCGGGCAACTGTGCCGGCGCGTACTGGAGGCGTGACGCGATCGAGCCACCGCGTCCGTTGCTCATGCCGACGAGGTGCGCCTCGCCCGCGTAGCCCGGTGCGCGCAACAGCTCCGGCGGAGCGACCAGCACGGCGCCACCGATCGCGTCCGGTCCGTAGCGCACGCCGCTCGCACCGCGCACCACGGTCAGCTTGTCGGCCGTAAACGGATCCACCTCCGGCGTGTGATCGAGTCCCCACTCTTGCGAGCGGTGCCGCACGCCGTCGACGAGCAAGAGTAAGCGCCGGCCGAACTGACCGCGAATGATCGGCTTGCCGACGCCGCTTCCGGTTCGCAGCTGCCCGACGCCAGGGACATCCGCGATCGCTTCCGCGAGCGCCTTGCCGCGCGTTCGCTCGAGCGCCTCACCCTGGAGCGTGGTGGTCGATCGCGTGTCGATCGGATCGGGCGCTTTGTCGTGGATCTCGACGATCTCCTCGTCGAGTGCGTCGAGCTCGATCTCGACGGACTTGTCATGGGGGATCAGGAGCCTGCGCTCGGTCGTCTTGTAGTCCGCGCGCTCGACGGTGATCACCAACACGCCGGGGCACAGGTTCGCCATCGTGAAGCGACCATCGCCATCGCACAGCGCGCTGCCGGAGTGGCTCGCGTCGGTAGGGCGTGTCGCGTCTGGCTCGACGACGATCGTGGCGCCCGCGATGGGCTCGTGCGACCGCGCATCGACGACATGACCGTCGAGCGTGAAGTCGCAGGGACCTATCGGATCGGCGAACGCCGGTGAACCGGCGAGCGCGAGTAGCAACAACAACAAGAACCGCACGAGTCCTCCTCGTGACGAGCGACCGATCATCTGACAGCGCGCGCACCCGAGGGCGGCGCGAACGCGAGGCACGACGCGACTACCCGGCGTGCGGCGGAGACGTCTTCGGCGCGTACGAGAGGATCGAGACGTCGACGGCGGCCGTGATCGCGACGTGCTCGACGACGGTCGCGTGCGCGACGACGCCGTGCGCGAGCGACGGTGACGACGAGAGGATCGTGGACTGCTCGAGCCCGACGAGGAGGGCACACGGACCGATGTCCGCGTGGTCGTGCGCGCCGTTGCCGTGAAGGTGTGGCGTGGTGCTGTCTGCGTGATCCTCGGCGAGCGCGTGCGCGTGCTCCATCGCGCCGACGGAGTCGCGGACGTGCGCGACCGTCGTCTCGTGACGAAGCGAGACGAGATGTGCGAGCAGGATGCACGCGGCAGCGATGATCGCTGCTCCACGCTTTTGCATCTGGGTTGCAACTACTCGCACGCGGGTACGTTCTCGCACCGAGCTGCCGGCTGGTCAAGGTTCGACAAAGTCGTCTGGCAAGTCGTCTGGCGAAGCGTCCGGTGAATCGCCGAGGGACTCGTTCAGCGGAACCGCGCGGAGCAGGGGAGGGGGCGTGCGAGGCGCCGTCGTGTCGGCGACCTCCGCGTCAGCCTCGCGAATGAACGACACGAACGCCATCGAAGGGCGCTTCGAGTGCTCGGTCATCACGAAGCGAATGCCCTCCAGCGCCCAGCCCTGCGCGACCCACTCGTTGACGCACGTCTCGAGCGTCTCGTCGGTGACGATCGACAGCTCGACGAATTTGTACTGGAGCGCCATCAGCGCGCGAGCATCTTGGCGGCGTCGAGCGCGTGGTACGTGATGATGATGTCGGCGCCCGCGCGGCGGATGCCGGTGAGCGTCTCGAGGATGATGCGCTCGCGATCGATCCAGCCGTTGCGCGCGGCCGCCTCGATCATCGCGTACTCGCCGCTGACGTTGTAGGCGGCGACCGGCAAGTTGACCTCGTCGGAGACGGCGCGGATCACGTCGAGGTACGCGAGCGCGGGCTTCACCATCACGATGTCCGCGCCCTCGGCGGCGTCCATGGATGCCTCGCGCACCGCCTCGGCGACGTTGGCGAAGTCCATCTGATGACCGCGGCGATCGCCGGACTGCGGCGCGGAGTCCACGGCCTCGCGGAACGGACCGTAATAGGCGGACGCGTACTTCGCGGAGTACGCCATGATCGCCGTCTGATCGAAGCCTTGCTCGTCGAGCGCAGCGCGACACGCACCGACAAAGCCGTCGAGCATCCCCGACGGAGCGACGACATCGACGCCCGCCTTGGCGTACGACACGACCGCGCGCGAGAGGTTCTCGAGCGACGCGTCGTTATCCAGCTCGCCGTCGTGGAGCACGCCGCAGTGGCCGTGATCCGTGTACTCGCAGAAGCACGCGTCGGCCTGCACGACGAGGTTCGGGCGCGCCTTCTTGATCGAGCGGATCGCCTTTTGGACGACGCCCGAGTCCTTCCACGCTTCCGAGCCCACCGCGTCCTTGTGCTCGGGGATGCCGAACAGGATCACGCTCGGGATGCCCAGATCCGCGGCGCGTGCGGCGGCGTCCGTGGCTTTGTCGACCGAGTAATTGAACTGGCCGGGCAGCGAGCTGATGGGCTTCTCGATGCCCGAGCCCGGCACCACGAACAGCGGATAGACGAAATCGTCGACGGACAGGCGCGTCTCGCGCACCATCCGGCGAAGTCCTTCGGTGCGGCGCATGCGACGTGGGCGGTAATCGGGAAAGTTCATGGGGAAGCTCCGTGTGCTGGATACACCGCAGCGACGGCCTTGGCCACGCCTTCGGGCGTCGGTGTCGCTGCGACCGAGACGTTCGCGATGCCGGCTTCGCGGAGCACGGCGCCCGTGGTGTCGCCGATCGCGACGAAGTGCGTGACCAGCTGGGCGAGCGGCGTGGGCGCCACGATCTGCGCGAGCGCACGAATCTGGCTCGGCGCGAACACCACGCACACGCTCGCGTCCCCGGCGAGGAGGAGCGCGCGACCTCGCGCGATCGTCTCGTCATCCGGCGGCACGAACGCCGTGCGATACGCGATCACGTCGGCGACTTCAGCGCCCGCCGCGCGCAGGATCTCGATCGCGTCCTCGCGTCCGTCCTCGGCGCGCGGGACGAGCACGCGTTGCCCCGCGATGTCGCGCTCGGCGAGCATCGCGTGCGCGAGCGCGGCCGCATCGCTCGCAGCGTCGGGAACGCGCGCGGTGATGCCCGCTGCTGCGAGTGCACGTTGTGTGGCGGGACCCACGGCCCACACCTCCGCGAGCGGCTGCGCTCCGCGTGCAGCGACGAGCGCGGCGGCTCCGCGCGCACTCGCGATCACGATCGCCGCGTACTGCGACTCGAGCGCGCGGGCGAGCGCCGTCGTGTCGCGTGGCGGCTCGGTGCGCGTCACCGGCATCGCGATCGGATCGAGCCCACACGCGGTGAGCGCCGTGGCGTACGGGCTCGTCGCGTCGATCTCTCGCGTGATCACGGCGTACGCCATCGCCACATCGTAACAGCATGCTCTAGTTGGCTCGTGGCCCAGACGGATCGAGAGCTCGACCGCGTGAAGAAGATCGCGCGGGTGATGGACGGCGGCTTCGTCGATCCGCTGATCGGCCTGTTCGTCCCCGGCGTCGGCGACTTGATCGGCTCGGGCATCGGCCTCTACGTCGTGGGGCTCGCGATCCGCCGCAAGGTCGCGCCGATCATCATCGCGCGCATGGTGCTGAACCTCGCGATCGATGCGGGCATCGGAGCGATTCCGCTCGTCGGCGACATCTTCGATCTCGCGTGGCGCGCGAACGACAAGAACGTGGCGCTGCTCGAAGCGCGAACCGAGCGCGGTCGCGCGACGTGGACCGATTGGCTCGCCGTGATCGGCGCGTTCGCGGCGCTGTTCGCCGTGCTCGCGCTCGCGATCTGGGCCCTCGTGTCGCTGCTCCGCGCGATCTTCTAGTGGTAGCGTTGCCGCGTGCGGCTCGCCCTCGTCCTCGCTGTTTGCGTCGCGTGCTCCAACGGAGCCAAGAAGCACGACGACGCGCGCTCCATCCCCACGCAACAAGAAGCCTCGGTCGCGCCTGCCACGGCCAAGGTCTGGTTGACGGGGGCCGAGGGTGAGGTTCCCGTCTCCGTCGAGGTCGTCGACACGCCCCCCAAGATCATGAAGGGGCTCATGTACCGAGAACACCTTCCCCTCGACGCCGGGATGCTCTTCCTCATGGCCGTGATGAACGACGGCAAAGAGGACGACCAGACCTTCTACATGCGCAACACGCTCATTCCGCTCGACATGATCTTCATCAACAAAGACCTCACGATCGTCGGCATCGTAAAGAACGCCGAGCCACGCACCGAGACGCTGCGCAGCGTCGGAATGCCCTCGCTCTACGTCCTCGAGGTCAACGGCGGCTGGACGGCGGCCAAGAAGATCCAGGTCGGCTCGAAGGTCCGGTTCGAAGGTGTGACACCGTCGCCATCTCCGTGATCACCCTGTGATCGACTTCGCAGGCATCCTTACGGTTTGTGCGTATTGTGCCCGCTCTCGGTTCTGCGCTAGAACCGCTCCTAACCTTAGTCCAGGGGAGACGACATGGCATCGCTACGTTCATTTTTGCTTGCTGCTGCACTTCCGATGACGCTCGTCGCTGCTTGCGGTGACGACGGTGGATCCACCGTCGTTCCCGAGGGCACGCACTACCAGTACGTCTCTTCCGAAGCGTTCGTCCCGACGAACAACAACCAGGCCCGCGAGTACGGCCTGGATCTCAACGGCGACAAGACGCCCGACAACCAGCTCGGCATGGTGCTCGGCACGCTGTCCACGATGGGCTTCGACGTCCAAGGCACGATCGACGAGGCCGTCTCCGAGGGCTCGATCATCCTGCTCGTCGACTTCCAGACGAAGGACTTCACCAACACCACCGCGGCCGGCCTCAAGGTCCTCCTCGGCGACATGCCGATGCCGGCGCCCTGCACCGATCCGCAGAACCCGACGCCCGCGACGTGCGGCAAGCACCTCGACGGCAACGGCTCGTTCACGATCGCGGCGGGCTCGCCCGACAACGCGGCCGTCGGCGGCAAGATCATCAACGGCACGTTCAACGGCGGTCCGGGCAACATCTCGCTGCAGATCGCGCTCGGCGGCACGGACGCCATCCAGCTCGACCTGATCGGCGCGCGCGCCAAGGCGAGCGGCATCACGGAGAACGGCATCTCGAGCCTCGTCCTCGGCGGTGCGCTCACCGAGGCCGACCTCAACACGAAGGTCATCCCGGCCATCCACGGCCAGATCGCTCCGCTCATCGCAGAGGACTGCAACGCTCCGCAGTCGCCGCCGATGTGCGGTTGCACGTCGGGCTCGACGGGCGCGACGGTGCTCAACCTGTTCGACGCGGCGCCGAAGGACTGCATGGTGACGGTCGACGAGATCAAGAACAACAGCTTGATCCAGTCGCTCCTCGCCCCGGACGTCGAGATCGACGGCAAGCAGGCGCTCTCGCTCGGCATCAAGGTCGTCACGAAGAAGGCGACCTTCCCCGCGCAGGACTAACCTCCTTCGCATCTCATGCAAAGGCGCGCTCGAGAGGGCGCGCTTTTCGTTTTCGGTTACTGTCCGCGCGATGAATCGCGCATTCCTCGTCGCAGCTCTCGCTCTCGCCGCGTGCGGCGAGGATCCGCCACCCGCCTCCGACACCGACGCGTGCGCGCAGCTCGAGATGGGCCCGTACACGCAAGTCGCCGCCTCGGTCTCGCGCGACAACAACACGCCCGCCGTCGCCGACGATGGCAACGCGTACACCGTGACGCTCACCGCGTCGGGCTTTGGCTACGTGAGGCTCGACTCGACGGGCGGGAAGTACGTCGTCTATCTCGATCGCGGGCTGACGGTGAACGCACTCGAAGGTGCGGGGACGCCGGCGAACGTGTCGAGCGCGTCGAGCTCGGAGGCGTGCGCGGCGATCAAGGGGCGGCACGAGGTGACGCTTGGGTCGGGCGCGGTGTACGTCGGGTTGATGTCCGATGGTGGGGCGCCGGTGAACCTGGTGGTGGCGGCGCCTTAGTCGCCACCAAGGCGCCATCCCCAAAGCCTTGGTGGCCAACCCGAGCTACAGTACGTCCACATGGCCGGCGGACACGACGACACGGTGGCCAGCTCGCTACCGACGCTGTCGGGCGATGCATCTCCCGTCGCGGAGGTGATCGCGGGGCGCTATCAGCTCGTGCGGTGGCTCGGTGGTGGCGGGATGGGGCGCGTGTACGAAGTGCTCGACCAGGAGCTCGGCGAACGCGTCGCGCTGAAGGTGTTGAAGAGCGGGCTGTCCGACGAAGCGACGGAGCGGTTTCGCCGCGAAGTGAGGCTCACGCGACGCATCCAGCACCGGAACGTCGCGCGCATGTTCGATATCGGCGAGCACAACGGCGACAAGTTCCTCACGATGGAGCTCGTCGAGGGAGAGCCGCTGACGAGACAGCTGGGCGAGCCGCTTCCGTGGCCGCGGCTGCAGAAGTTTGCGGTCCAGATTTGCGACGGCTTGGCAGCGGCGCACGCGACGGGCGTGATCCATCGTGACTTGAAGCCGGATAACGTCCTCGTCGAGAAAGCGACGGAGCGCGCGGTGATCACGGATTTCGGGATCGCGCGCGGTGGAGATGATGCGGGCGTGACGCAGGTCGGCGCGATCGTGGGGACGCCGCGGTACATGGCGCCCGAGCAGATCGCGGGCGCGGAGGTGGATCATCGCGCCGACATCTTCTCGTTGGGTGTGATGCTGTTCGAGCTCGCGACCGGCAAGCGGCCGTGGAGTGGGGACTCGCTGGTGGCGATCGCGGTGGCGCAGCAAACGCAACCGCCGCGCGAGATGACGGTGCGTGGGTTGCCGGCGGGGTTCGGTGCGCTCGTGCGGCAGTGCTTGGCGATCGAGCGCGAGCGGAGGCCAGCGACGGTGGCGGAGATCGGAGCGGCGATCGCGGGGTTCGTGGCGACCGAGGCGCCCGTGCGGGCGGCGATGCCGACGATGACGCCGGTGCGTGGGACGCCGTCGATTTCGGCGGGGACGCTGGCGTCGACGCTGGGCTCGACGATCGACGAGGCGTCGGAGCAGTCGACGATCGCGGTGTTGCCGCTCGTGTGCACGCCTGCGGACGAGTATCTGGCCGATGGTGTGTTCGAGGACTTCGTGGACACGCTGTCGACGAGCCGCTCGCTGCGCGTGAAGCCGGCGGGAATCGCGCGCAGTCAAGCGGGGCGTGATCCGCGCGAGCTGGGCAAGGAGTTAGCGGTCGATCACGTGGTGGCCGGATCGGTGCGGCGCATTCCGACGGGCGTGCGCGTCTCGACGCGGCTCATCGGCGTCGAGGATGGCTTTCAGATCTGGGCGCAGCGCCTCGATTGCGCGGAGGGCGAGATCCTCGGTGCGTCGGCGCAGCTCGCGTCCCAGTTGCTCGACGCGCTGTCGACGAAGGCGGCGGCGGCGCGCACCGCGAATCAGATCGATCCCCGCGCGGTGGACCTGTACCTGCGCGCGAAGTCGGAGGCGCGGCGGTTCTGGGGCGAGCACTTGGTCAACGCGCGCGACCTGCTCGAGCAAGCGCTCGCGTATGCGCCGAACGCGCCGCAGATCTTGAGTGCGTTCGCGCACGCGAGCGTGCTCGTGTGGTTGCGCACGGGGAACCCCCCGCATCTGCCGCCCGCGCAGAAGGCGGTGGAGCGCGCGCTGCAGACGGGGCACGGCGAAGCGTTCCTCGCGGCGGCGAGCCTCGAGCTCAATCGCTACAACGTCGCCGGCTCGGGCGCGATGTTGTCGCAAGCGCTCGCGCGCGCGCCGATGTCCGCGCAGGTGCACGAGATGGCGGGGCGCATGCTCGTCGAGGTGGACGACGTCGCGCGCGGGCGGCATCACTTCCAGACCGCGATCGGGCTCGATCCGGGGCGGCAGCAGGTGATCGAGACAGATCTCGCGCGACTCGATGGGCTCATGGGCAACTGGGTCGCGGCGGATCGCACGATCGAGCGACTGCTCCAGGACGCCGATCCGCCGATCGTGCAGCTCGGCTCGGTGTTCCAGATGCGCCTCGCGGTGTGGCGCCGCGACTACGAGAAGGTCACCGAAGCGATGCGCCGGCTCATGTCACGCCTCAGCACGGGGGCGAGCTCGCAGGTCTCGCTGTTTCTCAAGTGGCGCGACGAGGGCGTGTTCGATATCGACGGATGGAAGAACTACCTCGTGAACATCCGCGAGGAGTCCAAGACGGATGTTCCGAGCCGTCACCACCTGATCATCCTGCAGCGCCTCGCGGAGCTGGCGGCGATCATGGGGCGCACCGACGAGCTGTTCGACGCGCTCGCGCTCGGCGCCGACCTGGGCCTCGTCGATGTGGTGTGGATGGACAACTGTCCGCTCTTTGCCGACATTCGCACCGAGCCGCGGTTCTTGGCCCTACGCAACCAGATGGGCGACAGCGCCAACCAGTTCCTCGGCGCGTTCTTGGCCGGTCGCGTGTAGTCGGCGGCTTATTCCAGCTGCCAACGCCGTGCCTACTGGCAGTGGAGCGGGTGCCGCAATCTGCTGCATGCGCAGGTGTGCTCGCAAAACCCCGATAGACAAGTTTCACGATCGATTTAGAATGGTCTCTTCTCTCAATTTCGAGAGACCGGGAGGAATCGTGAACCACAAGTTGTTGGGTGTTCTGCTCGTGGGCGTTGTTTCGTCGGTAGGGGCCTGCGTCGATCAACTGCCCGTCGAGGAGGAGACCTCGACGACGGAGCAGGAGAGCAACGGGAACGGCCACGGCCACGGCAATCAACCGCCCACAGGGAACGACGCCTTGTTCGCGAGTGCGGTCGCGGACGCGATGGTCGATCGCATCGTCACGCTCTTGTTCCGCGAGTTCGAGGTCACGACGCCGGCCAACGCCGCTGTCGGCTCCGCGGCGATCAGCAACATCTTCCACGACGACAACGATCTGATGCGTCTCGTCGGCGACGTGAAACCGTTGCAGAAGAACAACAAGCCGGCTGACAAGTTCGAGAAGGATGCGCTCGCCGCAGCGAAGCTCGGCCAGAACTTCGAGCGCATCGAGAAGGTGCAGGGCAAGTGGTGGGTCCGAAAGTCGATCGCGGTCGCGACGACGTTCTCCCCCTCCTGCGTGCACTGCCACTCGAACTTCGGGTCGCTCTCGAACCCGTGGGTCGGCGCGCTCATGGTGCGCGCGCAGGTGCCGTGATCAGTTAGCGGCGCGACGCAAAAGAACCAGCGTCGCATCGTCATCGCGCTTGGCCGTCCACCGCGCGACTTCGTCGAGGACGCCGTCGCGCACCCGCTCGATCGGCTCGCTGTGATAGCGCTCGAGCGCCGCCCCGAGGCGCTCGATGCCAAACTGCTCACCCTTGGAGTTACGCGCCTCGGTGATGCCGTCGGTGTAGAGCGCGACGAGATCGTTGGGCTCGAGCTCGATCGTGGTCTCCTTCGTGAACTTGCCGATCTCCGGCAGGACGCCGAGCCACGTGCCCGGCGTCTCGATCGCATCGGCGACACCGGTCTTGCCGCGACACACGAGGAACTGTTCGTGGGCACCGGCGAACACGATGCGCTGCGACGACACGCGCAGCAGCGAGAGCGTGACGAAGTCGTCCTTGATCAGGCGGTGGCGAATGTTCTCGAACAGCACGCGGTTCAAGATCGTCACGGCCTCTCGCGGGCTCGCGTCGGGATCCTTGGCGACGATGCCGGCGATCACGCTCTGCACCATCAGCATGATGAGGCCCGACGTCACGCCGTGACCGGAGACGTCGCCGATGCCGATCCAGCAACCGCCTTGTACGGGCAGCACGTCGTAGTAGTCGCCGCCGACCTCGGTGGCCGTGGTCATCGTCGCCGAGAGCTCGAGGCCCTCGGCGGCGAGGTGGCGCGGAAGGATGCCGACCTGGATCTGACGCGCGAGCTCGAGCTCCTTCTCGAGACGCTCGCGCGCGACCTTCTCGATCTCGAGGAGGTTCGCTTGCTGCTGCGCGAGCTTCACGGACTGCTGACTGGCGAGCTTGCGAACGTCGGAGAGCGCCGCCTGCTGCGCGCGGATCAGGAACAAGCAGTCGATCACCTGATCGTGCACTGCGAAGTCATCCAGCTTGATGCCGTGCGAGTTGAGCTCCTCGAGCTCGCTGATCCACGGCGAGCCGAGGAACAGCATGAGCTCGTCCTGCTCGACGTACAGCATCTGCCCCTTGAGCTTCAGCTTCGACTGCACCGCCTCGAGAACAAACACCGTGCGCGGGTGCGCGCGGATCGCATCGAAGGTCAGCTCGAGCTGAGGCCGGTCGAGCTTGAACACGTCGCGAATCGAGCCGCCGACGACGAGCTCGCCACATACTCGAGCCACGACGGGCCCCGTCTGCACGACCGTGCCATCCGCACGAAACGCGATGTGGAACGGAAAGGTGCTGCTCAGCAGCTCGGGGGTCAGTCCAACGGTCATCTGCGCCCGGGCAGTCTACGCCGCTGCAGCGACGAGCTTGATCGTGAAGTCGTCATGATCGCCCGCGCGCACGTACGAAACCTCGATCCCTTGGTTGAACCGGATGCCCAGGCCCCGCAAGAGGCCGACGACCATGGGCGCGAGCCCTTCGCGGGTGGAGTGGTACTCGAGCTTCAGCGTGGTCGGATCGATATCGATCAGGCGAAAGCGCGGCGGCTTGAGCGCCGGCATCGTCAGCGCGACGCGCGCGTGGAGCGCATCGAGGTTCATCAAGAAGTCGCGCAGCGTGTCGCCGGATGCGCTGAGCAACGGGCCGTAGCCTTCCTGCGCCGTATAGAGAACCCAGTACTCGCCGAAGGCCTCGAGCACCTGTGCGGGGGTGATGCCGAGCACGTCGCTCGCTGCGCCGACGAGGCGGTACGTGACCTCGTCCGGGTATCCGTCCATCGAGACGAACACGTCGATATCGACCTCGGCCTTCGCCTTGATCTTGTTCCACGTCTCTTCACCGAACTTGGTGGTCACCAGATCAACAACGGCCTTGTTCACCAAACCGTACATATCGACACCCCCCTGCGCGTCTGCGCTACGTAATGAGTTGATTGTGTCCGTAACACCCGTGAGAACTATCAATTGCCTGTAGCGAATTGCTGCATGCCGCAAAATGCGGCAGTCCCGACTATCGCGTTGTCAGGGCCGCTGTCCCGGTCGTGGCGAGGTACTCGGGCCGAAGCAGGATGGTCTCGCGACCTTCGATGACTACCACCTCCAGTGGATAGTCGTCCGGGGTCGGGCAGATGCGATCCGCGGTGACGAGCGTCGGCGGGCTTCCCGCGCGCAGGACGATGTCGAGGAAGCCCCAGCGAAGGCGCAGCGCGACCTCGTTGGTCACGGGGGTGATGTTGATGGTCTGCCGGCTCGTCCCGGGGATCTGGATGACCGCCGCAGGGTCGAGCGCGACCTCGCGGCCCGCACCGGTCTCGATCTGTACGTCCCACCGAGCGGTGACCGCAAACGAGAGCCGCCCGCCGAGGGCCAGGAACTGATACACGCGCAGCTGGCGCGCCGCGCTCGGCGCTTCGAGCGTGACGATGGAGCCGCTGCCCGGCGAGCTCGCCACGCGAACCACGCCGCCCGCGCGCACGAGCGCGGTCTGCACCGCATCGAGCCCCACGCCGCGGCCGCTGACCTCGCCGACCTGCTCGCGCGTGGAGAATCCGGCCTGAAACACGTACGCGAGCATCTCCGCATCCGTCGAGCGCGCCGCGCGTGTGGGCTCGATGAGACCTCTCTCCACGGCGCGCGCGCGGATCGCCGCGACATCGATGCCGGCGCCGTCGTCCTCGACGGTGATCGTGGTGAGCCCGTCCTTGTCGGAGGCGCGAACGACGATCGTTCCCTGCTCGGGCTTGCCCACCGAAGCGCGCTGCGCGGGCAGCTCGATGCCGTGATCGATGGCGTTGCGAATCAGGTGCACCATCGCGATGTCGACGGCCTCGGCGACGCGAGCATCGACATACACGCTGCCGACATCGACATCGATCGCGACCTTCTTCTCGAGGTCGCGCGCGATGCGGCTCGCCGAGAACAAGTGACGCTCGAGCACGTCGTTCAGCGACACCGCGCGCAGCGACGCGAGCTCGTCACGGAGCGCGGACCACACGGAGCGCAGGCGATTGCGCGACGTGGTTCCGCGCGCGCCCAAGTACTCGAGGAATGCGCCTGTCGCGGCGATCGCCAGGCGGTGGCGCGTGGCCTCGGAGAGCCGCGCGATCGAGTTGTCGCGCGCCTCGATCTTCGTCTGCGTTTGCGCGCGGGGTGTCGCGATGATCGGCATCGTTCGCGCTTCGCGCAGCACCTCGTCGACCTGACGGACAAAGCCGGGCAGGTCGATGCCACCGGCCCCCGCGTGCTTGCGGCGGAGGAGGATGTTGAGGAACTGGATCGACATCGTGATGACGAGCTCGACGTCCTCGGAGACACGGTAGTCGAGCATCTTCGCGAGCGCGAACAGCTCCTCGAGCTTGTGCGCGAGCAGGTGGATCTCGTCGAAGCCGACGATGCGCGAGTCACCCTTGAGCGTGTGGAGCTCGCGGAGCAGATCGCGGATCGCCTTGGGATCGCGTACCCCGGCGATCACCGAGTTCCACGTGCCCTCGACGCGCCCGACCCGCTCCAGCGAGAGCGAGCGGAAGCGCGTGATGATTCCCTCGGGGAGGGCTTCAGCTCCCACGGTCCGTTCCTATGCCTCGATCGTCACCAGCTCCGCCGCGAAGCAGCTCAGTGCTGCGAGGCTGCGCCGTTGCCAGTGGAGGTTCGGGTTGGAGCGCAGCTTGATCTTGTATTGCTTCTCGGGTGGCAGCTCTTGAACGTTCGCCAGCCACGCGACAAAGACCTTGAATGACGAGCTATTCATGAACTCGAGCTCGCGGAAATCGAGGACCACCGTGGAGGTCTCTTCTTTGAGCGAGTAGGCATGCAGCGCGTTGACCACGGCCTCGAGGTCCGCACGCGTCTCGAGGTCCGCCGTTCCGACGAAGCGGGCCTCGAGGACGTGATCCGCGAAGCTCGCGTCCACCTTCAGTGCATCGTTGACCCGCGTCGGCATCTCGAGCGTCATTGCATCAACCCTTCGTGGAGCGTCGTCGTCGCCATCATGCAGACTCGATCCTGCATAAGCTCGAATCCTAACTTCATTTCGCACTCGGCACGAATGCGTGCGAGCCCGAGGCCCGACCCTTCCGTGCGCTGGGCGGTGCGGAGCAGCATCTGCTGGTAGTACGCGTCCGCATCGGGGGCCGCGTTCATCTCGTCCAGCGCGACACGCAGGCTCGCGATGCGCTCCGGAAGCGTGCGGTTCCACGTCTTGATCACGAGTTGATCGTCGACGATCTCGATGCTGATCTCGGTGTCGTCGCTCGTCGCATATGCGACTGCATTCTCGAGCAGCTCGTGCGTGGCGAGCGCGAGGCGCGATCCCACCTCTTGATCGCTCAGGAGGCGCCGGTAGAACTCGCCGATGAACCGGCGGACGGTCGAGACGAGAGTGATATTCGGCCTGAAGGCGAGGTGGAAGTAAGGCGCTTTCATTCGTCCCCGACTGGTCTCGTTCTCTGCTGCCGCAAAAAACTCCACGCATCATAGAGCGAAGTTGGTGTGTTCGCGCGTGCAACGTGAGTACAATCGATCTTGCCGGTAACGGGTAGGACCGCCGGCCACATGGCAGCGACGGAATCAACGCGACAATTGTCCGAACGAATGGTCCTCCGGGCCGAGCTCGTTCATCACGCGCGACAGATCATCGCGCACACGACGGAGCTGACGCAGGCGTCCGTGTTCGTGCGGACCGACGAGCCGCTCGCGCTCGGCGAGAGTGTCTCGCTGCGGCTGTCGTTTCCGCGGCTGCTCGCCCCGCTCGATCTCGACGCGCACGTCGTCTCGGTCGATCCAGGGCTCGGGCATGGCTACTCCGCAGGCGTGAAGCTCGAGTTTCACGCAGCGCCCGAGGAGCGCGATCGCCTCGCGTGGCTGCTCGGCGACGTGACCACGGAGGCGTCGCGGAGCGACGTGTCGCGCATCCTCGTCATCGAAGACAGCGCGCTCATGCGCGACTTCATCCAGCTCGGCGCGGACCGCTTCACGCGCGGAAACGTGCGCGTCATCGTCGACACGGCGGACACCGCCGAAGCCGCGCTCGAGATCATGCGCGGTCACGCGTACGAGCTCGTGCTCGTCGACATGTACCTGCCGGGCGCCATGGACGGAGCGGAGCTCGTTCGCACCCTGCGAACCACGGAGAAGGACTTGCCGGTGATCGGTTTTAGCGTCGGTGGTGTTGTCGCGCGCGACGCGTTCTTGTCCGCGGGCGCCGACCTGTTCCTCGACAAGCCCGTGATGATGAGGGACGTGTTCACCACGCTCGAGCGCTTGGTCGTCAAGCAACAGGGCAGGTCCGCATGAAGCGCATCTTGCTGATGGATGACAGCGCGATCTTTCTCGAGGTGATGCGCGCCGCGCTCGAGAAGGAAGGTTATTCGGTCGTCTGCGCATCGAACCTCGCCGAGCTCGACGGTCTGCGCAACTCGCCCTCGGACCTCGTGCTGATGGACGTGCAGATGCCCGAGGCGTTCGGCGACGACATCGCGATGACGCTGCGCCACGCATACGGCGTGAAGGCGCCGATCTATCTGCTCTCGAGCCTCGAAGAGAACGAGCTCGCCGAGCGCGCGAAGTGGGCCGAGATCGAGGGCTTCATCTCCAAGAACCGCGGAATGGACGCGGTGATCACGGCGGTACGGGGAATCTTCGAAGCGCGAGGCGCCTGAGCAATGACGACGAGAGACAAGCGTCACGAGGTCCGTGCGCCCGTCGCGCTCGTGGTCGACTACACGGGCGCCGAGGACTTCCTCGGCGACTACACCGAGAACCTGTCGCGCGGCGGCACGTTCATCCACACGTCGCGCGATCTCACCCCGGGCAACCAAGTGCAGCTGGTGCTCTCGTTTCCGGGCTTGCTGCTCCCGATCTCCGTCGAGGCGATCGTGCGCTGGCGCCGCGAAGGCGAGGAGCCCGGCGTCGGCGTCGAGTTCCTCTCCGGTGTCGGTCGCGACAAGCTCGCGTCGATCGTCGACCGCATCGAGCAACGCGATCCGAAAGCAGTCCAACGCGTGGTGGAGGTGCTCGTCGTCGAGGACAACCGTCACGTGTCCGAGCTCGTGCGCAACGGACTCGAAGTCTCGGGCCGCCGCGGCATGACCGATGTGTCGTTCAACGTCGCGACCGCTGATGACGGCGGCGCCGCGATGCAGCTGCTCAGGGCCAACAAGTACGACGTGGCGATCGTCGACGTGTACCTGCCGGTCATCGATGGACCCGTGCTCATCGAGCAAGCGCGCAAGGACCTCGGTCTCGACGGCCTTCCGATCATCGCCGTCAGCGCTGGCGGTGACGCCGCGCGCGCGCTCGCGATCGCCGCGGGCGCCAACATCTTCCTGGACAAACCCATGCGTCTTCGCCAGGTGATCGCCTCGATCCACGAGCTCATGCACCTCGCACCCGCGGGGAGCGCCGCGTGAGCGCGCCCGCCGAACAGAGCCTGCGCGTGCTCCTCATCGACGACAGCGAGATCGTCCTCGAAGCGCAGACCGTGATGCTCGCGAACGCGGGCTTCGAGGTCCGCGCGGTGAGCTCGTTGCAGCGCTTCTTGAACTCGCTGCTCGATTGGAAGCCGCACGTGATCGTGACGGACCTGCACATGCCCGAGATGTCGGGCAAGGAGCTGTGCGCGTGGATCCGCCGGCAGATGCCGACGAATCGCATCCCGATCGTCGTGTACTCGTCGACGCCCGAGCACGAGCTCGAGGCGATCGTGCGCGACTCCGGCGCCGATGCGTGCGTGTCCAAGGAGCGCGGCCTCATGGGCGTGGCCGATCGCATTCGCGAGATCTGCGAAGGCATCGTCTTCTAAGTTCCGGACGACGCGAAGCGCGCGCACTGCAAGTGCGAGATGTCCACGGAGCGTGCCGCGCCGTCGAGGACGAGCTCGGCCATACCGAGGCCGGTCGCGGGTGCGCTCTTGAAGCCGACGCCCGAGAACCCGCACGCGAGGTAGTAGCCGTCGAGGCCACCGATCGGACCGTCGAGGACGGGCTGGCCGTCGGGTGTGAAGTCGTAGAGTCCGGTGACGCCGCGCTGGATCACGACTTCGCGCAGCGCGGGGAGGCGGTAGCCGAGCGCCAGCGCTGCTTTGGCGAGCCATGCACCGTCGATGTCGCGCTTGTAGTCGTCGGGGTCCTCGACGAGCGAGAACGGATGATGGCGATCGCAGCCGAGGAGGTTCAGCGCTCCGTGCGGATGCGTGTAGACGCCGGTGACCTCGTCGTAGAAGCCGATCTCGCGCGCGGGCAGGCCGTTCGGGCGATTCATCCAGCCGACCTGGCCGCGCAGGATCTCGAGCGGCAGCTGGACCTCGGGCGTAGCGTGAAGGGATGGAACGCGTGGGCCCGCAGCGAGGATGACCACGCGGCACCCGATGGTGCCGGTCGTCGTCGCGACGCCGGTGACTCGGCCGCCCGCATGCTCGATCTTGGTGACCGTCGTGCCCTCGCGGATCTCGACGCCGCGATCGCTCGCGGCCGCGGCGAGGCTCTTCGTGGTGGCGAGCGCATCGCACCAACCGCTCGACGGTTCCCACGCGCCGCCGATCAAGCGATCGAGGTTCAACAGCGGCTGGATCGACAGGAGGTCGTCGCGCTCGATCCAGTGCGACTCGAGGCCCTCGGCGATCAGCATGTCGTGCACGCGGCGCACGTCGGGCTCGCGATCGGTGCCGGTGACGTGCAGGTAGCCGCCGCGCACGAAGCCGCAGTCGCCGCCGACGATGTCCTTCCAGTTCGCGAACATCTCGCGCGAGCGAGCGATGAGACGCACCTCGGCGAGCGTGTCCCAGTGCGTCTGCACGAAGCCGCCCGACTTGTGCGTCTCGCCGCCGCCGATCGAGTCGCGCTCGAGGAGAACGACGCCCTCGGCACCGCGCGCTCCGAGGTGGAACGCGATGCTCGCGCCGATCACGCCGCCGCCGATGATCACGATGTCGGGCATGTCAGCCTCCTCCGCCGAGATCGATCGTCGCCGCAAACAAGTCGTCGGCGATCGCGATCGTACGCCCGGGCGGCCCCCTCGCGATAGCGTCCGACCAGGCGAGCGTCTCGCCGCGGCCCTGCGCGAGCCGCGCCGCGAAGTCCGGCATGATCGGCGCGGCGATCATCGCGAGCGCGCGCACGGCGGCGAGCTCGAGCGCGAGACCCGTGCCGCGGCTGTCGACGAGCGATGCGATGCCAGCGAGATGCGACTGCGCGATGCCAAACGCGGTCGCGCGCTCGACGAGCTCGTGCATCACGGTGGCGACCACGCGCAGCGAGCACGCGTCGTAGCCGCGGCGGGCGCGCGCGACGATCGCGGTGAGATCGTCGAGGAACTGGCGCTGCTCGTGCGACCACGGCACGAGCGACGGGTTGGTGGCGGCGGGCGCGCGGTTGCCGGCTTCCGCGGCGAGCGCGGCGGCGAGGCGCGACAGCCAGCGCTGCCAGTAGCGCGTGACGGTCGCGAGGAACATCTGCGCGATCTCGATGTTCGCCGTGGCGGGCTCGTCCTCGGGGCGGACCTTCGCGAGGTAGAGCCGCAGGAGATCCGACGGCACGCGCGCGAGCATCTCGCTCGCATCGAGCGTGCGCGCGCGGCTCGTCGACATCTTCTCCGCGTCGCGCAGGAGGAACTCGTTCGCGGCCAGCTCGACGGGCAACACGGCGTCGAGCGCGAGGCTCACGGCCGGATCCTGCACGAGATAGAGGAACGCGTTGTCGTAGCCGAAGAAGCACGACACCTCGCTGTCGGGCGCGTACTGCTCGCGCAGGTAGCCGCTCGCGAGCGAGACCTCGAACCACGGCGAGATGATCTGACCATCTTCGCCGGCCGGGATGCCCCACGCTCCCGGCTCGGTCACGACGAGCGTGATGTCGCGCTCGATCCACTGCGCGGCGAGCCGGCGCAGCTTGGGCGACAGGCGCGAGCGACGATGATAGTCCGCGAGCGCCTCCGTGTACGGGCGCAGCGAGAACACCCAGCGCCGCTGGGTGCGATGCACGGGAACGCTCTCGCAGCGATCGCAGCGCGGCTCGACGAGCGCCGTCGGATCGACGAGCGCGCTGCACGTATCGCAGAACGCACCGAACATCGACGACCGGCAGTACGGACACGTGCCGACGGCCGACGCGTCGTGCACCGGGAGATCGCAGGTGTCGCAGTGAAGCGTTTCGACCTCGCGCTGCTCGATCTTCTGCTCGCTGCGGAGGCGCGCGAAGCGCTCGCTCACCGCGGTGCGATACGCGGTGTCTCGCGACGGCGTGATCACCGCGTCGGGCGTCGCGCCGAACGCGACGAGGGTGGACACGATCTCCGACGAGAACTTCGCCGCCGATGCCTCGACCGAGATGCCGTCGTCGGTGGCGCGCGACACGACGTACGTCTGATGATCGTCGGTGAGGCAGACGAGCGTCGCGTCGATGCCGTGCATGCGGTAGTAGCGCCGCTTCACGTCACCGAGCAGGTACGGGCCCGAGAGGTGCCCCAGGTGAAGCGGCCCGTTCGGCGTCTTCGGCGATGGAACGAGCAAGCGCGGCGTCCTGCGCTCGGTGGCCTGCGCCTTCCAGAACACGGACACGAACGCGAGGTCGTCGGTCGTGGAGTCGTTGCGCAGATCGTGAACGCTCTCGGGCGGCAGGTAGATCACGTCGCCCGTGGTGACCGCCTCGCTCGTGCCGTCGATCGAGATCGTGCCGGAGCCGCGGCAGATGATGAACGTCTCCGCGGGCGAGTGGCTGTGCAGCATCGTGCGGCCACCCGGCTCGATGATCGCGAGGCTCGATCCGAAGGGCGTGTCGTCGATCGCGTCCCACGGATAGATGTCCCAGAACCGCACGTCGTGCGGCTCGGATTCGAGCTGCTCTCGAGAGAACTTTCGGATCATCGGCACCCGCCAGCGCCGGCGGATCACCGGCGGAAGACGTTCAGTATGCCTCGGACCGGCGTGTCGTTCTCCATGCGAAGTGTCGTCGGTTCGAGGCGCTCGGCGGCAAAGCCGTGCGCGTCCGCGAGCCGGCGGATGTACGCCTCGGAGTGGCGGTAGCGGAACGTGTCTTGAAGCGCGATGTCGTCGCCTTCGCCGACCTCCGTCGAGAAGGCGAGGAGGCCACCGGGGCGCAGCGCTGCGGCACACGCGGCGAACGTGGTGTCGAGCGTCGCGAGATAGATCAGCACGTCCGCGGCGACGACGAGGTCGGCATCGCGCACGCGCTCGAGCGTCGCGCGCAGATCTTCGACGTACAGCTCGTCGTACAGCGCGCGCTCTCTCGCTCGCACGATCATGCGAGGCGACAGATCCGAGCCGATCAGCGTGCGCGCCCACTCGCGGACCTCGACGCCCGCGAGGCCGGTACCGCAGCCGAGATCCACGATCGTCCAGCCGCGCGCCGGTGGAGCCTCGATGCTCGCGATCACCTCTGCGAGCGCGCGCGGGACGTTGTACGCGAGCTTCGCGAGGTGCGTGTCGAACGTCGACGCGTAGCTATCGAACAGCTCGGCGACGAGGCCGGGGCGCGGCTCGTGCGGAGCGTCGCCGCGCTTCTCGCCGGTGAGCGCCTCGAGCATGAACTGCGCGTCGGTGTTGCGCGGATCGCGACGGAGGAGACGGCGCAAGACGCCGATCGCTTCGCGTGTCCGTCCCGATCGCACGTGATGCTTGGCGAGGCGCTCGAACGCCAACGTGCCCGTCGAGTCGAGCTTGATCGCGATCTCCATCGTCGAGACGGCGATGTCGTCGTTGCCGGTCATCGCATACGCGGAGCCGAGCGCGAGGTGCACGGGCGCGAAGTCGGGCGCCGCGTCGCGCGCACGCTCGAGCAGATCGATCGCGCCCATCGCGTTATCGCGATCGATCATCACGAGGCCGAGCAGCGTGATCACGCCGACGTGCCCGGGCGAGAGCGCGAGTGCTTCGCGATACAGCGCCTCCGACTCGGAGAGCTCGCCCCGCTCGTTGTGGTCCTTCGCGAGGGCGAGGAGCTCGTCGAGCGTGCGCGGCGGTGGCTTCGCCTTCTTGCGCTTCACTAGCCCTCGAACGCGTAGAGCTTCGAGGCTCCCCAGTTGTCGATCCAGCGCGGATCGTCGTCGGCAACGCGGCCGGCCATGATGTCGGCGCGCAGCTCCTTCTCGCGCAGCGAGAGCTTCTTCACCTCGGCCATCATGAGGTCCGCGCACTTCTTGTAGAGCGTGGGGCGCGGCTTCTCGGCGGCGAGCGCGGAGTAATCGATCGGCGGTCCGAAGATCGACACGATCGCTCGGCTGCGCCGCGCCTCACTTGTGTACGTGACGCGAATGTCGTCGACGATGTTGTTGCCGAGCCCGTTGATGAAGCCCGGGATCACGGTCGGCTTGGCGAGCAGCGCGACCTTGCCAGCGCCCGGCTGTGCGGGGAGCAGCTCGTACGGATCGGGACCCTTGCCGCGCGTTCCTTCGGGGTGCATCCCGAGGACGCTGTCCTTGCGCTTCAGGATCTCGACCATGCGATCGAGCGCCTCCTCGTTGAGCGCGCGGCGCTCTTTGTCGCGGAAGATCGGCGGGTACATCGCGCCGCCCGCGATGGCGGCGTTGATCGCGATGCCGAGGGCCTTGTCGTAGAAGAAGTTCGACCGGACCGGGAACTGGAGCGACTTCGCCCACCCGACCTTGCCCATGTAGCAGGCGAGGAGCATGGCGTAGGAGTCGAAGAAGCTGCGGTGGTTGGCCACGATCATCACGCCGGACGGCGGCTGCAGCGCCTTCAGGTCATCGAGCCCCTCCACGATCATTCGCTTGGAGATGCCCGCGCGGACCCAGACATAGGAAATTCCGCGAAGAAAACGGGTCTGGAGCCACTTCCCGCGAGGGTTTTCGTTGGCGAGCTCGCCGAACTTGAGGGCGAGCTTCTCGATGCGGCTGAGCGGCGCGTCCTGAGCCATGGCCGCACGAGATATCACGGTCGCGATCGAGAGGGCCAAGGGGCGCGGCGTTTTGACGCGGGGAAGTAGCTCAACCCCACGATCCCCAAGCGTTGTTTAGGTGGCCGATCGATAGACAGCGGCGAACCAGCGGACTAATTTTCGCCCGCTTACCGACTCGGTTAGGCACGGGGCAACCACTCGATGTCACTCGAATTCTCCGCCGACGCCCAGAAGAAAATCGCGGCGCTGTGCGAGCGCTATCTCCCGGCTTCCAAGACCAAGAAGCCCGTGGTGATGGCTGCTCTGCACCTCGCACAAAAAGAGTTTGGTCACCTGAGCGAGGACGCGATGCGCCTCGTGGCGACCACGCTCGACCTTCCGTACGCGCACGTGTACGGGGTCGCGACCTTCTACACGATGTACAAGCTCGAGCCTGCGGGCACGACGACGATCCGCATGTGCACGAACATCTCGTGCATGTTGCGCGACGGATACGACGTGCTCGCGCAGTTCGAGAAGCAGCTCGGCGTGAAGAAGGGCGGCACCACGGCGAACAAGAAGTTCCACCTCGTCGAGGAGGAGTGCATCGCCGCCTGTGCAAACGCACCGTGCGCGGTGGTCGGCACGAAGTACTTCCTCGATATCGCGCCCGGTGATGTCGCGAAGATCATCGCGGAGCTCGAGCGCGATCCGTCGCCCGAATCGGAGGTCGTGTAATGCCCGTCGAGAAGGGATTCCGGCTCGTCTCTGCCAAGTTCGGCAACGAGAGCGCGAAGACGCTCGCGGGGTACGAGAAGCTCGGCGGCTATCAGACGCTGCGCAAGGCGCTCGCGATGCGCCCCGAGGACCTCGTCAACGAGGTCAAGACGTCCAACCTGCGCGGCCGCGGCGGCGCAGGCTTCGCGACCGGCGTGAAGTGGGGCTTTGTCCCCAAGGATGCGTCGGCCGTCCATCTCGTCTGCAACGCCGACGAGAGCGAGCCCGGCACGTGCAAGGACCGCGAGCTCATCTACTGGGATCCGCACCTCCTCATCGAGGGCATGATCATCAGCGCGCACGCGCTCAAGGCCGTGCACAACTTCATCTACATCCGCGGCGAGATGATGCGCGAGTACGCGGTGCTCGCCAAGGCCGTCGAGGAAGCGTACGCGCGCGGCTACCTCGGCAAGAACATCCTCGGCACGGGCCTCGAGATCCATCTCACCGTCCATCGCGGCGCGGGCGCGTACATCTGCGGTGAAGAGACCGCGCTCCTGAACTCGCTCGAAGGTCGTCGCGGTCAGCCGCGCCTCAAGCCGCCGTTCCCGGCGGTGAAGGGCCTGTTCGACAACCCGACGATCGTCAACAACGTCGAGACGCTGATGAACGTGCCGTTCATCGTCGACAAGGGCGGTACGTGGTTCAACGGCCTCGGCACCGGTCGCTCGGGCGGTACGCGCATGCTGTGCGTGTCGGGCCACGTGAACAAGCCGACGGTGTTCGAAGCACCGATGAACATCACGTTCCGCGAGATCATCGAGGATGTCTGCGGCGGCGTGTGGAAGGGCCGCAAGGTGAAGGCGGTCATCCCGGGCGGCGTCTCGATGCCGCCGCTCGACGAGCACGAGCTCGACGTGCCGATCGAGTTCGACGCGCTGCAGACCGACGAGCGGATCAAGCCGGTCATGGTCCGCGAGGGCCAGCAGTTCGATCTCGGCGGCGGCCGCGCGCTGCGCACGATGGCGGGCTCCGGCGGCGTGGTCGTGCTCGATGAGGAGACCGACATCCCGCGCGCCGTGTGGCGCATCATGAAGTTCTTCGCGCACGAGTCGTGCGGCCAGTGCACGCCGTGCCGCGAGGGCACCGGGTGGCTGGAGAAGGTCTCGCGCCGCGTCGCCGAGGGCGCCGGCAAGGAGACGGACGTCGAGCTGCTCGCCAGCATCGCGCACGGCATCGCGGGCAACACGATCTGCGCGCTCGGCGACGCCGCGGCGTGGCCGATGCTCGGATTCCTCACGAAGTTCCGCGCGGACTTCGAGGCCAAGATCAAGAAGGTGAAGGCAGCCTGATCATGACGACGCGCCTTTTGATCCTCATCACCAGCGCGGCGATCG
>JAEYYV010000169.1 GCA_023428295.1 Pseudomonadota bacterium
GGCTCTGAGATGTTTAAAAGACACACACAACCTACAGCTCGTCGAGCTCGACGACACCCGCGTGTCACGCGACCCGTCGCAATCAGGCCACGTGAAGCTGCCCTCCGCCTCCTCGCTCGCCGCGATCACGCCGCCCACGAACCGCACGCCGCTCCCCTCGTCACCGCGCCGCCCCCAGGTCTCGGGCCTCCACGCGCTACCTCCCTCGCAGCCAGCGATCGCCATCCCGCCTCCGGATCCGGAGCCTCCAGCGCTCGAGCGCCCCGCACCGCGCGCCACTCCGTCGACATCGATCCGTCCGCCGGGCGGCCTCGAGTCGCTCGCGCGCGGAACACAGCCTCCCTCGCGCGAGTCGCTCCAGCTCACGCATCTCGCCGAGACGCTCGATGCGCTCTCCGTCGCGCGCACGCACGACGACATCGCCGACGCGGCGATGCGCTTCATCGCGTCACGCTGGCGCGCCGCGCTGCTCCTCGCCGTCGAGGGTCACGAGGTGACGGGCCTGCGCGGTCACGGCGCGAAGCTCTCGGCCGAGGTCGTGCGGTCGATCTTGATCTCGCTCGACTCGCCGTCGATCGTCGCGTCGGCCCATCGTGCACCAGGCCGCTTGATCACGCAGCTGCCCGCAGGCGGCGACGAGATCCACGATCACCTCGAGCCGCTCCTCGGCGTGCCGCGCTTCCCCGCGGCCGTCGGCATCGCGGTCGGCAACGCGTGCGACTACGTGCTGCTGATCGGCGATCCCAACGGCGCCGACGTGGAGGCAGCGACGGGCGATCTGAATCGCATCGCGACGGCGCTGTCCGCGGCATACACGCGCCTCGAGCGACGCTAGGCCGAAAACCAAAACGGCCCCTCGTCGCCGAGAGGCCGCCAGCACGCGAGCGCTGTGCTTACTGGTGCGTCAGCTTCTTCGACGAACCCGCGAGATTATTCACCGCGGTGTTGTAGAAGAGGCGCGTACCCTGAGAGCCCGACGCGCTCTCGACACCACTGGCCGCGCCGACACCGGTTCCGTTCGAGTACGGAGCCTGAATGATCTCGATGCTGTCATCTGCCGTGTCCAGGATCGCCTGCGTCGCGATGACATCGTCGGTGCCGAACTGGAGGCCACGCCACTGCACGATGAACTTCGTGCCCACCGTCTTCGTGCAGATGCGCACGAGCTCGAGGTTCGTCCAGTACGCCGCGACGAGGTTGTTCGGAGCCGTCGCGCTCGGAAGCGCCTGAGGGGTGCGGCTCGCGCCGGCGCTGATGTCCGCGGTGCTGTCGAACGTGAACCAGCCGTTCGTCGAGATCTTGATCGCCGTGACGGCGTTGGCGAAGAAGTCGAAGCCTGCGGGCAGCGGGATCGCGTTCGTGAAGCCATCGTCACGGTTGAGCGGCGTCACGTCGACGCCACCGGAGCACGCGTTCGACCACGCCGTCGTTCCATTCGCGACGGTGTAGTACGGCGCCGTGACCGTCGGAGCGGTGAGCGTGAGCTCGAGATCGAACGTGGCACCGATCTCCTCCCAATCCCACACCGTGAACGCGACGAAGCCCGACGGATCCGCCGTGTACGTATACGTCTCGGGCGCGAGGTACTCCGCATCCTCGTAGTCGAAGAACGACTCGTCGTAGTCCATGTTGCCGATGAGGAGGTCCATGCCGGGATCGTTCGGCGTGACCGTGATCTCGACCTGCGTGCCCGGCTGCGTACGGAGCAGGTAGTAGTGCTCCGGGATCGCCATGTGCCAATCGAAGTCGTCGTAGATGATCGGGAAGTCCTGATCGGTCAGCGTGGTGGTGTACGGACCGTTGTGCGAGCCGAGGTCCGTGAACTCGCGAAGCTCTGCACCGAAGCCGAACGTGCCGGTCCCGTTGATGGTGATCGCTTTGACGAAGTACTGGGTGGGCCCGTTGAGCAGAACCTGACCCTGCTCGGCGCTCGTTCCGGGCGCCGCGCCGACGCCGAACAGCGTCGATGCGTCGGTCGAGATGTACTGGGCGACAGAACCGATCTCGCTCACCAGGAGATCGTCGAGTGCGCCGAACGCCGACGTGAGGGGCATGTATTCGATGATCGCTCCGCCGCTCGCCGAATCCGCCTGCGCGGTGAACAAGTCCCACACGCCGTTGTCCGCGTTGAAGACATAGGGGTTCGAGTTGTACGCGTTCGGCGTCACACCCGTGAGAGGTGTCCCCACCGTGAGCGTCTCCGGCGTGAGGACGGACATCGTGCTCGTGAGCGTCAGCGTATCGCCGAGATCGCTCTCCGGTCCCCACACGAGCAGATAGTAACGACCTGCGGCCGGCGCGCGCCAGAGTCCCTTGTACGACTCCCACTGGTACCAGCCGAAGCCATCGATGAACGTACCGAAGAAGTCGGCAGCTGCCGGGTAGTACGAGAGCGTGGCCGCGATCGCGCCGTTCTGATCGACGATGGTTCCGTCGATCGGCACGTCGAACGACCAGTCGATGCCGACGGTCTCACCCGCTGCGTTCACGCTGAACGTGTACGCGTTCATGCCATCGAGGCTCGTGGGATAGAAATCGGCGGTATCGGTCGCGTTCTCGACCGTCGCGGTCGCTTCCACGCCGTCCGTCAGCAGTGGTGCAGCGGTGCGAACCTTCACCTGCAGGTCGATCGGCGTCGGCTGGTGGCTGGAGTTCGAGAACTGATCCGCCACGAACACGACGTTGTCCGTCGCTGCGACACCGCCGAAGACAGTGGTCGCCGGACCGAAATCCTCGTCCACGACCACGCGCGGGCCGCCGTTCTGAACGACCACGAGCGAGCCAGTGACGTTGGTGTTGTCAGCGACGTACGACGCTTCGTTGAGTCCGTTGCCGAGCGGAACCGAGTAGAGCTTCACCTCTCCGGCCGGGAGCGTGTCGAGCGCGCGCGCGACACCGTCCGTCACCGTGAGAGGAGTGGCAGCAGGAATCGGCAGCTGCTTGATCGACGCGAAGTACTTGTTGTTCTCGTCGCCGACCGGCGCGCCCTGAAGGAATGCGCGCGTGTCCGCGATGATGAGCACGTACACGCCAGCGTTGGGCAGATACACCTGGCGCTTCGCCGTATCGCCGAGGCGGTTCACACCGAGGCGCAACCAGCTGAACATGGCCGGGAAGTCGTCGTTGCCGTAGATGGCTGCGAACGCGCCGGCAGCACCGCCGACGCCGTCGACGGAGATCTCGAGCAGCGCCGGACCATTGGCCTGGAAGAGGTACGTGTCGAAGTCAGGCTCGAGCTCGCCGTCGTCGTCTCGATCCGCTTGCGGATTGAAGTTGCCCTGCACCACGACCGCGGGACCACCCACGGGCTTCAAGTCGAACGTTCCCGCCGGATCGTCCGACGGCTCGCCGAAGAAACCGAGCGCGTTGGGTTCCGCCGCCTCTGTCACGTCGACGACGAGTCCCTCGGCCGGGTCCTTACACGCGCCATCGATGAGCACTGTTCCGCTCTGACACGCCTCTGGATCGATCACGCACGTGTTCGTGGTCTCGTCGAGCTTCGTTCCATCGGTGCATGTGACGGTCCCACCCGTCGCCACGCAGTAGCCGTTGTCATCGAGTACGGTTCCTTCACCGCACTCGGCACTGTTATCGCCACAGCCGATCAGTCCAGCCGCAGCGACACAAAGGAGCAATCCAGTGAGTCGCTTCATGGAGGCGGACATTCACAAACCTCGACGGTGAGTGTCAACTTGTCACTGTCCCCGAACCGAGCGAGAAACAAACTTTGCAGTGCAGATCACACCTGGAACAAAACGCGCGAAGCGCGAACGGCGCGCGCTCGTGCTAGGTAGGTAGCGTGACGGCTCGTCACCTGGTTCTCGTCGCCTCGGCCGTGGGCGTCCTCGGTCTAGGGGTCTATCTGTACATCGCGGTCAACTCGACCTCGACAGCGGTGGCCAACGTGCGCCCGCGCTCACCCGAGGCGAGCGCTCCCTCCAGCCCGGCTCTCGCCGAGGACGCTCCGGCGCCTACGAACCCCTCCGAAACCGCGGGGTCGCGTCCCTCGCGGGCGCGGATCCTGAGCGCGGTGAAGGACACCGCGGCACCGCCGAGCAGTTTGGCGGTCGAGAACCCGGGCGCGAACATCGATATCAAGAAGGACGAGATGATGGCGTCGGCCAACAAGGCCTACGACCACGGCGACTTCGACGAAGCGATCGTGATCGCGAAGAAGGTGCTGGCCAACGATCCCGCGAATACACGCATGCTGCGGATCATGGTGTCCGCGTCGTGCATCCTCGACGACGCCGCGACCGCGCAGAAGAACTACCTGCTCTTGCCGCCCGGCGGAAACGATCGTGCCGACATGAAGCGGCGATGCGATCGGTACGGCGTCACGTTCACGGAATCCTAGCGGTCTCCTGACGGTCGCCTGACGGGGTCAGAGAAGTGACGATCGGGCGGGACTGTGGTACCCCCCACTCATCGCCTATGCCTACTCTCGTCGAGCAACTCGGAAAAGAACCCGTTCGTGCGCAGGTCATCGCGGATTGCGTCGATCTCGTCGACAGCCAGGTGAAGCAGAAGGGCTTCGTCATCAAGAGCGCCTACGGCGTCATCAAGGGCATCAAGAAGAAGTTCGTGCCCGAGACGGTGGACGCGCTCCTCGACGACTGGCTCGGGAAGCTGCAGCCGCACTACGACAAGTGGGCGGCCGCGCCGGCGCAGACGTCCTTCTCGGACTACGTGATCGCGCGCAGCGATGACGTCGCCGAGGATCTGCTCCAGGTCACCGATGGTCGCGCCGAGAAGACGTCGCACACCACGGCCAAGAAGATGTACTTCAAGATGCGCGACGGCGCGAAGCGCAACGTCGTCGAGGCGATTCCCGAGCTCAGCAAGCTCATCGAGAAGCACCTGAACGCCACGCCCACCGCGTCGGCAGTGTGAACGGCTACTGCTGGTCGAGCAGGTAGACCATCAAGTAGCCCTCGGCCGTGCGGCGAGGACCGGGCGCGTTCGACATCATGCGGAAGTCCGCGGCGAGCTGACGTCGCTGATACGAGCGGTAGAGCGCCATCGGATCGATCTCGTGTTGCGGCCCGTGCTCGAGCTCCTCGATCTGTCGACCGAGGATCTCGGCGGCCCACGCGGGTGACGCCGCGGAGACGTGCTGCTGCTGCATCGCGCGGCGCAGCGTGGCGAGCTCTTCGCTCGTCATGTTGAAGAGGAACTCCTCGAACGCCGCGCTCTCGTCGGCAGACATGCCCTCGCGGCCGAAGAACTCGAGCACGTCCGGCGAGCAATCCTCGGTGACGAGACGGAAGGTCTCCGTGGCGCCGAGCAGCGTGCCGTACGCGCTGTTGATGCGATTGCGTGCGTGCCACGCGCTCTCGAGCAACGGAGCGAAGTCGTCGATCTCGAGCATCGCGTCGTCCCACACGGTGATCAGCTGGTCGGCAGCACGCTGCTTGGTCCGGCGCGTGACGTCCGGCTTGCGCAGGAGCGCGAGGAACAGCTCCTCGGCGAGCAACGTGTAGATCGATTGCGCGAGCTCTTCGCGGAGCTCGTGCGAGACGCGCGCGCCGTGTGCATCCGAGCAGATGGACGTGGCCTTCACGAAGCCGCGCAGAAAGTTGATCTTGGTGATGAGGTACGTGCGCGACAGCGTCGCCTTGAGCGGCAGCGCGAGATCACCCGACAGACCGTCGATGGTGCACAGGTGATCGATCAGCGTCTGCTCGTCGCGCGGCTCGTTTGCGAGCGCGGTGGGGCGGCGCAACGGGCGCTGCCGATCGAGCAGCTCGGACGTGGCCTTGAGCTCCGCGATGAGCCCCACGAGGATCGCGCCATCAGCCGCCGAGCGAGCGCTGACCATCGCCACGGCGGCGTCTACGAGCTCCGACTCGTGACGGTCGAGCACTTTGACCGCAGCCGAGGAGACCGACGACAACGTGGACACGCCAGAAGAAGCTAGCACGTTGCTCCCGCTAGTCGGCGTCTGCGCCTCCGGCGGGACGTTGGGGTTACCTCTAGAGTACGACACGTGGGTACTACGTGGATGCGGAGTCAGAAGCAGGGGCCGTGTCAGCTGCGCGAGCGCGCTCTTTCCGACGACGCACGTAGAAGTACAGCGCTGCGCCGATGATGGCAAACACGATCGCGAACGCGATGAGATGGTCGATGCTCTTTGCCTTGGCCTCGATCTCTTTCCAGCGAGCACCTAGTACGTAGCCCAGGACCATCAATCCCCCTCCCCAAAGAGAGGCTCCCAGGCCGGTCAGGCTGAAGAACGGCACGAGGGGCATGCGCGCGATGCCAGCGGGAATGGAGATGATGTGACGAATGACCGGCAGGAAACGTCCCACGAGGATGGTCCACGTGCCGTGCTTGGCGAAGTAGGCCTCTGTCTTCTCGATGTCCTTGGGCCGCACCATCACGTACTTGCCGTACTTGAGGAGCAACGGCTTTCCGCCCGCGGCACCGAGCCAGTACGACAGGCCCGATCCGGTGAGCGCCCCGGCGGTGTTGAGGATCAAGATCACGGGAAGCGAGAAATGTCCCTGTGCTGCGAGGAACCCTGCGAAGGGCATCACGAGCAGCGAGGGGATCGGGACCATCGTGCTCTCGAGGACGATCAGCACGAACAACCCCGGATAGCCGAGGCTGATGACGATGTCCTGAACCCATCTCGCGAACTCGTGGAGCACGGCGAGGTCTTACCCGATTACGACGACAGGAAGGAGAAATAACGCTCGGGGAAATCGTTGAACGCCATGTGCGCGCCGCACTCGGGGCAGGTCATGGGCGGCGGCTCGAGACGCACGAGCGCAGGGCCGTTGGCGATCGCGTCGATGAGCAGGGACTCCTCGCGCCCACATGCATCGCAGGCGTATGGCGCATAGAACGACGCGACCTGCGCATTTCCCCGTGTCGCGATGATCATGTTCAGTTGGTGCACCAACGGTTCCGCGACGCGGCGAAGCTGCACGGCGATGTTTGCCTGCTGTGCCGCAGCCTGCATGCGGATCCAATCGCGCACGCCGAGCGAGTTGATGAACGTGACAGCCGCGAGATCGAGAACGAGCTTGCCATCGTGCGCACGCGAGACGAGCTCGTGGAGCGCTGCGGACTCGTCGATCGCGCCAGCGATCACGAGCTGATCAGCTTGCGTGTCGATCGTCATTCGACCGCGTGTCTCTGTCATGTGGAGCGCTCCACGAAGACGTTATACGACGACGCTGGTGCGCTGACGTGCGCGCTCGCTGGATTTCCGGCGGGCGGGAAGCGCACGTCGATGAGTCCGATGATCTGCGTGCGCTTGCCGGGCGCGAGATTGAACACCAAGTGATCGCACGAGCGATACGCGAGCGAGATGCCCATGCCCGCGCCCTCACCCGTCTCGCGCACGTTGCTCTTCGCGAGCGCGGCGAGGATCGTCTCGCGATCGAGGCTGCCGAACGAGTCCGTGACTTCGACGACGAGGTAACGCGCATCGCATCCCCAGCGGAACTGGACGTGATGGCGCTCGTCGAGCTCGATGTCCTGATCGCGCGGCAGCTCGCGCCGGTAGTACACGCCCGCAGCGTCGCGTGGTGCGTTGTGGACGGCGTTCGAGATCAGCTCGTCGGCGACGAGCATCGCCATCGATGCGACGCGCGCGCTCTGTCCGCGCCCTTTGATGTCCGAGGACAGCGAGTGCACGACCTCGCCGCGCTGGCTCGCGCGCGTGATGATCGTCTCCTCGATGTCCGTGCCCCACAGCAGGTACTTCTCCGCGCCGAAGATGTCGTTGCGGATCAACTTCTCGGCGGTGATCGTCAGCTCCTCGGCGAGGATCGGCATCGGGTGCACGAGGAGGTTCGTGATCGCGCCCATGTCGAGGATCTTCGGCACTTGATCCGCGGCGCCGCCCCCGAGCAACGTCATGCACGCTTCGGCACCACGCGTGCGCGCGTGCGCGAAGAACTCGGCGGCTTGTGGCAACGCGACGGCGCTCGCGTCGACCACGACGAGGATCGGATCGAGGTTCGCGAGGAGACGCAAGCCTTGATCGAGATCGTCCGCGATGTCGATCGAGTAGCGGGTGACGCCGAGAATGCGTTGCACGATCCGCTGCGTCTTGCGGTCCGGGTGCACGACCAAAATCGACGGCGCGCGCGACAACGTCCCATGCTACCCCGGACTCCGACACCGCCACCAGCTCAGAACCTGTGAGGGACAGGCACTTCCCACGACACGGCAGCGTGGTGTTTTCGGGGTAGCATCGCTGGTACGGATGGGGACCGCACCGAAGCCGCCTGCAAAGGCGTCGGATCCGCCGCCGCCTGCCATCAAGGTCGGCGACGTGGTGCTCGATCGCTACCGCGTCGTCGAGCAGGTCGCGCAGGGCGGACACTCGCTCGTGTATCGCGGGCAGGACGAGCGCCTCCATCGGCCCGTCTGCATCAAGGTGTTCAGCGGCCTCGGTGGTAAGAGCGGCCTCGGCCGCACGAGCTACGAGCACTTCGTCCAGGAAGCGTTCGCGCTGTCGAGGCTCACCCATCCCAACACGCTTCGCATCTACGACTTCGGTCACCTCGGCGCGAAGGATCAGGAGGGCATGCCCCTCCAGGTCTGCGAGTTCATGAACGGCGGCACGCTGTCCATGATCGTTCGCGAGCAGGGCAAGCAATCGATCGAGGAGACCGTGCGCGTGATCGGCGCGATGTGCGCGGCGCTCGCCGAAGCGCATCAGCTCGGCATCGTGCATCGCGATATCAAGCCGCAGAACATCCTGTTCGGATCCGTGGGCGAGAAGAAGCTGCCCAAGCTCGCCGATTTCGGTATCGCGAAGTGGTCAGCTGACGACGAGAAAGAGCAGAGCAAGCGCGCGGAGGACACGGCCATCGTCGCGGGACAGAAGCTCGCGATGTACTCCCCGAGCTGGGCCGCACCCGAGCAGCTCGCGGGTCAGCCGGTGAGCGCGGCGACCGACATCTACTCGCTCGCCGTCGTCGCGATCTACATGCTCTCCGGCAAAGCGATCTTCGCCGACGAGGACGTGTACGCGGGCTACAAGAAGCGTCGTCACGCCGACGAGCTCGTGCGCGAGGCGCTGAAGCCACTCAACATCTCCAAGCGGGTGCAGGACATCCTGATCAAGGCGCTCGCCTTCGATCCCAAGAAGCGCACCGCGAAGGTCGACGAGCTACGCACGCAGCTCGAAGCCGCCATCGACACCGAGTCCGACGAGATCCCGAAGCTGCCCGCACAGGAGCCGACGCAGTCGCTACTCGCGAACCTTCACACCATCGACACGCCGCCGTCGGGGCAGCGCGCCCTTCCCCCGCGACCACCGCCGCGGTCCTCCGCGTCCATCCCCGCGGCGAAGCAACCGACGTTCGAGAACACCGCACAGATCAGCGCGGCGCTCGACCACACGCTTCCACCAGCACCACCCTCGCCGGCAGCGCCTCCGACAGCGACCACCGCAGCGATGCCCGTATCATCGCCGTGGCAACAGGATGGCGTCGCGCGTCCGCCGTGGATGGCAGGTCCCGCGCCCGTCTCCGGACCGGGTCGGTTGCTCGCGCTGTCGGATCTCCCGCAGTACGCCGGCGAGCGCTCCGTTCACTTCGTCATGGTCGGCCCTAACGGCCAGGCCGATCTCGTCGGTTCGCAGAACAAGGTACGAATCACGCTGATCGTCGCGCCCGCCGGTCTGATGATCCACGTGAAGGGACTGACGTGCTTCGTCGCCAAGCTCGGCGGGCGCCCCTCCCCCGCCGTGCACCTCGATCAACCGGGCGACCTTTCCTTGGTCACTCCGCGGGCACAGGAGATCGGCCACATCCGGGTTTCGATCGGTACGGCCGAGGCTACCCAGCGCGTCTTCACCCTCGGCGTCGAACGCATGAGCATTCGAACCGAGGACTGTATCGACCCGATCCTATTCGACTTCGGCCCCGGATCCGACGCATACTTCATTTACACCCGGGGTCGGATGATTCCCCGAACGCGCCCGCGTTAGCGCGTCGTTTCCTCCACACCACATGGCCTCTACTCCACCGTCTCCGCCTGGTTCCGGACCGCCGCGCAACAAGACGGCTTCCGTGCAACCGATCGTCGAGGACTATCAAGACTTCGAGGGCGACGCGACCAACGTCAATCAAATCCCTCAACAGCAGGCGCCCGCACGCGCGTCGGCGCAGCAGATTCCACAACCGCAGTCGTCGGGAATGCACCCGACGCCGCACCCGGCACCGCATCACACGCAGAACTTCGCGGCCGGCTCGCCTTCGCTCTCGCATGTCGGCCCCGCGCCGCAGCCCATGTACGGGCAGCACATGCAGCACTCGCAAATCGGCCAGATGCCGGGCCCGCCGATGAGCCAGGTGTCGGGCGTGATCGCGCAGCCCACGCCGTACGTGTCGCGCAGCCGCATCTACGCGTTCGTCGTCGACGAGACCGGCTTGCCGATCGAGCTCGGCTCCGGTCGCTTCGCCAAGGCGTATCTCGGAGAAGAGCGCTGGGTCGAGAGCAAGACCACGCTGCGCCGACCGGTCGCCATCAAGTGCCTGCAGCGCGGCGTCACCGGCGAAGATCAGATGCGCTTCCAGATGGAGAAGGAGATCTTGGAGCGCGTCCAGGGTCACCCCAACATCGTCGAGCTGCTCGGCTCCGGTGAAGGCGATAGCGCGGGCTTCATCCCGCCGATGATCCGCGACAAGGTCGAGAACGACTTCATGATCCTCGAGCTGCTCGACATGAGCCTCGAGGAGCGCCTGAAGGGTGCGCGCCAGAAGCGCCGTCGCGATGACCTGCTCGCGGTTCCGTTGCGCGAGCGCATCTTCCGCGTGCTCGAGTACATCATCCCGGTCGCCACGGCCGTGGAGTTCGCGCACCTCGTTCGCGACACCTGCCATCGCGACATCAAGCCGGCCAACATCCTCGTGAAGCTTCCGGATCCGAACCTGCGTGGCTCGCAGATGAAGATCAAGCTCGCCGACTTCAACGTCGGCAAGGTCGCGGACGCGGATCTCGACGTGTCGATGACGCGCTTCCAAGCGGTCCCCGGCACGCTCTACTTCCAGAGCCCCGAGCAAGAGACCAACACGTTCGAGCTGCTCGTGAACTGCACGCAGGGCTCACCCGAAGTGGAGTTCTTCGAGGACTTCTACATCGACATCTACGAGAACGACACGTTCTCGCTGTTCAACCGCAACGAGCTCTACTCGATCGCGGCCGCGGATCGTACGCGCAAGAAGATCCTCTTGAACCGTCCGTTCGCGGAGCCGAGCGAAGTGAACGTGCGCGGTCGCGTGGTGAAGAGCGTGGGTCGCCCCGCGGACATCTACTCGCTCGGCGCGGTCTTCTACTACTTGATCAGCGGCGCGTACGCGAACCCCAAGAACCTGTTCGACGCGTTCCGTAAGTTCGTGGAGTACGAGAAGCGCGACGAGAACAACTCGATCGCGGCGTACATCGAGCACGAGTACCGCACGATCCAGAACATGCGCGCGCCCAAGCAAGAGGGCCAAGGCGCCCCCGAGCTCGCGCCCGAGGATCGCTTCTTCAGCTACAAGCACTACCTCGACGGCAACGGCGAGCTGATCGATCCGCTGATCCTGATGATCATCGCCAAGGCCATGATCCGGAACAAGCCGGACAGCTACTGCCTCTCGTACGATCTGCGCACCACCGGCATCTCGGCCATGGTGCACGACCTGCTCTCGCTCTACGTGCAGTACGGCATCGACCCGTCGGCGCGCATCGCGTACGGCAACGACACGTACTCCGGCACGCAGAAGAAGTCGGGCGCGATGCGTCGCGCGTTCGACAAGCTGTTCAGGAAGTAGCTTCGGCGGGCGCGTCGCCCGTGCCGATGCTCGTCGCGACCAGCGTGACGATCGCGCCGCCGACGATCGCGATCGCGTGCAGCTTCAGCGGCACGCCTGCGTCGCCGAAGTGACCGAGCACGGTCCACACGCGCGCCTTCACGAACGCGAGCGCGAAGCCGCCGAGCGCGACGTAGCCGTGCCACGAGCGAACCTGACGCAGAGCGAGCGCGGACGCGGTGCCTGCTGCTCCGAACGCGAGGACGAGCAGCGCGAGCCGCGCGGAGTCGAACTCGGCGTAGAGCCGGAACAGCGAGCCGTGTGGCCCCGGCGCGAACAAGCTCGCGATGCCGAGCAGCGAGAACACGAGGATCGGTAGTGCGAGCTTCTTCATGTCGGCCCCCCGAAACTAACAAAGCCGCGTATCGCTACGCGGCCTGTTCGCTAAGAGCAGCGTGAATTACGCCGTCTCTTCGCCCTTCACGAGCGCCATGATCGAAACGACCACGCCGCCGATCGTCGCGACGATGAGGAGGAGCATCGGGATGCTCTTGAACAGGTCACCGATATGGCTCAGGAGCTTCCAGACCTCGAGCTTCCACGCTGCGAGACCGAAGCCAGCGAGAGCAACGCCCGCCTGCCACTTCTGCATCGGCGGCTTGCTGGTTGCCATGGCACCCATGGCGGCGGGAAGCGCGAACGCGACCAGCATGATCACGAGCTGACCCATCGCGAATGCTTTGAGCATCGAGAACATGCTCGGCATGCCACCACCCAGTGGGATGAACAGGGAAATCACACCGAGAACACCGAACGCCAAAATCAGTTTCTTCATCATCTAGGTATCTCTCTCCGGCTGAGGTTCGCAGACAGTACACCGAATCGTCGTCGAGCCGGTGACCACGACCTCCCCCGAGATCGCGCGAACATCATCCCTCAAGTCCGACGCGCTGCCAGCTTTTTCGCCCGGGTTCTGTCATGGCGGACGATCCTCTCGCAATCTCAGGAGCAATTGCGGATTCCGAAACTATTCCGTAGATTGCGCCGAAATGTCGGACGTCGAGCTACCAGCGCCGATCGCGAAGCGCCGCACCTTCGCCATCATCGCGCACCCAGACGCCGGCAAGACAACGCTGACCGAAAAGCTGCTGCTGTTCGGTGGCGCGATCCAACTCGCAGGTGCGGTGAAGGCGCGAGGTGATCGCAGGCGCGCACGCAGTGACTGGATGAAGGTCGAGCGCGAGCGCGGCATCTCGGTGACGACGTCGGTGATGACGTTCGACTACGCGGACTGCACGTTCAACCTCCTCGACACGCCGGGCCACGAAGACTTCTCCGAGGACACCTATCGCACGCTCACCGCCGTCGACTCGGCCGTGATGGTGATCGATGCGGCCAAGGGCATCGAGACGCAGACGCGCAAGCTGTTCGAGGTGTGTCGCCTGCGCAACGTTCCGATCGTCACGTTCATCAACAAGATGGATCGCGAAGGCCGCGATCCGTTCGAGCTGATGGACGAGATCGCCAAAGACCTGCAGCTCGAGGTCACGCCGGCGAGCTGGCCGATCGGAAGCGGTCGCGACTTCCGCGGCTGCTACGACCTCATGAAGGATCAGCTGATCCTCATGGAGCGCAGCAAGGGCGAGTACATGCAGGAAGGCGTGCAGATCGCCGGGCTGTCCGATCCGCAGCTCGACTCGCTCCTGCCGGAGACCGCCGTCGCGAAGCTGCGTGAAGACGTCGGCATGGTGCGCGAGCTGTGTCCCACGTTCGATCTCGAGTTCTATCGAGAAGGTCACCTGACGCCGGTGTTCTTCGGCAGCGCCGTGAACAACTTCGGCGTGCGCGAGCTGCTGAGCGGCGTCGCGCAGCTCGCACCGCCGCCGCGCCCGCAGCCGACGCGCGAGCGTCCGATCGTGCCGAGCGAGCCGAAGGTGTCGGGCTTCGTGTTCAAGATCCAGGCGAACATGGATCCCAAGCATCGCGATCGCATCGCGTTCGTACGGCTCGCGTCGGGCCGCTTCGAGCGCGGCATGAAGCTGCTCGTGCCGCGCACGGGCAAGCTGCAGAGCGTGCACAACGCGATGGTGTTCCAGGCCAACGAGCGCGAGCTCGCCGAGGAAGCCTGGGCCGGCGACATCATCGGCATTCCCAACCACGGCACGCTGCGCATCGGCGACGCGCTGACCGAGGGCGAGGTGCTGCACTTCACCGGCATCCCGAGCTTCGCGCCCGAGTTCTTGCGCCGCGTGCGCGCACAGGATCCCATGAAGGCCAAGCACCTCGGCCGCGCGCTCGAGCAGATCGCGGAAGAGGGCGGCGCGCAGGTGTTCAAGATGTTCCTCGGCTCCGACTTCATCGTCGGCGTCGTCGGAGCGCTGCAGTTCGAGGTGCTCGCCGATCGTATCCGCACCGAGTACGACCTGCCCTGTCACTTCGAGGCCACCTCGTTCGAGGTCGCGCGCTGGATCGACGCGGAGGATCCGAAGGCGATCAAGAAGTTCGCGGACGCGAATCGCGACAACATCGCCGAGGATCACTCGGGCGCCACGGTGTTCCTCGCGCGCAACGATTGGCAGCTCAACCGCGCCAAGCAGGACTATCCGAACCTCCGGTTCCTGCAGAACCGCGAGCAAGCGCCGCTGACCGCCGCGTCGGCGTAGCGATCAGAGCCCGCTCGGCGGAACGCAGGCCCTGCGGCCCATGGCGCCATCGACGAACGTCACGTTCGCCGAGCAGTTCGCCTCGTTCTCGGCATCGCGGTTCACGTTGCACTCGGCTTTGTCGAGGCACACGCGGAAGCAGTAGTTGGTGCCGTCGGTGTGCGCGATGCACGCGCTCGCTTCCGGGCAGTCCGTGTCGTGAACGCAGTCCGCTTCGCCGCAGTAGCCGCCCTTGAACGCGAGGCAGCTCTGGCCCATCTCGGTGTCGCACTCGTTGCTCTCGGTGCACTGCGCGCCGATGCCGAGACGATCGGCCTCCGTTCCATCATCACCACAGGCGGCGAGGACCAGCGCGAGACAAACGAGTCGATCCATTCCGTATCAGTGCGCTGGCCGCGCAGAAAGGTCACGGCGAAGTACGCCATCCGACGGACAGCATCAGCGCGCGCTGCTTGATGTCGTTCTGCACGCCGACGAGGCTCGTGAACCCGCCGTGCAACGTGACATCGAGGCGTTGGGTCGCGCGCGCTCTCACGATCACGCCGAGCGGGCCATGCCAGCCGTCGCGCGCGACAGCGAGGTCGGACTCCCACCCCAGATGAAACCCGACGAGCCAACGACACGTGGGCTGCACGAGGATGTACAGCGGCACCGTCAGCTGCGTGCGGTTGCCGCGGTCGGTGTTCGCGAGCCCCGTCCTTATATATGGGTCGCTCTGCAGCGCGAAGCGGCCGCGCGTCCAGCGCACGATCGCGCCGACAGCGATCGCCGGCTTGACGGGATCCACATCACGGAGGAGTAACCGCGCGCGCGGAGCGACCGCGAGCGCCCCCGTGCGCCAGCTCCACCGCAGATCGATCGCACCGCCGCGGTAATAGCGATCACACACATTCTCGCGATGAACGAGGCACACGCTCGCACCGGCGGTGATCCGGTCTAGGCTAGCGCTCGAGTGAGTGACGCCCACCGTAAAGCGATCGGTCACCCCGTACCACGCGTCGGGCGCGAGCGAGGTCGGCGAGCCTTCGTACCTGAGATCGAGGCTGGTCTCGAACACGAGCTGTGCTTCGAGCTGACCACGCGCGAGGACGAGCGGACGCGTGACGAGATCGTCTGCGTCGGCAGCGGCGCGCGAGCTCCACAGAAGAAGCGCGATCACTACCGCCGTGCGCACGCCGCGACCCTAACATGCGCGCTCGCGCTTACGGGGTGCCTCCAGAGCATCGACGATATCGACAACGTCTTCTACAACGGCGACGGTCGCCGAGTGCATTGCGCCGTCAACCTCGACGACGTGGCGAGACCGACGTTCGAGAGCATCGATGCCGGCCTCGATCGCGCTGCCCTTCGCGGCGAGGTCGTGGAGCTGTACGCGCACCGCCCCGGCGTGACGGTGAAGATGTCGACGATCGAGCACACGATCAAAGGCGCGCAGGAGCGCGGGCTGCGCTTCGTCCTCTACTCGGAGTTCGCCCGCGGCCAAGGAGCGGGCCCCGGCATCGCGCTGTCGTTCGACGATTCGTCGGTGGATCAATGGGAAGAGGCGATGCCGCTGCTCCGCCAGTACGGCGCGAAGGTCACGTTCTTCGTGACGCGGTGGGCGAAGTTCTCGCAGGCCCGGAAGGACCAGCTCGCGAGCTTCGTGGCCGAGGGGCACGAGCTGCAAGCGCACGGCGTCGCTCACTTGCGCGCACCCTCGTATGTCGAGGAGCATGGCCTCGCGACGTATATGAAGGAGGAGGCGGTGCCGTCGATCGAGGCGATGAGGGCGGATGGGTACGCGGTCGAGGCCTGGGCGTATCCGTTCGGTGCGCGCACGAGCGAGATCGACGAGGCGCTGCTCGAGCACGTCTCGATCCTGCGATCGGTCTCCTTCCCGTTTAGCTGGCCAGTCCAGGACGCATGTCCGTGATCGCGCGCGCTCTGGTCGTCGTCGCGCTCGCGGCATCGACCTCGTTCGCCGAGCCGCGTCGCGTGCTCGTCGTCGATGGCGACAGCGAGCTCGTGCGCGCGATCGAGACCTCGCTCGCACCGTGGAAGCTCGTCGTGATCGCGCAGAACGACGGCGTCGATCCGTCGCTCGTCGCGTCGCGCGCGCTCGAGGCCGACGCGCAGTTCATCGTGTGGCGCGAGGGAGCGGAGCTGCTCGTCTACGATCGCGATCGCGATGTCACCGAGCGCCGTCCGGCGAAGTCGGGCTCGATGGATCCGGTCGCCGCCGCGGGCGCTGCACTCACCGTGAAGACGATGATGCGCTTGCCGGATCCCACCGAGGAGACCGCACCGTCCGGGTCCGCGATCGTCACGGTCGCGTCACCGCTCGTCGACGAGGGCGATACCCTGCGCATCGCGGCGGGCATCGGCGTCGACACGATCGCGGCGCTGCGCGGAACGTTTGGCGTCGTGTATCGACCGATGAAGCAGCTGCGGCTTGGCGGTGCGTTCGAGATCGCGAGTCAGGACCTCGATCAGTCGGGGTTCAAAGGCACCGCCCGCGACTACGCGCTCCTCGCCACGGCGAGCTGGACGATTCCGGCCCTCGCGTTCGAGATCGAGCCGTGGCTCGCGGCCGGCGCGCTGATCGATATCGTCGAGGGCAAACACGCGCAGCAGATCCGCCACGAGACCGCGGTGGTCCCGACGGCACGCGTGGGTGTCTCGCTGTGGTGGTGGCACCAAAGCCAGCTCGGGCTCGGGCTCACGGCGGGTGCCGCACTCGCGGTCGGCACACCGACCTACACGCGCGACCCGCAGATGCCCATGAAGGCCGTCATCTATGACATGCCGCCCGTCGGAGGTGTCTTCTCGCTCGTGGCTGCCTGGCGCCACTGATGTCGCGGACATGCGCGCGCAGAAATCGTGCGACCTTTTTGCCGAGCCTCGCCACTAACAACCCGTGAGCACTGCGACATCACCGGCGCGCGAGCATGATCTCGCGCTCGCGCAACGCGCGTCCGGTGGCGATCGAGTTGCCCAGCGCGAGCTGTTTCACGCGCACAAGCTCGGCGTGCACCACACGCTGTTCCGCATCCTCGGAAACAACCGGGACCTCGAGGATCTGATCCAGGACGCGTTCCTCGAGATCTTTCGATCGCTCAAGGGGTATCGCGGCGACAGCACGCTCTCGCGGTGGTGCCAGACGATCGCGACGCGCACCGCGTTCCTCTACATCGGCAAGCGCAAGCCACCGAGCGTGGATCTCGCGGTCGTCGAAGACGTGGTCGCCGGTGATCACGACACGCGACGCCACGCCATGGCGCGCGACGCGGCGCGCCGGCTCTACGCCGCGCTCGATCGCATCGAACCGAAGCAGCGCATCGCGTTCGCGCTCGCGGTCATCGACGGGCTCCCACTCGCCGAGGTCGCCGCGCTGACGGAATCCACGGTGTTCTCCGTGAAGACGCGCGTGTGGCGCGCGCGCAAGCAACTGTTCTCGAGAGCGGCGAAGGATCCGGTGCTCGCGCCGTACCTCGTCGAGCTCGCAGGAGGGAGTCATGAGTGACAAGGATCGGTTGGGGCCGCCGCCCATCGAGCCGATGACGAACGCAGCGTGGTCGCGCGTCGAGCGCGGGTTGTTCGAGAAGCTCGATCAACCAGCGCCGCGCGCCCTGCCCGCTCCGCGTGCGCGGTGGCCGTGGATCGCGATCCCAGCGTTCGCCGCGGCGGCCGCTGCGATCGTCGTGATCGCTCTCTCGCTGCGCGAGTCGCCCACCCAGACCGAGGTCGCCGTGCCGACGCCGCAGGCGCCGTCGCCGATCGCGCCGTCTCGCGTGGTCGCTGGCGATACGCCGTCGATGGTGTCGTACGGCGACGCGCACCTGACCGTGGAAGCACACGCCGCGATCGTGATGGGGCGCGAGGACGCTTCGCCGAGCGTGCTCGTCGAGCGTGGCGCGGTCGCCTTCACCGTCGCGCCGCGCGAGCGCGATCCGTTCGTGGTGCGCGCGGGTGATGTCGTCGTGCGCGTGGTCGGGACGCAGTTCCGCGTGGCTCGCTACGAAGAGCGCGTCACCGTCGCTGTCGAGCGCGGGCTCGTCGACGTGCAGTTCCGCGGCACGATGCATCGCCTCTCGTCGGGCGAGACCTGGACCACGCCGGAGCAGACCGCGACGATCGAGCCGGTGGCCCCCGTCGTCGAGGAGCCCGCGCCCACGCCGGCGCCCGCACGGAAGGGCCTCGTGCCGGCGAAGCCGCAGCCAGCGAAGGCGGATCCGGCGGCAGACCCGGCGGCCGACCGAGCGCTCTTCGAGCGCATGGCCTCACTCGAGCGCACGGATCCGAAGCAAGCGATCGATGGCTACCTGAAGCTCTCGAAGAGATCCGAGTGGGCCGAGGTCGCTCTCTATGCTGCGGGGCGCGGCGCGCACGACCGCGGTGATCCACGCGCTCGCACGCTCCTCACGATCTATCTCAAGCGCTTTCCTCGCGGCGTGAACGTCCAAGACGCGCGCCACCTTCTCTCTCTCCTCGATGGAGCCACACCATGATCAGGTTCGCGATCCTCGGACTCCTCCTCGTCGCCGCGTGCGGTGACAACTCGAACAACAACGGTGACGGCGGCACGGGTGGCGATGACGACGGTGGGATGTGCACCGGCCTCTGCACGGACGCGCCTCCCTTCGGCGGTATGTGCGATCCGCAGAGCAGCATCGCGTGCGCGAACTGCGTCGACGACGACGGCGACGGCGACATCGACGGCGATGACATTCACTGCTCGGGTCCGCTCGACGACGACGAAGCTAGCTTCGGCACCGGTATCCCGGGCGACAACATCGATGCCGTGAAGCAGGACTGCTTCTTCGATGGCAACAGCGGCGGCGGCAACGACGGTTGCGACATTCACGTCTGCTGCATCCTCGGCGCGCAGACGGTCGCCGAGTGTCCGATCGGTGCCAACCGCTACAAGCCGATGGACTGCCCGCCACCGCTCGGCACGAAGCCGCTGTCGCAGAAGTGCATCGACAACTGCGGCGCGATCACGCCGCCCGGCTGCGACTGCTTTGGGTGCTGCACCATCTGCGATCCGGCGAATCCGTCGATGTGTTACGACATCGCCACGAACCCCGCGACGTCGCCGAACTGCACGGCCGACGATCTCGGCGATCCGACAAAGTGCCTGCGCTGCACCAAGAGCACGGGCTGCGGTCCGACCGAGTGCGGTGGCCAGACGTGCATCCTGTGCCCGGGTCAGGACCCGGACTCGTTGCCGCCTGGCTGCAACGGAACGCAGGTCTGTCCGATCGGCACGACCACGTGTGACGCGAACATGGCGTGCCCCGCGAACACGTACTGTTCGAATGGGTGCTGTATCGGCGTGATCCTCTAGCAAACGCGATACGATGGGTTTCGTCCTGCGCGTTGTGCGCGGGACATGTGGCGGCGGCGACGGTGGTGAACGCGCCGAGCTACATGATCCATGACCGCACGACGACGACGCTGTAGATCCTCCTGGCACCCGCTCTGTTCAGACGAGCGGACGCTCTCGCTCGCGCGCTTCAAGAGACGGCGATTGCGGGCCTCGTGGATCCGGCGGTGCGCGCGATCCTACCGATGGACGCTCGTGCGAACACTCGGATCTGGCTCGCGTCGCTCGCGTCAGCTTCGCTGATCGCCCTGCCCGAAAAATGCTCGACCCTCGCGGATCCGCAACAGCGGGCGAGGGTCGGCGGAACGTCCTTTAGTTGTTGGTACTCGGAGTGACGAGATCGCGGTACGGGCTGACGGGAGCGTGCTAGGCCGACAGAGTCGGGGCGCGGAAATCGCAGTCATCGCTCATCGTCATTCGCTTCGCATCGAGCGAGAGCTCGTCAGAGAACAACGGAACTACGGATCGTCTCTACAGTGAAACAGAGCGCCTCCTTGTGAGGGTTCGTGCCGTTTCGTGTCGGAGAGTTCGTTGGTGAAATCTACTTTGAAGAAGCGCGTGGAACTTGTCACCAAGAATCTTCACGACCGCGCGTGAGATCGTCGAACAGCGTACGATCACGTCATGCCGATCGTAGATGTATCCACGGCACAGCAACTCCTCGACGCGATCTCGAGCGCGCAACCCGGCGACGAGATCGTGCTCGCAGATGGGACGTACGCGCTCACCGGCGCCTCGTGCAACACAGCAGGCGCCTCGGACGCACCCATCAAGGTGCGCGCTGCGAATCGCCGCATGGCGCACATCCGGATGGATGCCGTCGAGGGCTTCAAGGTCAACGCACCGTACTGGACGTTCGAAGGTCTCGACATCGAAGGCGTCTGCGCCGACGACAACAAGTGCGAGCACGCCTTTCACGTCGCTGGCGCAGCGCATCACTTTGTCCTGCGCGACTCGCGCGTGCGCGACTTCAACGCACAGCTGAAGGTCAACGCCTCCATGGTCAACGGCGTGATGACCGCTCCCGACGCGGGCCTCATCGAGGGCAACGACATCGGCGACACGCGCGGTCGCAACACGGGTAACCCCGTCACCAAGCTCAACATCGATACGGGCGACGACTGGATCATCCGGGGCAACTACCTGCACGACGCGCACAAGCTCCTCGACAACCAGGTCTCCTACGTCGCGTTCCTCAAGTCCGGCGGCAAGCGCGGACTCGTGGAACGCAACCTCGTCATCTGCGCCAAGGACGATCCCACGGGCGGCACGCGCATCGGCCTCTCGTTCGGCGGCGGTGGAACGGGCAACCAGTTCTGCGCGCCCGCCTACGACGCGAGCGTGCCGTGCACGACCGAGCACTACGACGGCGTGATGCGCAACAACATCATCGTCAACTGCTCCGACGTCGGCATCTATCTCAACGAGTCCGCCAACACGAAGCTGCTCTACAACACGCTCGTCGCGACGGCGGGCATCGACTTCCGCTTCGCGACATCGACAGGTGAAGCGGTGGGCAACGTGCTCGCAGGTCAGATCCGCAACCGCGAAGGAGCGACGGGTACCAAGGCGAACAACCTCGAGATGGTGCCCGCCTCGATGTTCACGAGCTGGTACGCCGATCCGATGAACGGCGACCTCTCGGTCACCGGCGATGTGTCGTCGCTCGTCGGCGCTGGCCCGGCACGCACCGACGTCGTCGACGATTACTGCGCACGCACGCGTCCCCCAAACATGGTGACGCTAGGCGC
>JAEYYV010000201.1 GCA_023428295.1 Pseudomonadota bacterium
GTGCACACGCGCGCGTCGATCGACGCGGCGGTGCGCGCCAGCTCGCAGCATCTCGGGTGGCGCCCCGGCGATCGCTGGCTCCTCGCGCTGCCCATGGCGCACGCCGGCGGCCTCGCCGTGCTCGCGCGATGTAGCGCCGCGCGCGTGCCGGTCGTGCTGCTCGAGGGCGACTTCGATCGCGCGACGTGCGCCGCGCTGCTCGAGGACTGCACGCTGGTCTCGCTCGTTCCGACGCAGCTCGCGGCCTTGCTCGACGATCCATCGTGGCGCCCGCCGGCCGAGCTGCGCGCCGTTCTCCTCGGTGGCGCGGCCGCGCCGCTCTCTCTGCTCGAGGCGGCCGCCGCGCGCGGGGTCCCGTTCCTCACGAGCTACGGGCTCAGGGAGACGTTCGGTCAGATCGCGACCGCGCCGCTCGGCCACGCGGGCGATCCGCGCGCGCCGCTGGTGCCGCTGTCGGGCGTCACGATCCGCGGAGGCACGCGCGCGCAGCCCGCGCCGCTCGTCGTCGAGACGGCGCAGCTCGCGGCGCGCTACCTCGATGGCGCTCCGATCGCTCCTGCGTTTCAAACGAGCGACCTCGGCTTCGTCGAGGATGGCCAGGTGCATATCGTGGGTCGCGCCGACGACGTCATCATCACCGGTGGCGAGAACGTGCATCCCGCGGAGGTCGAGCGCGTCGTGCTGGCCACCGCAGGAGTCCGTCACGCCGCGGTCGTGGGCGTCGCCGACGAGCGATGGGGACAGATCGTCGCCGCGGTCATCGTCACCGACGGCTCGTATGACGAGGCACGCGCGACCGAGGCGTGGAAGGCGTTGCCCCCGCATGCACGCCCGCGCCGCGTGGTGGTCGTCGCCGCGCTTCCGCTGTTGCCGAACGGCAAGATCGATCGCCGTCGCGTCGCCCAGATCGCGCGTGACGTGTAGGATCGACGGGTGAGCGCACAGTTCCTCGATGGGGAGGCGCGAAAAGCGTTCAAAGCGGCGGTCGAGACCATCGAAGGCACGAGCGGCGTCGAGGTCGTCGTCGCCATGCGCCAGAAGTCGTCGACGTACTTCCATGCGAACCTGACGATCGGCGCCATCGTCGCTTTCGGGTCGCTCGCGCTGATGCTGTTCGCCGACGATCCGTTCTCGCTCACAGCGATCCTGTTCGATCCATTCCTCGCCGGTGCGGCCGCGGCGGGCCTCGTGCACTGGATCCCGCAAGTGAAGCGCCTGCTCACGCGCCCTGCGACGCGCCGGCGCCAGGTTCGCGCCGCGGCACGCGCGACGTTCGTGGATCGCGGCGTTCACAACACGCGCGATCGCAGCGGCCTCCTCGTCTACATCTCGTGGCTCGAGCAAGAGATCGTGCTCGTCGCGGACTCGGGCATCGAAGCTGCGTGGACGCTCGACGAGGTCGATGCCGCCTCGCGGGAGCTCACGCGCACCATGCGCCAGGGCGGCGCCGCGGTCGCCAAACAGCTCGCCTCGTTCGCGGGCAAGCTCGCGCTGACGATTCCTCGTCGGGAAGAAGACGTCAACGAGCTACCCGACGCGATCGACGAGAGCGAGGAAGCCTCGTGACCTCGCGTGTTCGCATCGCGCGCGGAGCGCTCGCGGTGATCGCGGTGATCGCGCTCGGCTGCGGGCTCGCGTGGGGGCGCCCCGGTGGCGGCGATTCGTACTCGGGTGGCGGTGGCCACGGTGGCAGCGGCGGTGGTGGTGGCGACGGTGGCGGCTGGTTCGAGCTGATCTATTGGCTCATCCGCATCACCATCGAGTTCCCCGCGTTCGGCCTCACGCTCATCGCGATCTTCATCGGCTACGTCGTGTGGAGCGCGTACAAACAGCACAAGAACAAGGACTGGGACTCCGGTCCGCCCGTGAAGCTCGAGCGCGCGGTCAGCCTCGAACCACTGCGCCGCGTCGATCCCGAGTTCTCGCAGGTCTTGTTCGAAGACTTCGCGTACCGTTTGTTCTCCACGGCGCATCGCGCGCGCTCGAGCCCCGAGCTCGTGGCCACCGTCGCGCCGTACGTATCGGCGGCAGCACGGTCGTCGCTGCTCTCGCGCGGACAAGGCCAGCCGGTCGTGTCCGTGGTGATCGGCGCGATGCGCCCGATTCGTGTCGACGTGCCGCCGAGCCCCGTGGATCACAACGGGATCCCCGCTCGCATCCGCGTCGGTCTCCAGTTCGAGGCGAACGTCTCCACCACCACCGGCACGCGCTTCTCCGTCGAGAGATGGCTCCTCGCACGCGACGCGACGCGCCTGTCAAAGCCTCCCGGCGCGTCCAAAGGCTTCCCGTGTCCGAACTGCGGTGCGCCGTGGCAAGCCAACGCCAGCGGCACGCAGCAGTGTGCGTCGTGCGGCGAGATCGTCGACAACGGCCGCTTCGATTGGGTGGTCGAGGACATCTCGCTCGAGCATGTGGACGATCGCCCGCCGACGATGACGCAAGAGGTGGAGGAGCGCGGCACGGATCTCGAGACCTACGTCGCGCACGACCTGAACCAGCAGTGGAAGTCGCTGCGTCGCGACGATCCATCGCTCACCGAGGACAACCTCGTCGCGCGACTGCACATGATCTACAACCAGCTCAACACGGCGTGGTCCAATAACGATCTGCGTCCCGCGCGCGGCGTTGTCTCCGACGGCCTCTTCGACTACCTCGCGTACTGGGTCACCGCGATGAAGTCACAGGGCCTGCGCAACGAGCTCCGCGACATGCAGATCACCGAGACGCGCGTCGCGAAGATCATCCGCGACAAGTACTTCGACTCGGTCACGATCCGCCTGTGGGCGCGCGGCTACGACATCATGGTCACCGACAGCGGACGTCGCGTGCGCGGATCGTCGTCGATCAAGCGCAAGTACAGCGAGTACTGGACGCTGATCCGCTCGCGCGCACGCAAAGGCACGCCGAACGCGAACCCGACGTGCAGCAACTGTGGCGCGCCGCTGAACATGACGCAGTCCGGAGAGTGCGAGCACTGCGGCGCTCACGTCACCGCCGGCGAGTTCGACTGGGTCCTCTCGAAGATCGAGCAGGACGACTCGTATCGCGGTTGATCTCAGGTCGGCGGCGGCGACACGTTCGCGCCGGTGAGCGGATGGTTCGTCTTGATCACACCCGCGCCGCCACCGCCGCCACCGCCACCTGCGTTCGCCGAGCTCGCGTTCATCGGCGGGATCTGGCCGTGGTACCCGAACGAGCCCGCACCACCATCACCGCCGCTGCTCGTCCCCGCACCACCTGCGCCCGTCATGTTCGCGCTGAACGGCACCCCTCCCATGACGCCGACATTGACGAGGTCGTTGCCTTCGCCACCACCGCCACCGTTCGCGAAGATGTGTGCGCCGGTCGCGATGATCGATTCGCCGTGCAACCAGATCATGCCTCCGGATCCGCCGCCGCCGCTGCCTTGACGAGGCAGCTCGCCGACGCGCCCACCGGCACCCGACGCGTTGAGGACGCCGATGACGTGGATCTGTCCGCGCGACAAGAGCGCCAGTGCACCGCCACCCGCGCCTCCCGGCGCGCGCGTGCCCGCGATCGGTCCGCCGCTGCCGCCATTGCATCCGCCGCGCAGCGTGGTGACCTGACCGACGGCCGCCGGTGCGATGCCACCTGCGCCACCATCGGCGCTCTCGCCGTTCGCGCCGCGCCCGCCGAAGCTTCCGCCAAAGCCACCGCCCGAGCTGTTTCCTTCCGTCGCTGGCGTTCCGCCCGTGCACGCCGCGGGATGCGCGCCCGGGCCGATCGCGACGCCGCGACTTCCCGCGTCGATCGCTCCGACGATCAGCATGTCGCCGGTCGTCGCGAACACCACGGGCTTGGTTCCGATGAGCTTCACGCTCGCAGCGTCGAGCACGTCGAGGCGCGTCCCCGCGATCACGCACCAGTCCGCCGCCTGCGCGTTCGTCGTCGGCGTGCACGTCTCGGGGAGCGATGTATCGACGAGCGTGCCGCTCGCGAACTGTGTCGGCATGGTCGGCAACGCCTCGAGACACACCTGCATCGCGCCTTCCCCGATGCACAGATCGAGCGCGTCGATCTCGGGCGCATCGATCTCGGTTGCGTCGACGCTCCCATCGATCGCGGCGTCAGCGATGCTGCCCATCTTCGCGTTGAAGTCACACGCCGCCAACACGAACACCGGGATGAGCCGCTTCATGGGGCGACTCTAGAACGGCAGCTTCGATTTGAGCCAGTTCTTCGCTCGGGTCTCCAGTAAGTCCTCGGCGAGGTTCTTCGCGAACGTGATCAACTTCGCGATCTCAGCTTTCGCATCATCGGCGCTATCGAGCGTGGGCAGCGATACAGGAAGCGTGACGGGTGCCGAACCGAAGATGCTTCCCTGCGCGGTGATCGAGCCGTTCTGATAAGCGAGCTTCACGACGATATCCGCGGGAAGATCCAGCGTCGCGCGCAGCTCGCGCATCGTGAACAGCCACGACAGCGGCGTCTTGAACGTCGTCGGTCCTGCCTCCACGTAGTCGAGGCGAATCTCGATCTTGCCGAGCTCCGGCAGGAACGCGCTCGGCGAGAACGAAAGCACGGCATCGCTGATCACGACGCGATCCGCGGTCAGTGGCTTCTGCTTCGGGCGCCTAAGCTGGAGCACCGCCGCGCTCGTCATCGTCAAGCGCACCTTGTCGACCACGAGGTCGCCGCACGATCGATCGATCAGCGCGAGCCCCATCGGCAGCAGATCGCACTCGACGTGGCCGATATCGATCGAGAGCACACCGAGGTCATCTTTGCGAACGCGCAGTCCGGACAGCTCGATCCACCCGCGCACGAGCGAGAGGCTCGCGTCATCGATCGTCGCCGTCGCGACCATGGAGTCGCCGATGCGCTTCGCGACGCGCTCGCCCGCGCGCCCACCGTACGCCGCGCCGAAGATGAAGAGGAACACGATCCAGAGGGCAATCACCCCGACCGCGATCCTCGCCACCTTCTTCATTGCTTCACTCTAGACGTCGAGGTCGCCGATCAGCGCAGCATTCTCGGTGATCATCTTGAAGCGCGCCGCCACGTCCTTGCCCATCAGCTCGCTGATCGTGCGATCGGTAGCGAGCATCTCGGCCTCCTTCACGGTCACGCGCAGTGACTGACGCGTCTTGGGATCGAGCGTGGTCTGCTTGAGCGTCTCGGGGTTCATCTCGCCGAGACCCTTGAACCGCGTGATGCTCGGCCGGCTGTTCGCCTTTGCGTGCTGCTTCAAGAGCTGCTCGCGGTGCTCCTCGTCGAGCGCCCAGTACGTCTGCTTGCCGATGTCGATGCGGAACAGCGGCGGCTGCGCGAGGAACAGGTGGCCGTGATCGATGAGCGGCTTCATGTGACGGAAGAAGAACGTCATGAGCAGCGTCGCGATGTGATGGCCGTCGGAGTCGGCGTCCATCATCAAGAAGATCTTGCCGTAGCGCAGCTTCGTCAGATCGAGCGTCTCGCCCATGCCGCAACCGAGCGCCTGGACGATGTCCTGGAGCTCCTTGTTCTGCATGAGCTTGGCGCTGTTCGCCTGCTCGGTGTTGAGCACCTTGCCGCGCAGCGGGAGGATCGCCTGCGTCTTGCGATCGCGGCCCTGCTTCGCCGAGCCGCCTGCGGACTCGCCTTCGACGATGAACAGCTCGCTCTCGGCTGGATTCGTGGATGCGCAGTCCGACAGCTTGCCCGGCAGATTGAGCCGGTGGCTGACCGCGCTCTTGCGCGACACCGACTGCGATGCCGCGCGCGATGCTTCACGTGCGCGCGCCGCGATGATGGTGCGCGCGACCACGGCCTGCGCCCAGTTGGGGTTCGCGTTGAGATAGTTCTCGAGCGCGGGGCGAACGATCGCCTCGACCTGTCCCGCGACCTCGGGGTTGTTCAAGCGGCCCTTGGTCTGGCCCTGGAACTGCGGATCGTGGACGTACGTCGAGAGGATCGCGACGACGCCTTCGCGGATGTCCTCGGCCGTGAGCGTCACGCCCTTGGGATCGAGGTTGTGCGTCGCGATGTAGTTGCGGATCGCCTTCACGATCGCCGAGCGCAAGCCCGCGTCGTGCGTGCCACCGTCGGGCGTGGGCACGGAGTTCACGTACGTCTTGATCTGATCGTCCGTGGACTCGGTCCACTGCATCGCGAGCTCGACACCGAGGCGCGCCTCGCTGTCCTTCTTCTGCATGTAGAACGCGGTGCCGTTCGACGGAACCGGCAGCTTGCCGCGATCCGCGACGAGCTTGGGCAGGTAGTCCGCGATGCCGTTCGGATGCAGGAACGTCACCGACTCCTTCGGCGACTTCGTCTCGTCGACGAGGATGATCTCGAGACCCGCGTGCAGGTACGCCTTGGCCTCGAGTCGCTCCGCGATGAGCTTGGGATCGAACGACAGCTTCGCACCGAAGATCTCGTCGTCGGGACGGAACGTCACCATGGTGCCCGAGCCGCGCGCGTTACCGAGGTTCTTGAGCTTGCCCTTGGTGATGCCGCGCTCGAAGCGCATCTCGAAGCGCTCGCCGTCGCGCTTCACCTGCACGATGGTCTCGCTCGAGAGCGCGTTGACCACCGCAGCGCCGACGCCGTGGAGGCCGCCGGAGACTTCGTAGTTCGTGCCGCGCTCGAACTTTCCGCCGGAGTGGAGCGTCGAGTAGATGATCTCGAGCGCCGGCTTCTTGAACTTCGGCATGATGTCGACGGGGATGCCGCGCCCGTTGTCCTCGACGGTGGCGCTCCTGCCATCCTTGTGCACCGTGACCTCGACCTTGGTCGCGTGCTTGTTGATGACCTCGTCGATCGAGTTGTCGACGACCTCCCACAAGAGATGGTGATAGCCATCCTTGCCGGTGCCACCGATGTACATGCCCGGTCGCTTGCGGACCGGCTCCAGGCCCTCGAGGACCTGGATCGCATTGGCGTCGTACTTACTTGCTTGCGCCATCTCAGTTCACTCCCTGTCCGCCCTCGGCGTTCGCGAGCGGCTGGATCGTGACGGGCTTCTCGATCACTTTGAACGTCACGCGCTTCATGACCTGATGGCCCCTTCCGCCGCGCGACGAGACTTCCTTGGGATCCGCGTGTAGCTCGAACTTCTTGCCGCTCTTCTCGGTCTCGATGACGAGCACGTCCGACTTGCGACCGGCGATGAAGCCGATCACCACATCGTCGTCGGCGGTCTTGATCACCGTGACGCCGCGGCCCGGTCCCTCGAGCTTCGAGATCTCGTCGGCCATGCAGTGCAGCACGTGGCCATCGCGGGTCGCCGCGACGACGACATCGCCGTCGTTGCACGCGACCACACCCATGATCTCGTCGTCGGCACCGGGCTTCGCGTAGCGCCGACCGGCCTTTGTCGTGATCTCGGTGTGCGGCGCCATCGCGAAGCGCAGGCCATAGCCATCGCGCGAGACGGCGAGCATGGTCTGCGGCACCATCGCGCGCGGATCGAGCGTCATCGCGGCGACGATCTTCTCGCCGTCGCCGAACTTGAAGTACTTCTGCGCGGGGTCGCCGTAGCCGGTCGTTGCCGCGATGTCGTTGATCTTGATGACGTACGCGGAGCCCTTGGACGTGAAGAAGATGACCTTCTCCTTGGTCGAGCCGGGCAGCACCCACGCCACCGCATCGCCTTCACGCGTACGCGTCTGCGACGGATCCTTGAGCTCGCGAACGCGCTTGATCCAGCCGTCGCGCGTGACGACGACGTTCGCGTCTTCATCGACGATGAACGCGTTCTCGTCGAACGTGACCTCCTCGCTCGCGCCACCCGTCTTGGTCCGGCGCGGCGAGCCGAACTCGAGCGCGGCGCGATTGAGATCGTCCTTCACGATGCCCCACAGCTTCGTGTCGCTGCCGAGGATCGACTTGATCTTCTTGGCCTCCGCCGCCTTCGCGTCGAGCTCCTCGCGGATCACGTTGATCTCGAGCTTCGCGAGTCGATACAGCTTCAGCTCGAGGATCGCATCGGTCTGGATCTCGTCGAGCTTGAAGCGCTTCATGATCTTCTGCGCGGCGTCGTCCTTGCCATCGCTCGCGCGGATGATCTTGATGACCTCGTCGAGCGCGTCGAAGATCGTGACAAAGCCCTGCAGGATGTGGATGCGCTCGTTCAGCTTCTTCAGCTGATACTCGAAGCGCCGCTGCGTGACGATCAGACGGAAGTCGAGGAAGTACTGGAGCATCGCCTTGATGCCGAGGCGACGCGGCTGCGGCGGCGAGCCGGCCGGCGCGCCCGACTCGAGGAGCTCGGGCGGCACGAGGCACGTCATGTTGACGTGGAAGTTCGACTGTAGCGGCGTGTTCTTGAACAGGTACGCCATCACGAGCTCGGGATCCGAGTCCTTCTTGATCTCGAGCACGATGCGAACATCCGTCGTGGACTCGTCGCGCACGTCGACGAGGTACGGCAGCTTTCGCGCGATGATCACTTCGGCGATCTTCTCGACGAGCGACGCCTTGGTCATGGCGTACGGGATGGACGTGATGATGATGTCTTGTCCACCGCGCGGCTTCTGCTCGATCTTGTACTCGCCGCGGACGCGAATGGTGCCGGAGCCCTCTTCGTAGATCTGGCGAATCTCGACCTTGCTGTTCATCAGCTGTCCACCGGTCGGGAAGTCCGGACCGTGGATGTGACTCATGAGCGTCACGTGCTTGATGTTGGGATCGTCGGCGAGCGCGATCAGCGCGTTCGTGATCTCGCGCAGGTTGTGCGGCGGGATGTTCGTCGCCATACCGACGGCGATCCCCGTCGAGCCGTTGACGAGCAGGTTGGGATACCGCGCCGGCAGAACCACCGGCTCCTCGCGCGTGCCGTCGTAGTTCGCGCGCATGTCGACCGTGTCGAAGTCGAGCTCGTTCAACAGCTCCATCGCCGGCGGGGCGAGGCGACACTCGGTGTAGCGATAGGCGGCCGCTTCGTCGCCGTCGAGCGAGCCCCAGTTGCCGGAGCCGTCGACGAGCGGGACGCGCAGCGCCCAATCCTGCGCCATGCGAACCATCGCGTCGTAGACCGAAGAGTCGCCGTGCGGGTGATACTTACCGAGCACGTCACCGACGACCGTCGCGCTCTTGCGGTGCTTGGCATCGGGGCGCAGGTGCTGGTCGTGCAACATCGCGTAGAGGATGCGGCGCTGCACGGGCTTGAGGCCGTCGCGCACGTCGGGGAGCGCGCGGCTCGTGATGACCGACAGCGCATAGTTCAGATAGCGGCGCCGCGCCTCTTCCTCGAGGGACGCGTCGTTCTCGCCCGGCGTGATTCCGCTGCCTCCGCCGCCATCACCGGATCCACCATCACCACCACCGCCACCGCCCTTGGACGAAGAGGCTGCGGACTTCTCGGATTTTGCGCCCTTGAGGGGCTTCGACTTCTTGGCCATGTCTGATTCCGTCGACGAAGAAGGGGTCTCCGCGACCGTGGCACCTTGCCCCGATTGGGAAAAAAGTTCCAGCTGCTCGCGGGGAGGTAGATCTCCCGAGAGCGAGACGGTGCGCGTTTGCGGCGTGCTTGCCATTTCCTTGGTCCTGGAGAGAGGCCCGTGATATTGCTGGCCCTTCTCGACCCATGGTCAGCAGACGCAAGGCGAAGGGCAAGAAAAGGTCAGTGGCTCCCACCTTCGTGGGGCGCGGTCTCGATCCCGCGCCTGCACGGCGTGGTGGTGCGTGGGTCGCGTTGGTCCTCGGCGCGCTCGTCGTCGTGAACCTCTACGTATTTGTCTGGAACAAGAAGACCTCGGTCGGCGCGATCAAACAGCAAGCCGAGTCCAAGACCGCGACGCCGACGGCAGCCCTGCCCTCCGCGCCGCTCGAGCCGCTCGCCACGCCAGCGTCGGGCTCGGGGGCGATCGCGCAGAATGTTGGCTCGGCCCCCGCTCCGATCGCGCCTCCCGGCGTCATCGACGGCAAGGTCGGCAAGTCCGACACGCTCGGTCGCTTGCTCAAGAAGAGCGGGCTCTCGGGCGCAGAGGCAGATGAGGTGATTCGCTCGCTCGCCGGCGTGCTCGACTTCAAGACGATCCGCGCCGGTCAGCCGTTTCGCATCGAGCGCGGCCCCGACGGTCGCGTGAAGCTGTTCGAGATCGTGCTGTCCAAGGTGCAGACGATCCGCGCGATCCGCGGCGCCGACGGAACGCTGGAGGGCAAGGCGGATCAAGCCGAGACGCGCATCGAGCACAAGACCATCGGCGGCCGCATCGATTCGTCGCTGTACGCCGCGATCAAAGCCGCCGGTGAATCCGCGGCGCTCGTCGATTTCTTTGTCGACGTGTTCGCGTACGACCTCGACTTCTTCAACGACACGCACGACGGCGACACGTTTCGCGTCGTGGTCGAGAAGGAGATGAAGGGCGACGAGCTCGTTCGTTACAAGCGGATCATCGCCGCCGAGTACGCCGGCAAGGCGGGCACGTTCCGCACGTACCGGTGGGACGGCAAGTACTACGACGAGAAGGGCGCGTCGTCGGAGAAGACGCTCCTGAAGACGCCGCTGAAGTTCTCGCGCATCTCGAGTGGCTTCGATCGCAGGCGCATGCACCCGGTGCTGCACACGACCACCGCACACCTCGGCATCGACTACGCGGCACCGACGGGCACACCCGTGTGGGCCGCGGCCTCGGGCACCATCTCGCACCGCGGTCCTGCGGGCGGTGCGGGCAACCTCGTCATGATCCGTCACGACGGCGGATACGAGACCGCCTACATGCACCTGTCGAAGTTTGCCACCGACCAGAAGGTCGGGCAGCGCGTGCAGGCCAAGACGGTGATCGGCTACGTCGGAACCACCGGTTTGTCGACGGGTCCTCACCTCCACTTCGGCGTCAAGAAGAACGGTGCATACATCGACCCGTCGAAGCTCACCCCGATCCGTGCCAAGGGCCTGTCGGGCGCCACATTGACGGAATTCAAAGCCGAAGTTGCGAAGCTGGAGGCATCCCTCGCTTCCATCGCGATCCCCGTGCAGACCGCGGCTGCGACGGCTTCTGGGACGTGATCACGCCGACGGTTTAACGCCTTGCCCATCGCGCACTTCCTCGTCACACTCGAAAGGTGCTGAAGCTTCTCGTCGGGATCTTGAAGGGCGCGGTGATCGGGGGCGCGTTGGGCTATGGCGCCTACCAGCTCGGCCTCGCGACGGGTTTCACGAACGGCTGGCTGACCTTCGGTCTGATCGGCGCGTTCGTCGGCTTGTTCGTGGGCAAGCCGATCTGGACGCTCATCCGCGATCAGGGCTCCACCACGTGGGTCGCGGTCCTGAAGGGCGTGTTCGGTTTCGGCATCGGCTGCGGCCTCTACGCCATCGTGAGCAAGGCGATCGGCGCCACGTGGATGATCGGCGAGGTCGACGTGCTGTCGTGGCAGCCCACGCTCGGCGGCGCGATCGGCGCGGTGTACGGCGGCTTCGTCGAGCTCGACGACGCGATCGGCGAGGACGGCAAGTCTGTGCAGAAGCGGCCGTCTGGCTCGCCGGAATCGGCCCCCAAGGCAAAGAAGAAGTGATCTAACGTCGGCGCCCTCGTGCGCGCCGTACTTACTACTCTCGTCGTTTTCTTCGCTGTCGGTTGTGGTCGTGGTGACGACCTCCCCGGTGACATTCGCATCGTGACGGATCCGCAATGGGAGAGTGCCCTGCGCGAGCTCGTCACGCTGACGCCGTACAAGGGCCTGCACCTCGTCACGCCCGACGCCGATGACGAGCGCGGCGGCGGCGACTACCTCATCACCGTCGTCGCCGATGACACGATTCCCGCCGAGGGCTATCGCCTCTCCGATACCAAGGCCGCGATCACGGTCTACGCGAGCGACGTGCTCGGCGCGCAGTACGGCGTGTCCGCATCGCTCGAGGCGCTCGGTTTTCGCTTCCGCCATCCGTACGACACCTACGTGCCGCACACGCCGAAGATGCGCAGCGTCGATGGTGCGGTGCAGTCGCCAGCGATCCGCCTGCGCGGATTTCAGCTGCACACGCTGCATCCGATCGAGGCGTACTACGCGATGTGGGAGCCCTCCCCGGGCAACCTCGCCGATGCGAAGCGCATCATCGACTGGACGATCAAGAACCGCGGCAACTACGTGCAGTGGGTCGGCCTCGACGACATCATCTTCGACGAGTCGCGCCTCGGCCCGTGGCTCGAGCACACCAAAGCGATCCACGAGTACGGCCGGGCGCGCGGCGTGAAGTTCGGCATCAACTTGCAGCTGTTCCGCGCCGCGAACCTGCAGCAGAGCTTCGATCTCATCGGCGAAGCGAACGCCGCGGTGAAGCCGTACGCGGATCAGATCGCCGAGCGCGTTCCGCTCATCACGACGATGGGGGTGACGTTCGACATCTATCACATCTCGTTCGGCGAATTTTTCAGCATCGATAGCGACCAGTTCGTCGCCACGCTGAACGAAGCAGAGCGCCAGCTCAATCTCGCCGCGCCAAACGCCGAGGTGCACGGCTTTGTCCACGTCGGTAATGCCGAGCGCCAGCGCATCGATTATCAGGGCGAGAACATCATCTTCTACTTCCTCGTGAAGTTCGCGTCGGCAACGCTCATCCCCGACATCCACACGGTCATGTACTACGACATGTTCGAGGACGCCGGCGGTGCGTATCACCACGACCAGTTCGACGAGCACCTCGCCTATCTGCGCCAACGCATGTGCGCCGGACAGAAGGTGTCGTACGTGCCGGAGACCGGCTACTGGATCGCGTTCGACAACTCCGTCCCGCAGTTCTTCCCGCTGTACGTCCGGAGCCGGTGGCTCGATCTCGCACGCATTCGCGACATGCCCGGTCCGTGCGGAACGCTCGACCAGCACATCCTGTTCACGACGGGATGGGAGTGGGGCTACTGGCTCAACGACGTCGCGTCGCTCCGCGCGAGCTACGCGCTGACGGAGACGCCCGACCAGCTCGTCCACGAGCAGTACGCGCCGGACATGGGCTACGCGGTGTCGAGCGTGGTCACGCGCATGATGAACGCGCAGCGCGAGGCGCTGATCGAGAAGCGCCTCGCGGCGTACATCGCGGGTCGCGACGCGATCATCGATGGCTTCGGCGCGGGCGAAGGAAGCATCATCGCGGCGCCGGATCGCCTCGACCCGCGCGAGATGACGCCCGACATGCTCGACGGCTTCGAGGCGTCCGTGATGATCGATCTCGATCGCTACACCGATCGCCTCGACGTTCTGTGGAAGGAGCTGTCCGCGTTCGAGCTGCCGCGCTCGCGGTGGGGCCGCGAGCTTCGCGATGGGTTCGCGAGCAACCGCCTGCGCGCGCACTTCATCCAGGACTTCTATCGCGCGGGCATCGCGGCGATTCGCGGCGACAAGGCCACCGCCGAGAAGCACTACGCGGACGCCGTTCGCATCCTCGAGGAGGAGAAGGTCGTCGTCGCGGATCGCCACGCGGATCTCCACGACACGCATCAGCGCCGCCTCGTCGATGCAGGTTCGAACAAGACGACGTTCCAGTACGGCTATCTCTTCTACGCGGACAACCTCTGCTACTGGCGCCGCGAGCTCGTCCAGGTCCGTAACCTCATCGACGGTACGTCGACGCCCGAGCCCTCGTGCTTCTTCGCGCGCGCCGACTGAGGCCATAGCCGGCAAGTCGAGTTGCCAGCGAGCCGGTGGCTAACCTAGGGGAACCTCGTCGGTGAGAGCACCGTGGAGGCGGGCACGACGCGTGCTCTACATGACCTCATGTCCCGCGAGATGCGCCTGTTCATGATCGTCCATGTCGCGCTGATCATGCTCGCGTCGCTCGCGTCGTAGTCGATCCGACCAACCGAGCTCGCAGGGCCCGAGAACCACGAGGAACACTGACGTTTGAACAGACGACGTCTGGTCAAACGAAGTGATCCTTGGGGTTAGGGAGCGCGGAGCTCGATATCGAGCAGCACGCCGATCTGGTCGGCGGTCGCGTCGTAGCGGCCCGGCGGAACAAGCGACTCGCCGGCGCCGAACGGGTTGTCGAGGCGAAGCTCGGTGTCGGCGACACGCGCGCGAGCCATGGTGCGCGACCAGCCGATCGTGTACGTCACGCCGCCTTTGCTGCCCTCGACGCCGACTGCGATCGTGTGGCCACCGAGATCGCCAAACGTGGGCGAGAGCCGTGACTCGGTCGTGCCACCGACGGTGAACGCGTAGCCCGCGGTCGCCCACAGAAAGCCGCTGATGAGCTCGACGTCACCGGCGACGCGCACCGCGCCGTGCGAGCGCAGCGAGTAGCGCGAGGGAACGCCGGCGAGCTCCGTCGAGACATCACCCGTGATGTTCGAGTTCGCGACGCGCACGCCCTCGAGCTCCCACGCGACCTTGCGCGCCTTCTGCGATGCGAGCCACAAGTCGCCGCCGATCTCGACGGTGAAGCGATCGCCCACGTAGCGACCACCCGCGTGGATCGCGATCGGTTGGCGAACGATCAGCGACGCCGTGGGCGACGTCGTGGCAAACCGAGGACCTTCGGTCTGCGAGAACGTCGCGCCGCGGATCGTGCCGCTCACGGTGGGTCGCTTCACCCAGCCGATCGAGAGGCCGAGCTCGATCGGCGTGTCCTCGGGCGCGACGAGCGCTCCGAGCGTCGCGTGCGGAACGTACGCGTCGCCGTCGAGCGAGACCTGGAGATCGCGCTTCGGGTTCTCGAGTCCGCCGGAGACCGCGTTCTCGAAGCCGACCCACATGCGACGCGTCTCGTACGCGGCGATGCGCGAGAAGCCCGTCGAGACACCGACCGCGACGGTGTCGGTCACGCGCCGGGCGACACCGAGGACGAGCGTGTCGCGACGCAGTCCTGCGTCGATGCCCGCATAGCGATACTCGAACACGCGCGGACGGGTCGGATCCGTCGGGTGGATGCTCTCGACGGGAACATCCGCGGGATCGCGGAGTGCGCGGTTCATCGCGCCCGTCGTCATCACGCCGAGACCGACGAGCCACTCGCCAACCGAGCCCATCACGCTGAGCGTGGGCAAGAGCGTGGGGCCAGCTTGATCGCGCGAGATCGGTGCGTCGGTGCCGGTCCACGTGATGCCATCGTCGGTGGCGGCGACACCCAGCTGGATCCGCCACGCGTCGCGACGGGCGATGCCGGCGGGGTTTATCTGCAACGCGCCGCCGCCGTCGTCGGAGACCGCGCTAACTCCGGCGCGACCGATCGCGCGCGGCGATCCACCGGCGGGATCGGTGGGTCCCGCAGATGCGACGCCTCGACAGAGGACGATCAGCAACGCGAGGCGCCACACCGACGGGACAGTACAACGGGCCGATCGTGTCTGCGACTAGGTGCAGCCGCAGCATTTCTCGCGGGTGCGTTTGCAGCTGTCGTTGGCGCTCTGGCACTTCTCGTTCGCGTAGTCGTCGCCGGGGAGCTTGCCCGCGAGGTTGCAGATCTTGTCCGCGTTGGAGCAGACCGAGTCGGACAGCGTGCACGACTGCGTGCAGGTGTCTGTCGTCGGCGCGGCGCACGTCGGATCCTCGACGCGTGGCGGGAGGCCGTACGGCTCCGCGGTGCACGAGTGCGTTGCCTCACACGAAGACGGTGCGAGCGTCGCGATGCCGGCGCTGGCGAGCGCGGCGTCGATCTCGGCGGCGAGCAGATCGATCTCGTTGCGTGGATCGCCGGGCATGGTGGCCGGGCTCGCCTCTCCCGCGGTCGGGGCGGGCATCGAAGACTTCGACTTCTGCGCACCGCAGGCCGCCAGGGCCCAGCTCGCGGCAAACAGCGCCGTCGCGATCGTCGTCACCGGGGTCTTCACAGGCCTACCTTCGCCTCGGGCGGCTTGGCCGAGCAATCGCAGCACCGCTTCTTCGCTTCGCTGCACGATGCCTTCGCGCTCGAACACTTGCTGGCGGCGAACGAATCGTTCTTGAGCCTTGCGGACAGCTCGCAGATGCGCTCGGCGTTGTCGCAGATGTTGTCCGCGATGCTGCAGACGTCCGAGCACACGAGCGGCACGTCGTGATTGATCGGGCAGGCCTTGCGCTCGATCTCGCGCACCGTCTTGGTGCCGACATCGGAGATCCAGAACGGCGCGGGATCGAGCCCCATGTTCGGGATCTCGGAGCGCCATTGGCGGATCTGCGTCCACAGATTCGCGATCTCGATGCGCTCGTCGAGGCCGGAGTTCGGTTTCTGCGCCCCGCTACACGCGATCATCGCGCCGAGCAGCACGCCCAGCGCGAGCGAGAGCAGGATCCTCACCGGAGCTCCATCAACTGCTTCTGCAGCTTCTCGTTGATCTGGATCGACTTGTCGTACGCCTCGATCGCGCTGCGGCGAGCGTCTGCGGCCAAGCCCTTGCTCGCCTCGCCTTCCACGTCGTAGTTCACCGCGCGCGTCTCGAGGATCTCGCCACGCACCGTGTACAGGTTCGCCACGAAGAAGCTCTCGCGCTGGCTCGACGCCAGGCCTTCATCGACCGTCGTCATCGCCTCGTCGAGCTTTCCTTGCAGGACGAGCAGCTTTGCGAGGAGCGCACGCGCGTCGAGGCGAACGTCATCTGCTTCGGGCGCGCCCTTGGGAAACGAGAGCGACAAGATCTGGCGCACGGCCTTGGTGGCGTCGTCGAGCTTGCCATCGCTCATGTAGACCTTGGCCTTGCGATGAAAATTCTTCGCCTGCGCGAGGGACATCATCAGCGACTCGTCGATGACATCCGTCGCATCGGCGATCTTCGTCACATCCTTCATCACGCGGTCACCGGGGGCCGATGCGCGACCTGCAATGAACATCGCTGCAGCGAGGAGGACAGCGCCGATGACGACGCCGATCACGGTTTGGGACTTCATCGCTTTCCTCCACTCAGGCGTCGGTCTCGATAGCCTTCGAGGCGATCCGCAAACAAGTAGTCGATGCGTGCGCTCGCATCACCCGCGTTCTCGCGAGCGATGGGGCCGACCAGCGGATCCGCCGGACGCGATTGCCAGCTCGCTGGAACCTCGGCGGTGGTCTCGCGGACGATCTCTTTGTCGGGCGCGCGGAGCCACAGCACCAGCATCGCGGCCGCAGCGATCGCCGCGCTCGCGCCTGTCAGGGCCCACGGCAGCCACTTCTTGCGCGCGCTCGCGAGCGGAATCACGCCGAGCTGGCCACTCGTGGCAGAGCTCGCATCACCGATCGCTTGGCGAAGCGCGTCCTCGACGATCGACCGCTGCTTGGCGGCCGCGAGCTCCGCGTGTCCGTTGGCAGCGCGGATGACCGTGGCGACCTCGAGCAACGCGCGATCGTCTGCGGTCATCGCGGCGGGTGCGCGTCCGGTGATCGCCTTGTCGACGATGTCCGCGAACGTCTTCGCTCGCGCGCGCTCCGACGGCGAGGCCTCGTCGAGAGGCTCCGGGATCGGTGCGTTCAACATGTCGTCGTCGTGGGTCATGGATTCCCTTCTCGGGCTTCTCCGAAGTGCTTCCGGAACGCGCGCACGGCGCGGAACAAGAGAACGTCGAACGTACCGATCGTGATCCCGAGTCGCTTCGCGCACTCCTCGCGCGACAGCTCCTGGACCAAGCGTAGCTCGATCGCGGTGCGGTACCGCTCCTGGAGTTGCCCCATGGTCTCGTCGATGCGCTCGCGATGCGACCTCCGCTCCTGGTCGGCCATGAGCTGCGCGTCCGCGTGCGACTCGGGGTCCGTCTCCTGCGCGACTTCATGCGCCATCGCATCTGCGAGGCGCTTGCTGCGCTTGGAGTGACGGTGCACGTCGTACACCTTGTTGATCGCGATCTGCCGCAGCCACGGATAGATCGTCTTGCCTTGCCACGTGAAGCGCTTGATCTTCTCGACCGCCGTCGCGAGCGTGTCGCGCAGGACGTCTTCCGCGCTCGCGGCGTCGCCGAGGCGCGGCAGGATCACCGTGCTGTACAGCGGAGAGGCGTAGCGTTCGAGGATAGGGCGCATGGCGTCGAGGTTGCCCGCTTGGGCCTCCTCGACCAGCCTTTGCTCTTCTTCGAGCTCGACTGCAGTGGCGGGTTCGGAGGCCACGGACACCTACTCAACGCGTTGAATTGCCCGAGCTTACACGGATGCCGTCGTAACGGACTTCGACCAGGCACAGCCCATGGGCGGGAGCGGTCTTGCCGGCCTTGGTTCGGTCCTTGGATCCAAGGATCTCCGCCACTTGCGCCACCTCGAGGGCACCTCGTCCGACATCGGCCAGCGTGCCCGCCACGATCCGCACCATGTTCCGCAAGAACGCGTTGCCGCGGATATCTATAGAGAGCAGGTCCTCGGCCTCGGTCAAATCGATCGTGTCGATCCGGCGCACACTCGTCTTGGCGGTGCACCCGGCCGCACGAAACGCGGCGAAGTCATGCTCGCCGACGAGCGCCCGCGCCGCGTCGCGCATCCGCGCTACGTCGATCGGCTCGGGGTGATGCCACGCGCGGTGGCGAAGCAGCGGCGATCGGTCCGGGGCGCGAAGGATCGAGTAGCGATAGTGCTTGCCCGTGGCACCGAAGCGCGGATGAAAATCGAGCGGCACTTCTTCCGCGCTGCGAACCGCGATCACGTCAGGCAAGAGTGAGTTGAGACCGCGCCGGATCCCGTGCAGCGGAATGGAGCGCTCGGTCTCGAACGCTGCGACCTGACCGCGCGCGTGCACACCAGCATCGGTGCGAGATGCACCGGCGACCGTCACGTCGTGTTGGAGGATCTGCGCGAGCACCTCCTCGAGGTGCTGTTGCACGGTCGGCGCATTCGCTTGCCGCTGCCACCCCGACAGTGTGGTCCCGTCGTACTCGACGACGAGTCGGATCTTTCGCACGCACCGACGCTACTACGTGCGCAAACAAAAAAAAAACCGCCGACACCAGAGATGTCGGCGGCCGACTCGCGCTCTCGCGGCAAGCTGCGCGAGTCGAAACTGGAGTCGTACCTGTCGCGTACTGCACGCGCAGCGCCACTGTCCCTCGCTGCACGGCGATCGCTCCGAGTGCGCGAAGCGCACGATCTAGCGCACGATCTAGCGCACGATCTAGGCGTTGATCCTCGTCGGAGAATCGCACTCGGTGAATGCCTCCGACACGAAGTGACGTGCGAATACGACGCAGCTGCGACGTGCCCGCTCGAACGAACTGCTAGGCGGATTCGTTACGCACGGCGCTTTCTCCGATCATCGCGGACTTGGCTGCTGGCACTTCGGTTGCTCTATCCGAAATCGCGGCAAGCGGCTCTCGCCTCTTGCGCACCAGAAACGCCGCACATGCGGAGAGGGAGAAATTCTCATGCGTACGATCTCGAAGACTATCTTTGCAGCAGTGTTGATGCTCGGTGCGTCCACGGCGATTGCCGATGACGACGTCGAGGGAACGCCGGACTCTACGGCAGCGCCGACGAACCCGTCGCAGCTCCCGCCGTCGCAGTCGGACTCGGATCCGGCCCCGCCGGTCGCGTCGCCGGGCGTCAGCCTTCCCCCGGGCAACGTCGTGCAGCAGGCCGGTATCGGCGGCCAGGTCGGCTACGGCCGCGCAGGCGTGCTCGAGCTCGGTGGCTCGGCCGGTCTGATGCTGTCGTCGAACTTCCGCAACATCACGGTCGCTCCGCAGATCGGTTGGTTCGTCGCGGACAACCTCGAGCTGTCGGCCATCGTCAGCATGTCGAACATCAAGGCCGGCGATGAGGACGGCACGATGTGGTCGGCGGTGATCGAGCCCAGCTACCACATTCCGTTCAACCGCTCGGTGTTCGGCTTCCTCGGTATGGGCATCGGCGCGGCGTACGAGCAGCGCCTCGGCGCCGGCCTCGCGGTTGCTCCGCGCATCGGCGCGAACTTCCTCGTCGGTCGCTCGGGCGTCCTGACGCCGTCGCTGCAGTACCAGTACATCACCCACAACCAGATGACGGAAGATGACGTCACGGTCGTGGCGCTGACGAACGCGCTGCAGGTGAACGTCGGCTACACCGCGATGTGGTGAGCTAGAACGCTGCCTCGACACCCACGGTTGCTGTCGTCTGCGTCGTGCTCGGGTCGACCGAGTCACGGCGCAGACGCGCGCCGTCATAGCGGAGAGATCCGCTGAAGCGCGGCACGATGCGCACGCGCAGCGAGAGTGACCACGCCGGGCCGACACCGGCCCCCGTGTGAACGCCGAGGCCCGCACCGATCTCGACGAACGGTGAGCGCATGCCTGTCAGCACTCCGAGGCGCGAGTACGAGAGCAGCATGCGGCCCTGCACGTCGAGGCCGTCGTCGGCAGAGATGCCGAGCAGCGAGCCCTCGAGGCCGAACAGGTTGCGCGTGCGACCAACGTCGAAGCGAAGGCCGAGCGCGAACAGAGGCGACCTGTCGGATCCTTGGATCGCGAGCCCACCGCCGCCGAACAGCGCGAGACGGAACCCGCGATCTGCCGCCCGCGCGTGCAGCACGGTCTCTGCGTCCGCCCTCTCGTCCAGCGAGGTCCCGGACGCTGGTGCTGACGTCGCGATGTCGACACCGTCTACATCGCGAACGTCTTCCTCGTCGGCATCGTCCGTGTCCGGCATCGCTTTCTTCAGCTTCTTCGGCGCGTCGCCGCGCTGCGATTCTTCGGGGCGAGCGATCGTCTCGGACTGCTTGGTCGACGGCTTTGCCTCGGGCGCGTCGCGTCCCGAGTACTCGAGCTTGTCCGTCGTGGCCACGGTCGTCTCTTGCTTGACGTGCACCCAGTGCATGCCGGCGGGAACCGACACGGGAACGGCGACGCTGTGCTTCACGCCACCTTCGATCACGATGTCGGAACCGATCGCGACGAGCGTGGTGTACGGCGACACGAGGCCGTACGTCAGTGCGTGCGCCGTCACGGCAGCGGCGTCGTGCTTGCCGACGAGCAGGTCATCGAGGCGCAGCTTTGCCCAGCGGCGCGCGAGCGAGCCTGCCGCAGTGAGCGCGCCGTCGAGAGGCCGAGCGGGCGCGAGCGTCTCGATCGCGAACAGCTCGCCGCGCACGCGAACGTTCGCCGTGGGCGATGCCGCGTGTGTCTGACGAACCTTCGCCACGACGATCGTCGCTTGCCCTGCACCGAGGCGCGGTAGCGATGCGGGGACAACCTCGGTCACGGACAGCGTTCCCCAATTGACAGCGAGTGGAGCGGGCTGCGCAGCGAGATCTGCCGCGAGCTGCGTCGCGACGAGCGCGAGGTCATCGGCGGGTACCACGAAGCGAACCGTGCCACCCGAGATGCCAGCGATGCGGACGAGCAAACCGCGCGCGGGTGCGGGCCCCACACCGATGACATGGATCGGAACGCCGAGCTTCTTCGCCGCCTGGATCGCAGCGTCGTCGTCGGCGACGAGCCCGTCGGTGACGAGGACGAGTGGCGCTCCCTCGGGCTTCGCGGCCAACAGCGTGCGCGTGAGATCGAACGGCCCACCCGGCTGTCGCCACACCGCCTCGATCGCCTTCAGCGTCTCCGCCGGCGCCCACCCCCTCGTGCCGTGCAGAGCGACGCGATCGTCGGAGCGAAGCTTGCCGAACCACGCGCGCACGAACGGCTGCGTCGTCGCCGTGGCATCGCCCTTCATCGTCGCCGCGCGATCGAGAACGAGCATCGCGCGGAGTGCGCTTCGCTTCGCGGGCGCATCGGGCGCTTGCACCACGACCGCCGCGAAGCCTCCGTTCTGCGCTTGCTCGATCCAACCGACCGCGGGCGTCGTGGATCGCCAGCGAACCACCGCGTCGTGATCCGTCACCTTGTCGACGAACGCGAAGCCGGTCTTCGTGGCGCGCAGATCGTGCGTCGAGCTCGACACGTCCGTCACCGGGTCGGCGAACGTCAGCGACACGCTCGTCGGTCCACCACCACCGGGCGATGCACCGGGCGTGATGCGCGACGCATCTGGCGCGCGATCCGTATCCGGCGAGCGCCCGCTTCCCGTCGTACCGCGGCCGCTCGCCGTGCCGGGCACGAAGCGCGGCGCGACCACCATCGGCAGCGCGAGAGACCAGGCACCGTCGGCAAAGCTCGCGGTTGCATCGAAGCGCAACGTCACCTCGATGCGTCCCTTCGCAGGAATCGCGGCGATCGTCTGCGTGAACACGTCCGCGCGCTCTTGCTCTGTCGTCGCGGCCATCACGCCCGCGCGCACGGCGGCTTCGTAGCGGCGCTGCGCATCTGCGCGCCTCTCGATCGCACCGTGGATCGTCTTGGTACCGACCGCGATCGACATCGCGCTGACCGCCGCGTCGTGCGGCAACGGAAAGATGTAGGTCGCCTCGGTCGCGCGATCGCTCTTGTTGACGAACGCCTGCGTGACGGTCGCTTCCACGATCGCGCCACGCACGACGATGGTGATCTTGCTCTCGACCATCGGCATCGGCGCAGACAGGCCGCTCGCACCGGTGCTCGTCGGGTACATGCCGAGCGATCGCCAATTGCCCGCCGCGTGCGCCGAGGCACTGATCACGAGCACGAACGCAGCAAGAGCCCAACGCGACATCGGCCGTCCGACGTTACACGCTCGGACGGCCGGATCGATCTATAGAGGACTACGCAACGGCCGGGACCGGTGTCGGCCCCGAAGCGAGTCACAAGCGAGTCAGGGCACGGGGTTATGCGACAGCGTCTGGGCTTTTTGGTAGCCCGCACCGTCCACGAACGCGACCGTGACCACGTAGTCCATCGCGCGGTTCGCGCGCTCGCCCATCGCGGCGACCAGGAACGCGGTCGGCGAGTAGTTGTCCGGCACCTGCGCGTTCAGCATGCTCGCGCCTTCGGCCGTCGCCGCGAGGGGCGCTCCAGCTGCACGTGCACCGAAGATCTGCGAGAGCGGCCCCATCATCGGCTCGACCTGCTCGGCCACCGCGCGGTGACCGCTCGAGAGTCCGCTCGCGTTTCCGGTCTGGAAGATCTTGCCGACGAGCGCCGCGCGATTCTCCGCCGGCAACTTCATCAGCGCGAGCAGCGGCCCTTCCGCCAACCCGACCTGCCCTTCCGTCTCGGCGACGAGCGACATCGGCTCGAACACGTCGTCGACACATGACGCGCCTTCGGGCCCGGCACTGCGGATCTCCTCGGCGGTGCACGCGGAGAGCGCGAGCATGTGCCACGCGAACTCCGAGCAGTACATCGGCTGCTTCGTGGTCGTGTCGACCTCGAGGATGATCTTGCCGAGCGTGGTCACCGTCTGCCGCGTGGTCTTGCCGGCGCTGACAAAGCTCGGGACCAGGTAGTCGCTCTGGAACTTGATCTGCGTGCGCTGGCCATTGATTCGCGGGAGGCCCGACTTCAGCTTCGTGACCCAGTCGCGCAGCTGCACACGACGCTCGTCGCTGATGCGCGGTCGCACGACGTGCAGCGCGTCCGTGCCCGCGTCGTCCCCACCGTTGCCCGCGTAGTGCGACGTGTCGAACTGGCCGACGTACTGGCTGTCGAGCGGCGAGTCGATGTTGTACGCCGCGCCGTCCTTCGTATAGACGAGACCCGCGTGCGTGGTTCCCATCTGGATGTGCGGGTACGCCATCGTGTTCGCCAAGTGCGGGCGGAACGTGAGCACGATGTCGCCATCCTTGAGCACGCCCGCGGTCGCCAGCTTCTTCGCCATCTCGCGCCGCGCGCTCTGCTTGCTCGCGACCGTCGTGCCTTGCTTGATCGCGATCACGCGCAGTCCGACCTCGTCACCTTCCGTGCTCGGATTCCACAAGGTCGGATAGGGATACTTGTTGCGCTCGAGCGGCTCGTCGACCGACGTCTTGGGCACCGAGAAGTAGAACGGTGCATCCACCACGCGCGTCGGGCTGGTGCTCGAGACGCCGTCGGCTTTGCCTCCACCGTCGTACCCACCCTGCTCCTCGACCTCGTCGATCTCGTCGGTGGCGCACGCGAGGATCGGTTGCAGTGCGAAAACGAACAGCAACGGGCGGAGCTTGGTGGACAGCATGACCGCTGCATCAGGCAACCACCGGGCCACGCGGAGGACCTGACGATCCGCGCCGAACTCCGCGCGATCGCAGTGGTTCGACCGGGCGATAGCCACTCGACGCGCCACCTGCTGCCGTGGCCAGGGGACGAGAGGCCCGACGGCGATCTGCGAGCCAACAAACCACGCAGGCCGCGTAGTCGGCCCACTTTTGTGTCTCGCTTTTGTGGGGCGGTGGACACGTACTCGCTAACCGGGCGCAATCGTTCGTGCGTGCGCGGGCATCCCGGGTGCAGTCGCGCGCACCATGCGCTTTGCGTGTCTCGCGTCCTCTCTGCTGATGGCCTGTGGTGGCGGTCAGCAACCAACGACCGATCTCCAGGTGATGTCGTACGGGCCGCAGGGCGCCATCGATAAAGCCGAGCCGGTCGAGATCAAGTTCGACAAGCCCGTCGTCGAGGAGGCGATGGTCGGCAAGCCCGCCGATCCGAGCGCCGTGACGATCACTCCGAGCGTGCCGTGGAAGGGCTACTGGCAGGATCGTCAGACGCTCGCGATCGAACCCGGCGAAGGCATGGCGCCGAGCACGCGCTACAAGGTCGCGCTGCGAGGCGAGCTCGCGGCGCGCACGCACGGCTTCGAGTTCGCGTTCGTGCATCGTCCTCTCGTTGTCGAGGGCGTGTGGGGCGTGGACTCGATGGCGCTCGCACCCGATGGCGAGCTACCACTCTCGTTCAATCAGCCGGTGATCGCCGCGGACGTCGCGAAGCACTGCAAGATCGTCGCGAGCGGCGGCAACACGATCGCGCTCTCGCCGCCGAGGGTCACCGCGGACGCGTCGGCAAACATCTCGCTCGCACCAGCGGAGAAGCTCGAAGCCGGTGGTGCGTACACGGTCACGTGCGAAGGACTCGCGGGCGCCGGAGGAAACGCTGCGCTCGACAAGCCGTACTCGCTCGCCGTGCGCGCGCGTCCGATGCTCGCGGTCACGAAGATCACGCCGAGCGGCAACGATATCGGCGCCGACGAGGTCGTGATGTCGTTCTCCTTCACGACGCCCGTCGCCCTCGAGAACGTGCGCAAGGCGGTGCACAGCAAGCCGGCGATCCGCGGCCTCGATCAGGGATACCTGTCGGGCGACGGCAAGGAGTATCGAGTCACCGCGAACCTCGAGGTCACGACCGACTACGAGATCGACGTGAAAGGGCTCGTCGACATCTTCGGTCAGAAGCTGCCCACCACGATCACGCACGGGTTCCGCACCGGCGACGCCGCACCGCGCCTCTCGATGGAGCGCGGCATCTTCGCGCTCGAGGCGAGCGCGAAGGGCTATCCGCTGTGGTCGCGCAACGTGAGCACGTTCCAGCTCGAGTGCGCGCGAGTCCCGCGCGACAAGCTCGTGCAGGTGCTGACCACGGACATGAACTACGACCCGTGGGGCGGCAACGGTGACCAGCCGATCGACTGGAGCAAGCTCGCGGCGAAGGGAAAGAAGCAGAGCTTCAAGACGGCAGCGAAGAACAAGTGGGTGCTGACCGATCTCGAGCTCGGCAAGAGCTGCGCCGGCCAAGCAGGTGCGCGCGGCGTGTTCCTCGCCGAGGTGACGTCGAGCGACGTCGTTCCCGATCCACATCGCATGTGGCTCACGCCGCGCCGCAACCGCGTGCTCGCGAACGTCACGGACATGGGCGTCCTCGTCAAGACCGGAACGTCGAGCGGACTCGTGTGGGTCACGTCGCTGTCGACGGGCGCACCGATCGCGAACGCGAAGGTCACCGTGTACACGCCGCAAGGCAAGGCGGTGCACACGGACACCACGAACGCCGACGGCATCGTGAAGGTCCCGGGCTCCGCGATCATGAAGGCGCAGAAGGCCGGCAGCACCACGACCGACGAGGAGATGGACGACTGGGACAGCTATCGCAGCCAGCGCATGATCGCCGTCGTCGAGAACGGCGCGGACACCGCGATCGTCGACGGAAACTGGGCGAACGGAATCCAGATCTGGAACTTCTCGCTCCCCGAGGACCGCGCGGGCGGCGCCGTTAAGATCCGCGGCTTCATCCAGAGCGATCGCGGTCTCTATCGCCCGGGCGAGAGCGTTCACTTCAAGGGCATCGCGCGCGAAGTCGCGAACGGGTTGCCGCCGCGCGTGCCCAAGAAGTCGAAGGTCGCGATCGAAGTGCAGGACAGCCGCGGTCAGGTCGCGCTGTCGAAGACGACGAAGCTCTCGCAGTTCGGCGGCTTCGCGTTCGACATGCAGCTCGGCGAAGAAGCCGTGCTCGGCGACTACTACGTGAGCGCGACCGTCGGCGACCAAGTGTTCCGCGAGAAGTTCTCCGTCGAGGAGTTCCGCTCCGCGACGTTCGAGGTCGGCGTGAAGGCGGGCCAGAAGGATCCGCGGCCGGGTGCGCGCCTCACGTTCGATCTCGACGCGAAGTACCTCTTCGGCGCGCCCGTCGCGGGTGGCAAGGTCGAGTGGAGCCTGCGCAAGCGCGCCCACCCCGTGAAGTTCGCGGGCTGGGAGCAGTACTCGTTCAGCGCGAACCCGTTCTCGTACTGGTGGTACGACGACTGCTCGTACGGTCGCTATGGCTGTGGCGACTACGGCGAGTTCATCTCCGACGGCAAAGGCACCACCAACGCGCAGGGCAAGCTGCAGATCGCGGCGCGCGACTCCGCCACCACGTTCGATGGCCCCGTCGATTACATCCTCACTGCGAACGTCACCGACAGCGCCGATCAGACGATGGGCAAGAGCGCGATCGTCACCGCGCACAAGACGTCGCTCTATCTCGGCGTGCACGCGAACGAGTACGTGCAGGCCGTGGGCATGCCGTTCGGCGTGAACCTCGTCGCGCTCGCGCCCGATGGCTCGCGCAAGGAGGTGAAGGCGAAGCTGACATTCACCAAGGTCGATCGCGACTGCCGGTGGGAGAACAGCGGCTCGCGCTCGTCCATGCGCTGCGACACCAAGGACAAGCTCTCGCTCGAGCGCGAGGTCACGATCGCAGGCGCCGGTTCGCACACCGAGCGCATCTATCCGACGGAGCCGGGCGAGTACGTCGTTCGCATCGCGACGAAGGACGATCGTGGCAACGACGTGTCCGCCGCGAGCGGCATCTGGGTCATCGGCAAAGGCGATGCGTTCTGGAGCGGCGACGAAGGTGCACGCATGACGCTCGTCGCGAGCAAGCCGTCGTACAAGGTCGGCGATACGGCGAGGCTCGTCGCGCAGGCAAACCTCCACAACCCGATGGCGCTGATCACGATCGAGCGTGACGGCATCATCGACGCGAAGGTGAAGCGCCTCGCATCGGCGACCGAGGGCGTCGAGATTCCGATCCAAGACGCGTGGGCGCCGAACGTGTTCGCGAGCGTCGCGCTGGTCTCCGGCCGCAGCGGCGATGGCGACAAGCATCGCCCGCAGTTCAAGATGGGCATCGTCGAGCTGAAGGTCGCGAGCGAGCACAAGCAGCTCGACGTCACGGTCTCGCTCGATCGCCCCACGGTTCGCCCCGGCGACAAGGTGACCGGTACCATCAAGGTCACCAAAGCGGGCGCGGCGGTGAAGGCCGAGGTCTCGCTGTCCGCCGCCGACGAGGGCGTGCTCCAGCTCATCTCGTACGTCACGCCGAACCCGATGAAGACGTTCTACGCGTCGTACGGCCTCGGCGTGGACTCCGGCACCAACTGGAACCGCGTCGCGCGCCTCGCAGATCCCGAGTCCGGCGATCCGGACGAAGGTGGCGACGGCGGCAGCGGCGGCGACGGCCAGCGCGTGCGCAGCAAGTTCGTGTCGAGCGCGTACTGGGCGCCGATGCTCGTCACCGACGAGAAGGGCGAGATCGCGTTCACGTTCACCGCGCCGGACAACCTCACCGCGTTCCGCTTGATGGCTGTCGCCGCCGACATCGGCGATCAGTTCGGTGCCGGCGAGACGCGCCTGACCGTGAACAAGCCGCTCATGGCCGCGCCGGTCCTGCCGCGCTTCTTGCGCCCGGGTGACGCCGCGTCCGTCGGCATCGTCGTTCACAACCGCACCGCCACGGCCGGCGCCGCGACGATCGTCGCGAAGTCGTCCGGTGCGACGCTGACCTCGACGCGCCAGACGGTGCAGGTGCCGGCGAACGGACAAGCACGCGTTCGCTTCGCGGCGAAAGCAGCCGAGAGCGCGTCCGCCTCGTTCGAGTTCTCCATCGCGATGGGCACGGAGTCCGACGCGGTGCGCGTGACGCTGCCGATCGGTCGCCCGCGCATCTACGACAATCGCCTCCTCACCGAGCAAACCCTCGCCGCGAATGGCTCGTGGACCGGAGCGATCGGCGCCAACGGCGACGTGCTGAAGAAGGAGAGCTATCTCCAGATCACCGTCGACAAGTCTGGCGTCGGTGACCTCGCGCCGAGCTTGCGCGCGCTCGTCGAGTACCCGTACGGCTGCCTCGAGCAGACGATGTCGCGCTTCATCCCGCTCGTCGCGGCGCGCGATCTCGCGAGCACGCTCCACGATCCAACGCTCGCGGGCACGCAAGCGTCGCGCTTCATCCGCGCGGGTACCGCCAAGGTCATCCGCCACCAACAAGCGGATGGTCAGTTCTCGCTGTGGCCGCAGTCGCAGACGTATCCGCACCTCACCGCGTACGCGCTGTGGGGCCTGACCGTCGCGCAGAAGGCGGGCGAGAACGTCCCCGCCGAGGTGTTCGATCGCGGCATCGCGGCGCTGTCGTCGTGGGCCAACCAGGGCGGCGCGCTCGAGCCGAACGGCCAAGGCGCGACGCTCGCGATGTCCGCGTACGTGATGGCGCTGCGTGGAAAGCCGGACGCGTCGCTGAACGCCCGTCTCTACGCGATCCGCACGGGACTGCCGAAGTGGGGCCAGGCGTTCCTGTTGCGCGCGCTGTACCTCGGCAAGGCAGACAAAGCGCAGATCGACGAGATGCAGAAGGTGATCGCGTCGAACATCACGATCAAGGACGGCAAGGCGATCGTTCGCGAGAGCTTCGCCGGCGAGGAGTACGAGATGTACATGACGTCCGACGTGCGCGCGACGGCGATGACGCTCGGCGCGCTCCTCGAGGTGAACCCGACCTCCGAGCTGATCGGACCGCTCGTGCAAGGACTCAAGAGCGAGCGCACCAAGGTCGGCACGTGGGTGTCGACGCAGGAGAACCTGTGGAGCCTCGTCGCGCTCGCCGAGTATGGTCGCCGCGGCGCGACCGGGTCGACGACCGCGACGGTCACCGTGGGTGGCAAGCGCGTGATGAAACAGAAGATCACCGGCGCGCAGGTCACGAGCGTCAAGGTGCCGCTCGGCAGCACGTCGGGCGACGACATCGCCGTCACCACCGACAACGGCGGCGTGATCAGCGTGCGCGTCGTCGAGGCGCGTGTCGATCCGGGCGCCGCGATGTCGAACGGTTTCGCCATCACGCGCAAGTACACCGACGACAAGGGCGTCGAGAAGACGTCGTTCAAGGCCGGCGAGATCGTTCGCGTGGAGCTCTCGGTCACCGCGGACGCGACGCGCAAGTGGGTCGCGATGGTGGATCCCATCCCCGCGGGCTTCGAGATCCTGAACCCGAAGCTCGCGTCGGGCACCGGTAGCACTGCCAGTCAGGCGTGGGACCACCAGGAGATGCGCGACGACCGCATGCTGTGGTTCGCCGATAACATGTACCGCGGCACGTACACGCTGACGTATCAGGCGCGCGCGACGATCGACGGCACGTTCTCGGTCCTGCCCGCGACCGTCGAGGCGATGTACTTCCCCGACGTGCGCGGCCGCACGGGCATGACCACCGTGACGATCGCCAAGTGATGCGGCCTCTACGTTCAGTGTGGCGCTATGGCCGGTGGGCGCTCGTCGCGGCGCTCTTGCCCATGGTCGTTCTGATCCAGCTCGCGATCGTGCTGGTGCACGTCTGGCCCTACGATCCCGGCGAGCTCGTCGCCACGACCGAGCCGCTCGTCCTCGTCGACATCCGCGGCCAACAGATCGCGACGGTTCGAGCCGCGGGCGCCGATCGCACGCACTGGACGAAGCTCTCCGCGATCCCCGCGATCGCCGTCTCCGCCGTCCTCGAGTCCGAGGACCAGAACTTCTGGGAGCACGATGGCGTCGACGGTCGCGGCGTCGCGCGCGCGGTGTGGCTGAACCTGCGAGGCGGACGCTTCGGTGGCTCCACGCTGACGATGCAGCTCGCGCGCATGCTCGAGACGGCGAGCGAAGCGCGATCGATGTCCGCGAAGCTTCGCGAGTCGCTGCTCGCGTTGCGCATCGAGCGCGCGGTCGACAAGCGCACCATCCTCGAGCAGTGGATGAACCGCGCGTACTTCGGCAACGGCGCGTATGGCTTCGCCGCGGCATCGCAGCTGTACTTCGGCAAGCCGCCCGGCGCGCTGTCGGATGCCGAGGCGTCGCTGCTCGCCGTCCTGCCGCGCGCACCGACGGGCTATGACCCGCTGAAGAACCTCGAGCGAGCGATGCGCCGTCGCGATCGCGTGCTCGCGATGCTCGTCGAGCGCGGTGTGATCGATCGGGGACGCGTCGACGCGATCACCGCGACGCGCGTGGCCGTCGGCGAGTTCGTCCCGCAGAATCACGCGCCGCACTTCGCGCGCTGGGTGCTCGAGCAACTGCCACCCGACGTGCGCCGCGCAGGTGGCACCGTGAAGACCACGCTCGATCTGCAGCTGCAACACAACATCGCGGCGCGCGTCCGCGAGCAGGTCGCGCAGCTGCGACGAAGAAACCTCGATCAGGCTGGCGTCGTCGTCCTCGACACGAAGACGAGCGAGGTCCGCGCGATGGTCGGCTCCGTGGCGTGGGATGGGCCTGGCGGGCAGATCAACATCACGACGCGTCGCCGGCATCCGGGCAGCGCGCTCAAGCCGTTCGTGTACGCGACGGCGATCGAGCGCGGCGACTCGCCGTTCACGATCGCGTGGGACGTGCGCGACACGAGCGAGAACTACTTCGCGCCCACAGCGGGCACCGAGCACGGACCCGTTCGCTATCGCGAAGCGCTCGCGAGCTCGTACAACTTCGCCGCGATCGACGTGCTCGAGAAGGTCGGCGTGTCGTCGGTGATGTCGTCGCTCAAGAAGGCCGGCGTGGCCGCGCTCGACGGTGCACCCGAGGACTACGGCCTGCGTCTCGCGCTCGGCGCGGCCAAGGTCCGCTTGCTCGATCTCACCGCCGGCTATGGCTTCCTCGTGAAGGAGGGCTTCGTCGGAACACCGCGCGGTGTCGTGCAGACCGTCACGTCGACGGGACAGCGCTGGTCGCCGATGCGCGTGCCCGAGCGACGCGTGTACTCACCCGAGACGTCATGGCTCGTGATGGACATGCTCGCGGATCCGGAGGCGCGCCGTCCCGGCTTTGGCATGGAGTTGCCGTTCGATCTGCCGTTCCGCGTCTCCGCGAAGACGGGCACCGCTCGCGGCTTCGCGGACACGTGGGCCGTCGCAGCGACGAGCGAGGTCATCGTCGGAACGTGGGCCGGCACGTTCGACGGCGTGCCCACGCAAGGCATCGTCGGCATGGATGCAGCCGCGCCACTCGCGCGTGATGCGCTGCTCGCGATCGCCGAGCGCACGTCGCTCACGCTGCCGGCGCAGCCCGCAGCGATCGTCTCGGTCGAGGTCTGCGCCACCTCGGGCCTCGCGCCGGCGAATCCGTGCCCGAAGGTCTCGGACTACACAAAGCGCGGCCACGCACCGATCGCGCACGATACGTGGCATGACGACGTGGGCGCTGTTCACTACCCTGCGCGCGCGGACGGCTGGTTGAAGCGTCGTCGGTATCTCACGGCGAATTAGAGGTACGATGTCCGCGGGATGTCGACCGCGGGAGCCGTGAGGGCCACCAGCATTGGCGCCTACCAGCTGGTTCGCAAGATCGGCGAGGGAGGAATGGGCGAGGTGTGGGAAGCGGAGCACCACATGATCGGGCGGCGCGCCGCGATCAAGTTCCTGCTGCCCGCGTTCACCAGGAACGCGAGCACCGTCGAGCGGTTCTTCAACGAAGCGCGCGCGGTCGCCGCCGTCGCCGACCCCGGCATCATCCAGATCTACGACTACGGCAGCGAAGGCGAGCAAGCGTACATCGTGATGGAGCTGCTCGATGGCGAGGAGCTCTCCCAACGCCTGCGGCGCCTCGGCCGGCTCACGCCCGTCGACACCGTTCGCCTCGCGAAACAGATCGCGTCGACGCTCGCGAGTGTTCACGACAAGGGCGTCATCCATCGCGATCTCAAGCCCGACAACGTGTTCCTCGTCGGAGATCCCGCGGTCACGGGCGGCGAGCGCACGAAGATCCTCGATTTCGGTATCGCCAAGCTCACGCAGCACGACACGCACTTCAAGACGCAGACCGGCGCGCTCGTCGGCACGCCCACGTACATGTCACCGGAGCAATGCCGCGCCACGCCCATCGATCACCGCAGCGACATCTACTCGCTCGGTGTGATGATGTTCGTGATGGTCACGGGGCGCCCGCCGTTCGTCGGCGAAGGCCCGGGGGACGTGATCATCGCGCACGCTCGCGACGTACCGCCGAGGCCGTCGCAGCTCGTACGCGACGTTCCGCGCGAGCTCGAGACCGTCATCATGCGCTGCCTCGAGAAGCAGCCCGAGGCGCGCTACCCGTCGGCCGCGGAGCTGCGCGCCACGCTCGCGAAGGTCGAGTCGCTCTTGTCGTCGGGCGGCGGGTTCGAGCCGACCTCCGAGGTCGTGGTCACGTACGACCCGGCACCTGCACCGTCGCGCCCGTCTCGTCGGGGATGGGTGATCGGCGGTGTCGCCGTCAGCGTCGTGGCAGCAGGCATCGCGGTGGTGATCGCGACGCGCAGCACGAGCACGGGAGCCCGCGACGAGGTGAACGCGATCGGGCCCGCGGTCGCGATTCCCGATGCGGCTGTGACGCCACCACCGCCACCTCCCGTCGAAACCGCTGTAGAACCAATCGAGCCGCCACCACCTCCGCCCCCCGAGCCGGCGCGTCCCAAGCCGCCGAAGCCACGACCGTCCAAGTCCGATCCACCACGCACCCCCTCGAATGTCTCGTCACCTGTTATCAATCGCGGCGATTAGCGTCGCCCTCGCCCCCTCCGCCCGAGCGCAGAGCGTGGAAGCGGAGACGCTGTTCGTCGAGGGCGAGAAGCACATGGCCGCCGGTCAGTACGAGAAAGCGTGCGATGCGTTCGCCGCGTCCAATCGCCTCGAAGCGCGCGCCGGCACGCTCATCAACCTCGGGCTGTGCGAGGAGAAGCGCCAGCGCTACGCGTCGGCGTGGATCGCGTTTCGCGAGGCGCTCACACGCGTGAAGGATCCGGTGAAGCAGCGCGTCGCCACGGAGCGCTCGGCCGCGGTGCAAGCGAAGCTCTCGTACATGACGATCGAGCTACCCGACGCGAGCAAGATCGACGGACTCGTGGTCTCCCGCGACGGCTCGCCGCTCGACGCCGCGCTGTTCGGCCGCGCGATCCCCGTCGACGGAGGAACGCACCTTGTCGTGGCGCGCGCCCCGGGCCGAAAGTCCTGGTCGCAGAGCATCGAGGTCGGGAAGGAGCGTGACTCGTCCACCGTGACGGTGCCGGTCCTCGAACCCGAAGCGACGATCGGCGGGACCATCGGCGCGACGACGACGCCGCCAAACGATGCACGCTCGCCGCGCGCGCGAGGGAACACGCATCGAGGCATGGTCCTCGCGTTCGGCGCCGTCGGAATCGCCGGCCTCGGGGTTGGCTTCTTTGGCAGCGTCACGGCGCGCAGCCTCGACCGCGACGCGTACGCGTTGTGTCCCGACCTCGGCGCGGCATGCGCGATGGCAGATCGAGCGAACGAGCTCCTCGAGCGTCGCGACACGCGCGCGCTCGTCGCGAACATCGGCTTCGGTGTCGCCGCTGCGGGCGCGCTCGCGGCGACCGTCGCGTGGATCACGGGCCGGACGCCCTCGACCGATGTCGCTGTCACTGTCGCCCCCGAGGGTGCGAATATCCTCGTACGGGTCCCCTTCTGATGCGCACGCTCCTCTGCCTCGCTATCGTCTCCGCCTTCGGGTCTGCACTCTGGGCATGTCGTTATGACGGCGGTCGGTTCACGTCGAGCGAGATCGATGCGCCGACTGGTGATGTGCCCGACGACATGGGCGACACGCTCATGGTCGGCTGCGAAGGTTGGTGGAAGATGGACGAGGCCGATTGGTCCGGCGGCGTCCTCGATAGCTGCGGTGGCGACGACAACGGCGCGCCGATGGGCAGCGCGGTGCTGGAGGACGACACGCTGCGCGGACGCACCGCACGTACGACGAACGGCTGCATTCAGGTTCCGGACTCGCCGCGTATGCGCCCAGGCGCGGCGTTCACGGTGTCGGCGTGGATCAAGCCGAACTGCACGTGCGACGACGAAGGCCTCATCTCGAAGCGCACCGCATTCGGTCAGGACGCCGCGTTCGCGCTGTACCTGACCAAGAACGGCGGCGCCGACTATCACCTGTGGGTCGACGTGGATACCGAGGACAATCGCTTCGAGCACACGGGCGATACGTTCGGCATGGGCTGGCGACTCGTGACGGTCACGTTCGACGGCCAGAAGCCGCGCGACGAGCGCGTGTCGATCTATCTCGACGGCGCGTTCAAAGCGCACGCGCCCGACGACGCGACATCGGTGCGCGGTCCGACGGGCGCACCGCCGCCGGTGTCGATCGGCTGCTTGCCGGGCGGTGGCCGATCGCTCGACGGGCTCGTCGACGATGTCGCGATGTGGAGCCGCGCGCTGTCCGCGAGCGAGGTCCAGGCGTGGTACGCGCGCACGCTACCGCAGTGAGCTAGTCCGCTGTGGTCTTCTCGACACCGCGCGGCGACAGCGCGGGCGAGGACGCGAGCACGCCGTCGGTGAGTGCGAGCGCGGTCGTGGTCAGATCGGCGACCGCGTCTGCGCCGACGACATCGCGCATCGCGGGATAGACGATCACGAGCGACGCGATCATCTCGATGACGAGATCGCGGCGTCCCGCTTGCTCGAGCGTCGCCGCGAACCCCGAGCCGAGGAGCGTCGCGAGCAGCTCTGCGTCGCCGTACGCGCGCCATCCGTCGGGGAGCGCGGGCGCCGCCAAGCGCTCCGCGCCGAGCGTCTTCGGGAGCTCGGCGGGATACGAGCTCCCCATGCCGAGCCCGATGCGCGCGGCCTTCGCGACGTCGAGCGCGCGCTCGATCATCTCGTCCTGCGGAAGATCGTCGCCGGCGCCGACGCGCTTCAGGAGAAGATGCGGGAACGCGCGATCGATCTCGCACGTGACGATGCTGACAACACCGCCGATGCGAAACGGCTTGTCGACGGGAAGCCAGGCCCACTCGCCGCGCTTCTCGCGCAGCGTCGCCAGATCGAACGCGGTGACATCCACGTCGTGCGCGTTGCGCGACACGATGCCGTACAGCATGCGGCTCTCGAAGCCACCATCGGCTAGCGCCCACAGCGCGGTCTTCTGCAGTGCTTGCGGCAGGTGCGTGAGATCGCCGACCGGGCGAAGGCCCGCAGCGTCGGCCGATGCATTCGTCCTCGCCTTGCGGATCAGGTTGCGGCTCGTGAGCCACGCGAGACCCGCGCCGAGGATCACGTACAGGGTCCAACCAGCCACCGAGGCACGCTAGCACGCCGCTACGAGAGCAACGACTGCTGGCGCTGCTCGTGCGCGAGCAGCCACTTCTTCATCGCGAGACCGCCCGCATATCCGGTGAGGTCTCCGCTCGCGCCGATCACGCGATGACACGGCACGATGATGCCGAGCGGATTGCGACCGTTCGCGGCTCCGACGGCACGGCTCGCGGTCGGTCGTCCGAGCTTTGCCGCGAGCTGTCCGTACGAGCGCGTCTCGCCGAACGGAATCGCGCGCAAGAGCATCCACACCTCGTGCTGGAACTCCGTTCCGTCGGGTGCGAGCGGAAGATCGAACGTGGTGAGCTCACCCGCGAAGTACGCGGCGAGCTGCGCGGCCGCGCGATCCAGGATCTTCGCTTTGTGCGCGCGGGCCTCCGGCGGCGTTTGCATTCCCGCGTACACGCCGGTCAACGCGTCGCCGCGCGCGAACAGGCGCAGCTCGCCGACCGGGCTCGCGATCGTCTTCATGAGAAGTGGGGCGGTCGTCGCTGTCGTCGTCATGTGTCGAATCTCCCAGGCTGGTCCACAGGTGCATCACGGCGTACGAGCGGTACGGTCTCCACGCGACCGCGTGCTGCTCGCACTCGCGCGGAGATGCATCGAGCGCTTTCTTCACGCCGAGATCAGAGGCGGGAAACGCGTCGGGCACGTGCAAGGCCCGCATCGCGAGGTAGTGCGCGGTCCACGGACCGATGCCCGGGAGCGCGACGAGCGTCGCGACGAACGCGTCGAGGTCGTGCGCCTCGTCGAGCTGTACGCGCTTCCGAGCGACCGCGCGAGACAGCTCGAGGATCGCGTTCGCACGCGCGCCCGGCATGCCGAGCTTCGCGATCCGATCGACGGTCTGCGTCGCGACCTCGGCGGCGGACGGAAACCTCGTCGTGAGGCCCTCGCCTCCCGGATGCGCGGTGCCGAACGCTGCGGCAAATCGCCCGGCGAGCGTCGTCGCGCCCGCGACGGAGACCTGTTGCCCGAGCAGCGCGCGAACGGCGGCCTCGTACGGATCGAACGCGCCCGGCAGGCGCAGTCCGGGCCGCCCCCGCACGAGCTTCGCGAGGATCGGATCCGCGCCGAGCACGTGCGCGATCGCGTCGGGTCGCGCGTCGAGATCGAACTGTCGCCGCACGCGCGCGACGATCGGCATCAGGTGCGGCACGAGCTCTGCCGAGACATCGAGGCGCAGCGCGGAACGCCGCGCATCGAAGCCGACGTGAATCACGCCGGTCACGCCGCCGACGTGTACGACGCGCCGATAGTCATCGCCGACGACCTCGACGCCAGGCACCGCGCGTGCGCGCAAGAACGCGAGGAGCGCGTCGCGATCGTATGGAGCGCGGTAATCGAGTCGCAACGATGCGCCGGCCGCATCGGGCGAGTGCTTGCGCCGGATCGTCGTCGGCGCTGCTTTCATGCGCTCGAGGAACGCCGCGTTGAACCGGCGCACGCTGCGAAAGCCCGCGGCAAATGCGATCTGCGTGATCGGCAGCGCCGTGTCTTGCAACAGCTGCTTCGCGAGGCCCAATCGCCGAGACAGCGCGAGCTCGATCGGCGATACGCCGAGCCTAGCTTCCGTCACGCGGCGCAGGTGACGCGCGGTGACACCGAGCTCGCGCGCGAGATCCTCGACGGAACCCTCGTTCAGCGCGCCTTCGCTGATCCGCCGCGCGGTGCTCGCCACGAGCGCGTCCACCGCATCGACATCCGCGTTGCCCGGTGCGAGCTCGGGGCGGCAGCGAAAACACGCGCGATAGCCGGCGGCCTCGCACTGCGCCGCGGTCTGTCGAAACGAGACGCGCGTGCGTCCGGGCGTGCGCGCTGGACAGATCGGCCGACAATAGATGCCGGTCGTCGAGACGCACACGAAGAACACGCCGTCGAACCGCGGATCGCGGGCGAGCACGGCGGCGTAGCAAGCGTCATCGGTCAGCACGAGATACGAGGTACCACGCTGACCCGAGCGCCACTGGCCGTTTCCGGACAGGGCAGCGACTTCGCTGGTACGCCGGAGCTACGACGGTTCTGCGATCAGCGAGACGGCGCTAGAAGGCAGCTCTTCGATGGCTTCAGGCACTTCGATGCTGGGGTTCGTGCCTTCTGCGAGGATCGCCGGGACGACGATCGCGCACGCATTCGCGTTCGTATCTTCGCGATGTGTGATCGCGGCGACGACCTCGGCGCGAGAGGCAGCGTCGAGCTGCTGCCACTCCTCGGCCGTGATCATGAGCCCCGCGACCGCAATATCACCCTTCATGGTTTCACTTTCATGGTGACCCACCGAGACCGCAAGTTTTCATGCTAGACGCTGGCCGTGGGGCGTGAAGTCACACAGCGTTACGAGGACCCGCTCGCGCAGGTCTGGCTCGGGGCCGCACGCGCGATCGGTCTGCGAGTCGTCCGTACGCCAGACGCTTATGCAACGACAGATGGAAGTGGAACGCTCGCGATCGCGACCGCGGAGGGGATGGACGCGGATGACTCGCTCGCGCAGATGATCTTTCACGAGCTGTGTCACTCGCTCGTCGAGGGGCCCGACTCGTTTCGCGCGCCCGACTGGGGCATGGACAACACGGGCCCCGATCACGACTTTCGCGAGCATGCGTGCCTGCGCGTGCAGTGGGTGCTGACGGGTCGTCACGGGCTGCGCGTCGTGTTCGCGCCGACCACGGAGTTCCGCACGACGTTCTGGAACACGCTGTCGGGTGACGTGCTCGCGGATCGCACCGATCCAAGTGTTCAGCTCGCGATCGCCGCGCTTCGCCGCGTGACCCATCCACCGTGGGCACCGGCGCTCGAGCAAGCGCTCGCGGCGAGCGAACAGATCGCGCGAGCGACGTCCTCGTTCGCGACCGATCTCACGTCGCTGTGGTCGGGTGTGTCCGCGCCGCGCGCGCTGCACCCCACCGGTCACTTCGCGGGCGACGCGAGCGGGACGTGCGGAGACTGCGCGTGGCGCTACGACGCGCGCGGCGCGATCCGCTGTCGCCAGATCGACGCGGGCAAGAGGATCGATCCGACGTGGGGCGCGTGCGAGCGCTACGAAGCAGCGCTCGATTGTCAGACCTGCGGCGCGTGCTGCCGCGCTGCGTACCACTCGGTCGAGGTAGGACGGCGTGATCCCGTAGTGAAGCTCCAGCCGTCCTACATCGAGGATCGCGGCACGTACCTCGAGATCCGACGCAAGGGCGATCGCTGCAGCGCGCTCGCAGGCGGCGATGTCGTCGATGGAAAGCACACGCGCTATGGCTGCGTGATCTACGACGATCGTCCTCGCACGTGCCGGGAGTTCACGCTCGGCAGCGAGCACTGCCTCACGGCCCGCCGTCGCGTGGGGCTCAGTCGGTAGCGACCGCCTTGACGGCGATCCCGTCGAGCATGGAAGCTCTCGCTATGCCATCGGGCACCGCGGGGAGACCGCGCTGGCACAAGCCAGCACTCGTGCTCGCGCTCCTGCTCGTCGTCGGCCAAGTCGTCGTGTTCTTCGTGCTTCGTTCGTCGAGGAAGCACGAGGAGCGCGACACGGTGTCGGTGCAGGAGCACGTCGTCGCGAACGACCACGACGTGCTCGTCCTCGTCCTCGGACCGGAGACACCGTCGGTGACCTCCGATCAGATCCGCAACGTGTTCCTCGGTCGCACGACGGTGTGGCCGAACGGAACCACGGCGCGGCCACTTCATCGTCCCGCGGACTCGCTCGCTGCGAAGACGTTCTACGCAGGCGTCCTCGAGATGAACCCGGGCGCGTACGCCGAGCATTGGAGTCAGCTCGGTAGCGGTGACCTCGCGCCACCGGCGGTGTCCTCGAGTGAGGAGGTGGTCGCGAAGGTCGCGGCGACGGCGGGTGGGCTGGGCTACGTCATGGAGTCCGAGCTTCCCGTGAACGCCGAGGGTGTCCGCCTCGTTCGCCTACGGTCGCCGCGATGACGGCAGGAGGCGCCACCGTGCAGTCGCTCCTGCGCGAGTACGCACGCAATCACGTCGGTGGCTTGCCGTTCGGCATCGTCGTACGCATCACGTCCGCCATCTGCGAGGCGCTGCACGACGCGTACTTCGAGCCCGGCCCCGACGGCGCCCCGCGTCGAATCGTCCACGAGTGCGTGGGCCCCGCGAACGTCATCGTCGGCTACGACGGTTCCGTCTCGCTCGTCGCCGGCAGCGCGCACGCGACGCCCGACGAGAGCAAGAGCGGCTATATGTCGCCCGAGCAGATCAAGAGCCAGCCGCTCGATCACCGCGCGGACATCTTCTCGCTCGGCACGTTGCTGTGGGAGATGCTCGTCGGCAAGCGGCTGTTCAAGCGCGACACCGACATGCAGATGCTCTACGCGATCCTCGAGGAGAGCATCCCCCCGCCATCTGTTCGCAACGACAAGCTCCCACCCGCCGTCGATCGAGTCGTGATGCGCGCGCTCGCTCGCGCACGCGAGGACCGCTACGCCGACGCGCTCGAGCTCGCGCGCGACGTCCAGGCCATCGCGAAGGACACCGACGGGGGCACGGACGCGTCGACGCTCGCGCGCTTCGTGCGCGACCTCCTCCCCGAGGAGCCCGCCAGCATCGCGACGCCCGAACGCCGCGACGCTCCTCCGCGCGCCGACACGGCGCCTCCCGCCTCGAGCGGCAGCGGGATGGTGATCGCGATCCTCGTCCTCGTGCTGATCAGCAGTATCGGCTTCTGGATCGCGATCGCGCCGAACCTCTAGGAGCTCAGCCCTCGCTGCCCGGCGGCCGGCCGCTACCGGTGCCCGGCTGCGTCGGCGGACGCGGACGTGGCAGCGCCGGCGTCGAGACGACATGGGCGGGCGGCGAGACACCACCGAGGCGATTCGCGACCGCCGCGAGATCGACGCCGAGGATCTGCTTGATCTGCTCGGCGGTCACCGCGGACTTCACGGCGAAGTTACCGCCGCCAGCGGCGAGCTCCTTGTCGATCACCGTGACCTTGTCGATCGGGATGTCACCGACCGTCGACATCATCGTGTTGATCAAGTGGCTCAGCTTCTGCGCGACGAAGATCTGCCGCGCGCTGTCCCCTGCCTTGCCCCACGTCTCGCCGAGCGAGCGAATCGCCGCGGCGGACGCCTTGCCTTCCTCGACGATCTTCGACGCGACGCCCTTCGCCTGCTGCACCATCTGCGACTTCTTTGCTTCGGCGGGCTTCACCTTGTCGGCGATCAGCTGGAAGCGAACCTGTGCGAGTCGCGCCTTCTGCACGTCGAGCTCGGCGATCGCCTTCGCGACGAGTGCGTTGACCTGACCGCGCGACTCCGCGATCAGCGCGCCCTTGCGCGTCTGCGCCTCGGCGATGCGGCGCTGACCTTCCGCGCGCGCCGTCTGGATCTCGGCGTCGATCTTGGCCATCTCTTGGTTCATGAGGTTCGACGCGGCGTTCTCTTGTGACAGCGCGTGGTTGTCCGCCTCGGCGATGCGCGACTTCTTGAGCAGCTCGGCGGTCTGCCGGCGACCGAGCGACTCGAGATAACCCTTGTCGTCGGACACGTGCTGGATCTTCAGCGTGGTGAGATCGATGCCGAGGCGGCCGAGGTCGTGATCCGCTTCGTGGAGCAGCGCCGCGGCGAACTTCTCGCGGTCCTGGTTGACCTCCTCGGGAGTCAGCGTCGAGAGGACGCCACGGAGGTTACCTTCGAGCGTCTCGCGCGCGATCGTCATGATCTGCTCGCGCGACATGCTGAGCAACCGCTCGATCGCGTTCGCGAGCTGCGCGCTCTTGCCGGAGATCTTGATGTTCGCGATGCCCTGCACGTTGAGCGGAATGCCGCCCTTCGAGAACGCGCCGGTAACACGCAGGTCGATGATCATGTTCGTGAGGTCCATGCGATCGACGACCTCGATCAGCGGGATGCGAATGCCGCGACCGCCGCCCTGCACGACGCGATAGCCGACCTGCTTGTCCTGGCCGGGCAGTTTGCGATGTCCGCCGGAGAAGATGATCACTTCGTTCGGCGAGCAGATGTAGATGATACGGCTGATGATGATTCCGATCAGGACGAGCGCGCCCAGGATCGAGACGGCTCCGACAACGACGACGTTACCCATGGTCAGCTCCTCGTGATCGGGGGTGTGGGGTTGCCGGTGATGACCTTCGCGATGTCGACGCCGAGCGTCTTCGTGACTTGCTCGAGCAGCGCCGCGACGGTCGCGGGATAGGCGGCGGCGTACGACGGGATGGTCTTGCCATCACCACCGTCGATGAGGTTCACCTCGCCGACCTTCACGCGCTGCGCCGCTTTCACGACGTCGCCGAAGATCGTGTCGAGGTGCTGCAGGATGAACATGTCCATTGCCTTGCCGCCGCTCTCCTTCCACGCGGCAGCGACCTCCGCGAGCGACGCGGCCATCGCTTCACCGTCGGCCGAGATGGTGGCGGCTTGTCCCGCAGCGAACAGCTCGCGAACTTGCGCGTCGATCTCGGCCGGAATCTTCACTTCCGCTTCGAGGCGCAGCTGCTCGAGCTCGCCGCGGATCTGCTGGAGGTTCAGCTCGGACTCCGCGCGTGCTTGCTGGCCGGCCGCCTCGGCGCGCACTTCTTCCGCGCGCGCTTCCGCGTCGACCTCGGCTTTGATCTGGCGCAGCTCGTTCTGCTTTCGCTGCACGGCTGCTTGCGCGTTCGTCATCGCGACCTCACCGCGAGCGCGCGCGGCGGCTTCGGCCTGCTCGGCCGCACGAACCGCGTCGGACTCCGCGATCTCGGCGCCGCGAAGAATCTCCGCGATGCGTTGGCGCCCGATGCTCTCGAGGTAGTTCCGATCGTCGGCGATGTGCTGGATCTTCAGCACGTCGAGCTCGAGTCCCATCTTGTCGAGGTCCGGCTTGGCGCTGGACTCGAGCTGCCTCGCGAACTTCAAGCGATCCTCGTTGAGCTCCTCGGGCGTGAGCGTCGCGAGCACGCCACGGAGGTGACCTTCGAGCGTCTCCTTCGCCACGCGCGCGATCTCTCTGTTGTCCTTGCCGAGGAACATCTCGATCGCGTTCCCGACGAGGCGCGGATCCGTCGACACCTTGATGTTCGCGATCGCATGCACGTTGAGCGGAATGCCGCCCTCGGAGTACGCACCGGTCACCGCGATCGGGACGGAGATCAGCGAGACGTCCATGCGGTCCACCGTCTCCACGACGGGAACGCGCATGCCGCGACCACCGAACACGACGCGATAGCCGACCTCGCGGCCGTCGGGCGCTCGATGCTTGCGACCGGAGAAGATCAGGATCTCGTTCGGACGACAGATCTTCAGCAGGTAGCGATAGATCAGGAGGAGAAACAACAGCACGGCACCGCCGGCTGCTACGCCTCCTAGAATCTCGGGTGGGATCTTGTCCAGCATGCGAACCTCCGGTTGACGCGACCAAACGTAGTGGACAACGAGCGCGCTGGCTCGTTCGACCACACCAACGACCTCGCCCGGATTCCCCTCCAGGCGAGAGCGACGCTACATCTCGGCCTTGGCGACGAGCAACGACCCGTGCTCGCCTTCTGCGACGACGAGGACCTGCGCACCCGTCGGCAACTCGATGCCGTCCTCGACGACGGTCGCTACGAAGTCCTCTGCCTTCCCCTTCAGCTCGACGCGCACCTTACCGGGGCGGTCCTTGCCGACAGGCAGCAGCAGCGTTCCCGTCGCACCGATCAAGTCGTCGGTTTCGACACCGCTCGAGACACTCGATTTGGTCACCTTGCGCACGACGACCACGGCGACCGTGCCCGAGGCCCATCCGATCACCAGCGCGCCGACCGCCGAGACCACCGTGCCGGAGCCGAGCTGCGTGAGCGCGTACCCAGCGCCACCGCCGAACGCGAGGAGAAACACCCAGAATCGCATCGAGCCGACGGGCGCCCACGCGAGCCCCACATCCGCGTCCGCGCTTCCGTGATCGGTGTCCTTGCCACCCAGGATCAACGACGCGACGAGGAGCGTGACTCCGAAGGCGACAGCGGCAAGATAGATGGTGGTCAATGGTTCCCCCCGAAAGCCCGTTGGATGACCTGATGGTGGGCACCGTTGCACCGTTAGGCAAGCGCTTCGTCCACGCGGTTTGTGATGCGCTAACGTCGCCAAATGCGCTGGCTTGTCGTGGTGTTCCTGGCGATCGGCTGCGTGCCCGCACCTGCGGCGCCCGCGGCCCCCGTGGTCCATCGCGCCAAGACGCCGCTCGAGCTCGTCGAGCGCAGCACGGACATGGACGGCGCCGTGGTCGGCCGCAGCGAGCAGGTCACGCTCGTCGTGTCGTTCGCATCGTGGTGCATCCACTGCAAGGACGAGCTCGCGGTGATCGCGTCCGTGCGCGAGGTGCATCCACGCGTACGGATCCTCGGCGTGAACTACAAGGCGCACGAGGAGTACGGCGGGCGCGGATCGAGTGAGGCGGTGCGCGCCTACGTTCGCGACGCGGCGCCGTGGCTGCGCGTCGTGCCGATCGGCGAGGACATCTTTCGCGCGTTCGGGCGCCCACCGAAGGTGCCCACGATGTTCGTGTTCGATGGCGAGGGCGCGCTCGTGCACACGTACGATCGCCGCACGCGCGAGATGCCCGATGCCGCGGAGCTATCCGCGCTGTTCACTCGACTGGGCGCGTGACCGTGCGGCGATCCAATCGGCGATGACACCGTCGAGCACGGGCAGCGTGACCGCGCCGGCGCCGAGGATCGCGGCGTGGAATCCTTGGAGGTCGAACTTGTCACCGAGCGCCTGCTTCGCCTTCGCGCGCAGCGCGAGGATGTGAAGCTGGCCGACCTTGTACGCGAGCGCTTGTCCCGGCCAGCCGATGTAGCGATCGACCTCGTTGGAGATGTTCACCTCGGTCAGCGCCGTGTGTTCGCGCATGTACTGCTCGGCCTCTTGGCGCGACCAGCCCATCGCGTGGATGCCCGTGTCGACGACGAGCCGCGACGCGCGCCACGCATCGTACGAGAGCATGCCGAGGCGATCGAGATCCGACGAGTACAGGCCGATCTCGTCGGCGAGCACTTCGGTGTACAGCGCCCAGCCCTCGACATACGCGGTGGAGCCGTCGAGCTTGCGGAACGCCGGCATCGCCCCGAGCTCCTGCGCGTACGCGATCTGCGTGTGGTGTCCCGGGATCGACTCGTGCCACGTCAGCGCCTCGAGCTCGAACCGTGGGCGCGTCTCGGGCTTGTACGTGTTGACGAAGTACTCGCCCGGTTTGGAGCCGTCGTAGTGCGGCTGCCGGTAGTACGCGATCGTCGTGTACGGCGCTTCGTACGCGGGAATCTCGCGCATCACGCAATCCGTCGTTGGCAGCGACGAGAACACCGCTGGCGTGGCGGCCTTCGCGCGATCGAGTGCGCGCTGCGCAGTCGCGAGGATCTCTGCGCCCGACGTGAAGTACAGCGCCTTGTCCGTGCGCAGCCGCGCGATCGTGTCGGCGAGCGACTTGGTGCCGAGGACCTTCTCGCCGAGCGCCGCGATCTCGGCGTCGGTCCGCGCGATCTGCGCGCGGCCGAGCTCGTGCAGCTGTCGCGGTGTCATCGGCATGCCGACGTGCGACAGGATGGTCGCGCGATAGCTCGCTTCTCCGTCGGCGAGCCCCGCGAGTCCTTCCTTCGTGGTGCGCGCCTTCGGCAACACGCGATCGCGCAAGAAGTCGCGGAGCTTCGTCATCGCCGGCGCGATCTGCGTGGCGACCACGTCGCGAAGCGCTGCGCGTTGCACCTCGAACGTCCAGGTCGGCGACGCCATCGCCCACGTGTCGACAGGCTTCGCGAGCTCGGCGTCGATCTGCTCGATCGCGCGGCGCACTTTCTCCGCGGCGGCGACACGTCCCTCGGCGAGCCCGATCGACAGATTCTCGATCATATCGTCGACGAGGAGCGCGCCGATGCGCATGCGCGAGACGAGGTTGTCCGCATCGCGCGTGTCGTTCACGTTGTGTGACTCGACGAGATAGGACAGCTCGCCGAGCAAGCTGCCGCCACCGTTCTCCACGGCCCACTCGTGAAACTTGCACGCGTCCAGTGCCACCTCTGCCTCGAGCCGCTGCCGCAACAGCGCATACGTGATCGCATCCGACGCGGCGAGCGAGCTCGCATCGAGCGAGACGAGGCGAGAGAGAACGGCGTCGCGCTCCGCGGTGTACGCCGCGATCGCTGCCTGATCGCGACGCACCAGCTGATCGTCGAAGCGATGGTCACCGAGCGTGGTCGCGTAGGTCGGCGTCCACTTCATCATCAGCTCCCAGTGATCGGCGAGCACAGCGACGAGCGTGGGATCGGTGACACCAGCGACGGCATCGGCGGCAAGCGGAGAGGACGGCATCCGTCTGTATTGTGTAGATTGCAGCGGTGCAGGTCCATCTGTTCGACGGAACGTACGAGCTGTTTCGCGCGTTCTTCGGCGCACCACCCACGCAGCATCGCGGGCGCGAGGTCGGCGCGACACGCGTCCTCATGAACGCGCTCGCGCGCCTGATCCGCAACGGGACGGTCACGCACGCGGGCGTCGCGTTCGACCACGTCATCGAGTCGTTCCGCAACGATCTCTTCCCCGGCTACAAGACCGGCGAGGGCATCGCCGAGGCGCTGCGGAGTCAATTCGAGCTCGCGGAGCAAGCGGCGGCCGCGCTCGGCCTTGTCGTGTGGCCGATGATCGAGTTCGAAGCGGACGACGCGATCGCCACCGCCGCACATCGCTGCGCGCAAGATCCGCGCGTCGACAAAGTGCTGATGGCCACCGTCGACAAGGACATGTGTCAGTGCGTGATCGACTCGCGCGTCGTCGCGTGGGATCGATGGAAGGACCAAGCGCTCGATCGCGACGGCGTGATCGCCAAGCACGGCGTCGAGCCAGAATCGATTCCCGATCTGCTCGCGCTCGTCGGAGATACCGCCGACGGCATCCCCGGTCTCGACGGCTGGGGCAAGAGCTCGGCCGCGAAGCTGCTCTCGCACTACACGCACATCACCGCGATCCCGGAGAATCCCGCGACGTGGAAGGTCAGCGTGCGCGGCGCGGACAAGCTCGCGGCGACGCTCAACGCGAACCGCGATACGGCGGAGCTCTATCGCGTCCTCGCGACCTTGCGCATCGATTGCCCCATCCCCTGCTCGCCCGACGAGCTCGCGTGGCGTGGCGTGGACACCGACAAGCTCGACGAGGTCTGCGAGATCCTCGGCGTGTCCGCCGACGCGTTCAAGCTCGCTACTTCGTCAGGTCCAGCGTCGTCGTGACGTTGTAGTCCGGCGGGAAGCTCAGCTTCGCCGCGATCGCCGTGAAGCAGGACATCGCCTTGTCCGACGTCTTGGCGGGGAACACGAACGTCGCCTTGCCTTTCGCGACGACGACGCGAATCGAGATCGACGACACATCGAGACAGGTCACGAGCTCGGCGCGTTGCTTGTCGATCGTCGCGCGCACCTCGGCGCTCGCGTCCGCGGTGGACGACTCTCTCGTTATCGTCGGGGACGTCGTCGGGGCCGACGGCGGTGCCGGGGGCGGTGGTGGCGGCGGCGGCGGTGGCGGTGCCGAATCGAAGAGCGGCGCCGGCTCGCGGGACCCCGTTTTTCGAGGGGGCGCTGCGGCCTTCGAGGGGGTGTCGTCCATCATGGTCTTCTCGGCGGCCTCGCGCCGCGAAGCTTTGGGTGCTTGTTTTTTGCCGTCCTCGGCGGCGATCTCCTTGGCCTGCGGCGCACCTCCCGACGGCGCTTCCGCGGGGGGCGCTTCCTCGGCAGGCGCTCCAGGTGCCGTGGTCCCCGTCGTCACCGTCTCGCGCTCGGCGTGCCGTCCTGCAGCGAGCGTTGCCTCGTTCACCTCGTCCGCGGGAGTGCTGGCCTTTGGCGCCTTCCACGCGAGCGATTCCGACACGAGCTGCTTCTTGTTCGGACCGAGCTCCCACGTCGCGTTGTTGTGCGTGAACACGATACGGACGTTGGCCTCTGCACCCGTCTCGATCGTGTCGTCGCCTGAAATCTCCTGACCGACCGCGAGCGCTCGCTTCTCGTTTCCGCGCGTCGCGCTCACGTCGCCGCTCGCTTCCACGACGTTTCCGACGGAGACGCCGGGCTGCACCGAGGGTGCGTCACCACTGCCCTTGCATGCTGACGCAGTCGATAACGCGAGAACTCCCATCAGCAGCGAGCGCAGCATTGCCCCGATTATGGCTTGAGGGACGCGACGAGGCCAACGCATGATGCCCCCGTGAAGCTCATCGCGACGTGCGTTGTCTTGCTCGTCGCGTGTGGTGGCGCCGCCAACACCGCCAGCCGCGCGAAGCTCAAAGCGGCCGTGCTCGGTCTCGCTCGCGATACGCACACCGGCGAACCAGTCGCGATGGCCGACATCGAGCTGCACGGCCCCGAGACCAAGAAGACCACGACGAACAAGTCGGGCCTCTACACGATCGATGGCCTCCTCGCCGGCACCTACGCGCTCAGAGGCGTGTTCGCCGGCCAGCCGATCGAGATCACGAACATCCCCGTGCGCGATGGTGAAGCGACGTACGTCGACCTCATGTTCACGCTCGGCGATCCCCAGCCGATCACCGTCGTGTTCGGTGACCGCGCGAACGAGATCACGCGCTACTACCCGTCGAACATCGCGCCCGCGATCGCGATCGTCGAGGGCATCGTCGTCGACATCTCGCGACGCGAGCGAGTCGTCGGTGCGGTGGTCACGGCCGCGCGCAAGGACGCTACCGGCCAGCTCCACACCGACCAGACGATCAGCGACGATCACGGCCGCTATCGGTTCGAGAACATGCTCGCCGGTACGTACACGGTGAGCGCGTACTACTCGATCGGAGGCCGCGCGCAGGTCGAGGTGCAGCGCAACCAGATCGAGATCAAAGCGGGGGAAGCGGTGGTGGTTCCGCTGATGATCGAGCTCGCGAAGTAACGCTCGTTAGTCGAACCAGAAGCGCGCGCCGATGTTGCCCTCGAAGTGCGGGCCGAAGCGGTCGCGATAGCCGCCGTAGTAGAAGTCAGCGACGAACGTCAGCTGGACATAGATGTCGAGCGGGACGTTGTTGAAGTCGAACGCGAGACCGAACGGAACGCGCACACCGACCGCGCCGTAGCGATCGTTGTTGCGTCCATCGAGGTAGTCCCAGCTCCAGAAGCGCAGGCCCACGCCCACGAAGAACGGCAGCTTGAACGTGGGGTTCTCGACGAGCGACGTCGGGTGCCACAGGTGATCGAGATAGAGGTGGACGCCGTCTCCGTCGCGCCAGTAGTTGTCGTACAGCCAGCCGACGCCAAAGTTGAGCGCCGTGCTGGACGTGAGGAAGTACTTGCCGTTGAAGCCCGACGGCGCGCCGAGCTCGAGACCGATGCCGAACTTCCCATTCGACACGTAGTTGCTTCCGCCCCACGAGCGGCGGCGAGCCTCGGCGGGAGAGACGGCAACGCAGACCAGCAGGGTCGCTAGTACGAGCAGATTTCGCATGGCAGGTCGCATGACCACGAGACTACTCTCGGATGTCCACGTTCGCGCCCCCGTGCGATAGTTGGAGCGTGCAGTTTCTTCACAGATGCGCGTTCGTCTTGACGATCGCATCTGCCTGTGGCTCACCACCGAGCGGACAGAAGAGC
>JAEYYV010000287.1 GCA_023428295.1 Pseudomonadota bacterium
GCTGTGGGGCGCGTCATCGCTGGCGTTCGCCGGCGACTCGCTGTACACGGCGGGGCATTGGTACGGCGTGCCCGAGATCGAGCGTCGCTCGGCAGCGGAGCCCGCGACGGTCCTCGAGGAGTGGCGCGAGTACGAGATCGCGGGCCACGTGATGGCGATCGCCGTCGATGGTGCGCACCTGGCCGTGGCTGGTGACGGCTTTGTCGCCGTCCTCGATCCGAAGGCGATCGCCGGCGAACCGACGCTCGTCCCGTTTCCGGGCCACGAAGCGATCGGCGTGACGCTGCTCACGGACACGTTCGTCACGGTCGGCCGCGAGGGAATGCTGCGCGCGTGGAGCACCACGGGCGCGCTGGTCGCGTCGCTGTCGATCCCAGCGCCCGTCGGCATCGGTCGCGACGCCGCGGGAACCACGCTGTTCACCTCGGGCCCCGATGGCCTCTTGCACGCCTACGGCTGCCAGTGAGGAGCGAGCCGCCGACGGCCGGCAAGTGGCGAGGCAAAGAAGTCGAGTGGTAGCCTCCCTCGCATGCGGGCTCTGATCCTGGTCGATTTGCAGTACGACTTCTGTCCCGGTGGCGCGCTGGCGGTGGCTCGAGGTGACGAGACGATCGCGATCGCGAATCGCGTGATGCCGCACTTCACCACCGTCGTGGCAACGCAGGATTGGCACCCCGCCGATCACAAGAGCTTCGCCGCGAACAACGCGGGCACCAAGGTCGGCGATCTGATCGAGCTCGGCGGCATGCAACAAGTGATGTGGCCCGCGCACTGCGTGCAGGACACGCGCGGCGCGGAGCTGCACGGCGATCTCGATCGCGCGCGGATCAATGACGTCATTTGCAAAGGTACCGACGCGAACATCGATTCGTACTCGGGCTTCTTCGACAACGGCCATCTGAAGGCGACCGGCCTCAACAACTGGCTCGCCGAGCGCTGGATCAAGCAGGTCTACGTGATGGGCCTCGCCACCGATTACTGCGTGAAGTTCACGGTGCTCGACGCGCTCAAGCTCGGCTACGAGGTGAAGCTCATCGAGGACGGCTGCCGCGGGGTGAATCTCAAGGCGGGCGATGACGAGCGGGCCATCGCCGAGATGCGCGGGGCGGGTGCGGCGGTGGTCGAAAGTGGCGCGATCGGCGCCTAACCGGTTAGTTAGCCGCGCGTTAACACTTCGCCGGCCGGCCCGTCCTTGGAGCCGTGTTGCCCGCGTACAGTATCGCCGTGGATCACGGCGACGGTGCAGCCGCGCCTGTCACCTCGGTGGTGGCAGCCGCGCAGCGCGGTGACCGTGTGGCGTTCGCCGAGCTGTACCGGCGGTTTCATCGCGCGGTGCACGGCGTGATCCTCGCGAAGGTTCCGTATCGCGACGCCTCGGACCTCGTGCAGGACACGTTCGCGATCGCCCTCGAGCGCATGAAGCAGCTCGCAGATGCGGCCGCGTTTCCCGGGTGGCTGTTGATGATCGCGCGCAACCGCGCCATCGATCATCTGCGCGGAACCAAGCCGACGGACGAGCTGCCCGACTTGCCCGTCGCCGCTCCACGCAACGCGGAGGTCGCGCAGGTGCTGCTCGCGTTGCGCGCGTTGCCCGAGGCGTACCAGGAGACGCTCGTCTTGCGCTTGGTGGAGGGATTGACCGGGCCCGAGATCGCCGAGCAAACCGGCTTGTCGCCCGGATCGGTACGCGTCAACTTGCATCGTGGCATGAAGCTGCTCCGCGAGCGTCTCGGGATCGCGGCGAGCGACGAGGAAGCGAGTGAACCCACATGACCAAACCCGCCGACTACTTGTGGGATGGAACGGGCGACGCCGAGCCGGACGTCGCGAAGCTCGAAGCATTGCTACGGCCGCTCGCGCACGATCGCCCGCTCGACGAAGTTCGTATGCAACGCGCGAAGCGTCGCAAGGCGACGTGGATCGTGGCGAGCATCGCGGTGATCGCTGCGGCGGCGGTGCTCCTCGTCCTCGTGCGTCGCGGCGACACGCCTTCGGGGTGCGAAGGCGGTGACGGCTTCGCGTTCCGGGCGACCGGCGGCGCGGTCAGCTGTGGCGGCGCGTCGGTCGCGCAGGGCGTGCTCCCCGTCGGCGGCGTGCTCGACACGGGCACCGCGAGCGCGCACCTCGCGATCGCCGACATCGGCTCGGCGGAGCTCTCGTCGCAAACACGCGTTCGCCTCTCGCGCACGCGCGCCGGCGAGCGTCACGAGCTTCACCTCGAGCGCGGCAAGATGCACGCAAAGGTGGACGCGCCGCCGCGCATCTTCGCGGTGACCACGCCGAGCACGAGCGTCATCGATCTCGGCTGCGAGTACACGATCGACATCGACGACAAGGGCGCCGGATCGATCATCGTGCTGGCGGGCATGGTCGAGCTCGCGAGCGACACCGGCGCTGTCGTCGTCGCACCGGCGGGCACCGAAGCGCGCCTCCTCGCGGGTCGCAAGCCGAGCCTACCCATCGCGTCGACGGCGGGCGCCGAGCTACGCACCGCTGTTGCGGTCTACGAACAGTCCGGTGCAATCGACGATGTTCTCGCGAAGGCCGCCGACGAGGATGCCATCACCATCGTGAACCTCGCCGTGCTGCGCGCAGACGCACGTCCGCGCGTCCTCGCACGCCTCGCGGAACTGGTGCCGCCGCCTGAAGGAGTCTCGATCGACGCGATCACTCCTACACAGCTCGCGCGCTGGCAGGACGACGTCGTGACGTTGCACTTCGGGAACCGTGTGTTGCAGGAGATGTCGGAGTAACCCTCGACGAACGCACCGCGTCCAAGCTCCGCGATGCGTGCTCTTCCCTTCATTGTCGTCGGTCTTCTCTCTCTCTCGTCCCGCTCCTCGTTCGCCGAGCGAACCGACGAGCCCCTTCTTCGCCCGACACTCGTCTACGAGATCGGCCCCGCGTTCATCGCGCAGAACGACGGTCGCTACGGCGTTGGCGGAACGTTCTACGAAGCGCAAGACGTCGGTCAGAAGGACAACCTCCTGAACGCGTCGCGCACGAGCCTCGAGCTCGCGCGCGGACGGCACACGCTGATCTTCCTCTACGCGCCGTTCGAGGTGAACACCGAGGTCCGCCTCGACAATCCGCTGCTGTTCCGCGACGAGCGGTTCGACGCGGGCACCGTGGTGCGCCACCGCTACTTGTTCGACGGCTACCGCAGCTCGTATCTCTTCCGTCTGCTCGCGTCGCACGGACTCGAGTGGAACATCGGCGCCTCGGTGCAGATCCGCAACGCGGACGTCGCGTTCACGTCGGTCGATGGCGAGAAGCGCGTCCACGAGGACGACATCGGCGTGGTGTTCGCCGCGAAGACGCGCCTCCGGTACCAACCCACCCCGGGTTCGCTGTGGGCGATGCTCGACGCCGACGGGCTCTCCACGTTCGGTCTCGTCAAGAGCGTCGAAGGTGCGCTCTACGACGTGAGCCTGATGCTCGGTCATCCCGTGGGACGCGGCGTCTCGCTCACGCTCGGCGCACGGCTCGTCGGCGGCGGCGCCGATGTCGAGGAGCGCGCGATCTACAACTGGGGAAACTTCGTCTCGTTCACCGCGGGCGCGCGCATCGAGCTCGACACGCTGCTGCGCGGCGATCGCTGAATCACGCGGTGGCCGGGCGGTCGCTCTTCACGAGCCCGTCGACGATCTCGATGATGCGATCGCATCCCGCGGCGATGCGCGGATCGTGCGTCACCACGAGCACCGTGGTTCCGAGCTCGCGGTTGAACCGGCGCATCAACGCGAACACCTCGTTGGACGACGCCGTGTCGAGGTTGCCGGTGGGCTCGTCGGCCAGCAACAGCGGTGGCTCGTGGACGAGTGCGCGCGCGATGGCCACGCGCTGCGCCTGACCACCCGAGAGGTTGCCTGCGCTGTGGTTCATGCGATCGCCGAGCCCCACCGTGCGCAGGATCTTCTCGGCAGCGACGCGATCCTCGCGCGTGGACGTGCCGCGCTGTCCCCACGCGGGGAGCAGCACGTTCTCGAGCGCCGTGAACGCCGGCAAGAGGTGGTGGAACTGGAACACGAAGCCGAGCATCTTGGCCCGCAGCGCGGTGAGCCCGCGATCGTCGAGGCTCGTCGTCTCGGTGCCGCCGATGCGGACGCTCCCCGAGGTCGGGCGATCGAGGAGGCCGATGATGTTGAGCAGCGTGCTCTTGCCGGATCCCGAGGGCCCGATCAGCGCGGTGAGCGCCCCGCGATCGAGGCGCACCGAGACGCCGGCGAGCGCGCGCGTCTTTGCCGCGTCGCCGTACTCCTTGACGACGTCTTCGACGACGAGGACGGGCTCGGTGTCAGCCATTGCGAATCGCCGTTGCGGGATCGAGGCGCGCTGCACGACGCGCGGGCATCACCGCCGAGAGAAGGCCCACGACGGTGGCGAGGGAGATGGAGGCGACAAACAGCGACACGTCGAGCTGCACGGGAAAGCGCGGGATGCCGGTCGCTGGATCCCGAACGAGCCCCTCGAACAGCTTCGAGAACGCCGCGCCGAGCGCCGAGCCCACGATCGAGCCGACGATGCCGAGGACGCCGCCCTGGATCAGGAACACGAGCAGGATGCGCCGCGCGGGCGTACCGACGGCGCGAAGGATTCCGATCTCGCGTGACTTCTGGACGACCGACACGATGAGCACGCTCGCGATTCCGAGCGCGACAGCGACGATGACGAAGAACTGGATCAAGCTCTTGCTGCTCGACTGCGCGGACAACCCCGAGAGAAGGTCCGCGTTGATCCGCATCCAGCTGTCCGCCTGCAGACCCGTCGCGCCGCCGATCGCCTGCGCGACCCGCTCGGCGTCGAACACGTCGGCGACCTTGAGCTCGATCGTCGTGACGCCGCCGGGCAACGCGTACAGCGACTGCGCGTGACGCAGTGACGTGAGGAGCCAGCTCTGATCCGCGCCGAGGTTCCCGAGCGAGAAGATGCCGCGGATCGTGACGAGATCGTCGATGGCCTCCGTCGTCGAGATGCGCAGCTTGTCGCCGACCGCGACGCCCAAGTCCGCGGCGAGCTTCTCTCCGATGACAACGCCGCCACCGTCGAGATCGAAGCGTCCGGAGACCAGGCGCTTGCGGATATCGATGATGGAGAGGAAACGCTCGGGATCCACGCCGCGCACCGCGATCGGGCTCTTGGCGTCCGCGCGCACGGCAAAACCAGCCCCGGTGATCGACGGAGATGCAGCGGTGACGCCCGCGATGCGCGACGAGATGGACACGATGTTCGGCCACTGATCGATCGAGCGGAGGCGCTGCGGGCTCTCCTGTACCAACTGCGAGATGGCGAGCGTCTCCGCTGGAGTCGCGAGCGGACGCGCAGCCTCGCGCGGCGTGCGCAGCGTGACGTGCGCTTGCGAGCCGAGGGTCTTGTCGATCAGCGAGGTCTGTAGCCCGCCGATCAGCGCGGACAAGAAAACGAACACGCTCACGCCAACGGCGACCGCTGCGAGGATCAGCGCGGTCTGCCCCTTCGCCGCGCGCATGTAGCGCAGCGCGACGAACCACTCGAACGGCACTACTGGCGCTCCGTGCGCACACGTGCGCCGGCATCGAGACGCAGACCACCTGAATAGATCACCTCGGCGCCATCGGAGAGCCCGCTCGCGATCTCGATCGAGCCGTCTCCGCGGATGCCGAGCACGACGTCCTTGCGAGCGACGCGTCCGTTCTCGACGACGAGCACGTACGGCGTGGGCGTCGCGGCGTCGCGGACCACCTCGCTCGGCACGACGAGCGTGGTCTTCTTGCTCGCGATCAACAGATCGATGGTCACCGTCATGTCCGGTCGCAGCTGCGCCGGCGGCTCGGGAACGGCGAGCCGAACCTCCACGCTGCCGCGCGCCGGATCGATCGACGGCGCGATGTAGCTCACGCGTGCGTCGAACAGCTCCTGCGGATACGCGTCCGCCGACGCACGGCCCGGTAGGTCGACGTGCAGAAAGGCGAGGTTTCGCTCGTCGGCCTGGAACACGAGCTCGGTGCTGGCGTCGGCTGCGAACACGAGCAGCGTGCGCGTCGGCTGCACCACGTCGCCCGGCTCGACGGAGCGGCTGAGCACCGTGCCGTCCTTGGGCGCGACGACACGCGTTTGCGCGAGACGGACCTTGGCACCCGTGAGTTGTGCTTGCGCTTGAATGAGGGCGGTCAACGCGATGCGCGAATCGGCGCCCGCCGGTTGCGACGACACCTGTTGCGCTTCGGCGGCAGAGCGTTGCGCGGTGGCCAGGCTCACGGCGCGCTGTGCGTTCTCGAGCTCGACGGCGGGAATCGCCGCCGCTGCGGCGAGCTTCTCGGTGCGCGCGAGCTCTTCTTGCGCCTTCTCGAGGTTGGTCTGCGCTTGCCGCAGCGACTCGTTGGCGACGATCGCGCCGACCTTGCGCAGCTGATCGACGCGCGCCGATGCCTGCTTCACGCCCGCCTCTGCTTGCGCGACGGTGGCCACTTGCTCGCGATCGTCGATCTGCACGAGCAGGTCGCCCGCCTTCACCCGCTGTCCCTCGACGACGGCGACCGTGGTGACGAGGCCCGACGTCTGCGCAGCGACCTGCACTCGCGTGGGTACGCGCACGCGCCCGCTCGCGACGAGGTGTTGCTCGAGATCCTTCCGGACCGCGAGCGTCGTCCGCACCGCGGGTCCGCGCATTCGCAACAGCACGACGGCGACGGCCACGATCGCGAGGACGACCAGGATCCAGAAGCCAGGACGTTTGAGCGGGTTGCGCATCCAGGCGCGGTTCTATCACCGCGCGGTCGTGGAAGGTCTGATCACATCGCGAACTCGAAGCCTTGCTTCGCGAGCCGGTCGTACTTCCGGCGGTCGAACCGATAGAGCCGCGCCGCGCGATGGCGAACGCCCTGCTCTACCTCGTCGGTCTCGACCAACAGATCCATCGACAGTATCTTTTTCCGGAAATTCCGCTTATCGAGCTCGGTGCCGAGGATGATCTCGTACAGGCGCTGGAGCTGCGTCAGCGAGAACCGCGGCGGTAGCAGCTCGAAGCCCACCGGCGCGTAGCGCACCTTGCCGCGCAACCGATCGTGCGCGGTCGTCACGATCTCCGCGTGATCGAACGCGAGCTTCGGCAAGTCGTCGAGGGGAAACCAGCCCACGCCCATCGCGTCGGTCGCCGCGCGAATCCGGTGATCGGAGAGCTTGGCGAGCGCGAAGTACGCGACGGTGACCACGCGATCGCGCGGATCGCGATCGAGCGAGCCGAACGTGTAGAGCTGCTCCAGGTAGACGTCTGTGACCCCCGCCTCTTCCTCGAGCTCGCGACGCGCGGCTTCGTCGAGCGTCTCCTCGATGCGGACAAAGCCGCCGGGGAGCGCCCACGCGTGCTGGAACGGCGCCAGCTTGCGCTGGATGAGCAGCACCTTGAGATCGCCTTCGTCGACGCCGAACACCACGCAGTCGACGGCGAGCGCGGCGCGCGCATAGGGATAGCTGAAGGTCACGAGCTCTCCGCGACGTACGAGCGCAGCTCGGCGAGCTCGCGCTCGAAGCCGCCGGAGAGTATCGGGAAGCGGCACCACGAGCGCGGATCGACGTTGCGATCGTCGAGATGGAACGACGGAGCGAGACGCTCGCGCTTCCACTGATTACGGCACCACAGACGGAAGAAGCGCTCGATCCACGTCGCGAGCTGCACGAGGCTCACGTTCGCGTAGCGCGGTCGCAGCTCTTGCAGCACCTCGACCGGCGTGTGCTTGTCGCGGATCGCGGAGTCCTCGACAGCCTCGAGGAAGTCGTACGGCATGAGGTCCGCTTCGTCGGTCTGCGCGTTCTGCCCCGCGACCTGCGGCCGCAGCTCGGCGGTGGGCTGCTGCGCGTTGATGTAGTGCAGCGCTTCGACGCGCTCGAGGCCAACGGGCCCCTTCAGCTCCATCCACCGCAGCCACTCGCGCAAGTACGTCTTGTCGATGCCGCCGAGCGGTGCGATGCCACCGGACGTATCGCCGTCCATCGTCGCGTAGCCGACGGCAGCTTCGGAGCGATTGGACGTGGTGACGAGCACCGCGTTCTTGAGGTTCGCGAGCATCCAGATCGACGGCGAACGAACGCGCGCTTGGATGTTCTGCAGCGCGATGTCGTCCCGGTCCCACGTGAGCTTGCGCCCGAGCGCTGTCTCGAGCGTCGCGATGTACTGCTTGTACTGCGCGTCGATCTCGAGGACGTGAAACTCGGCCCCGAGCGCTCTGGATACTTCCTCGGCCGCCTTGCGGGTCACACCGCCCGAGTTCTCCGTCGGCTGATACGCGCACGTGAGCAGCGCACCGACGGCAGCCGTCACGTCGCCTCCCGTCTCGATCACCTCGTGCAGCGTGCGGCACGTCGGTAGATGCTCGCGCACGCCGCCGGGTCCGAGCTCGGCGAACGCGAAGCGCGTCATCAGCGAGATGAGCGTGGCGCACGCAGCGCTATCCGCGCCGCCGGACATCGACACCACGTAGCCTTGCGCGCGGCTCTTGCGGAGATAGTCCCAGAGACCGAGCGAGACGCAGCGCGCGAACTCCTCCTCGCGCAGCGTGGCGTGGTCCTCCCACGACACCTTGGGCTCCGGCGGCATCTCGGGTGTTCTCTTTGGCCAGACGAACGGGAACTCGACCACCTGGCCTTCTGCGTCGTGGCGCGGGCGATGCGAACCGCGACGCGCTTGCTCGCGACGATTGCCGTCGACATCGATCACCGCGGAGGTCAGCTCGACATCGTGAAACGAGAAGCGACGGCCGCGCGCGGACAGCTCGCCGCCGGATGCGATGAGGCCACCGCCGTCGTACACGATGCGTCCCGCCTCGTTGCCGAGCAGGTTCGCGTAGAGGTACGCGACGCCGAACGCGCGCGATCCTTCGACGACAAAGCGCTGCCGCACGGCGAACTTCCCGAACGCGAAGTGACTCGCGGACGGATTGCACATGATGTCGGCGCCGCGAAGCGCGAGGTCCATGCCCGGTCGGTTCGCGACCCAGGCGTCCTCGCAGATCTCGAAGCCGATGCGGATGTCGCCGATGTCGAAGAGCAGGTCGCCGATCGGCCAGCGATGGATCGCGCCGTCAGGACCGGTGCGCTCGAGAACGTCCACCTCGCCCGCGGGCCACGCTTTGAACCAGCGTGGCTCGTAGTGGATGCCGTCGCCCGCGAGGAACTGCTTCGCGACGAAGCCGACGATCTTGCCATTCGCGAGGAGCGCGGCCGCGTTGTACAGCGCCTTCTCGTGATAGACGGGCAAGCCGACCGCGACCACCATTCCCTCGGTGAGCAGCGCGAGCTGTTCGAGCTGCGAGAACGCGAGGTCCTGCAGGCCGTCCATGAAGAACGCGTCTTCACAGCCGTAGCCCGTGATCGCGAGCTCGGGGAGACAGAGGATCGAGACACCGTCCGCGCGCGCTTGTTCGATCGCTTGCGTCAGGTGCGCGAGGTTCTCGTCCCACGCGAACGGGGTCTGGTTGAGACACGCGACTGCGACCTTGATGAGCCTCATAGGATGCCACCTACTGGTTGGAGATCAGATGCTCTGCGAGGAGCGCGGCGGTGCTCGTGACCTGAAGGAAGTTGTTGGCGAGTGCAACGGCGCGCGGGTGACTGTCGGTGGTCACGATGCGTCCGAGTAGACCACTCGCCTCGATCTTGGCGAGCGAATCGCCGGGGAACAGGCCGTGCGTCGAGATCGCGTCGATCTGTGTGGCACCCGCGTCGCGATACGCGGCCGCGGCGCCGAGGAGCGAACCGCCGGTGCGGATCATGTCGTCGTAGATCACGACGTGCTTGCCGGCGACCTGGGCCGACACGCCGGTGACGTTGGTGGAGGTTCCGCTCACGCGTCGCTTGTAGACGAACGCGGCCTCCACGCCGATGTCGTTCGCGAGCGACTCGACCCACTTCGCGCGGCCCGCGTCGGTGCATGCGAGCACGAAGTCCTTGCCCGCGAGCCGATGCGCCGCGTCGATCACGAGCGGCTTGCCATAGACGTGAATCGGACGGATGCCGCCCTCGAAGTAGTACGCGATGGAGGCGACGTGCAGGTCGAGCATGAACACCTGCGTGCCGCGCGATGCCATGGGGATCGACGACAACAAGCGCGCGCGCGTCTTTGCCGTCACGATCTCGCCGGGGCGCACGGCGCGCTCCATCGTGGAGTAGCCGTAGAACGGGATCACCATGCGCAGCCGCTCGGCGCCGCCGGTGACGAGGCCGCACGCGAGGTCGTACAGCTCGAGCGTCGAGGTGTCGTCGACGGTGCCGCCGATCAGCACGACGTCGCGATCCGCGGGGTCGCTATCGATGCGGAGGTAGTGCTCGCCGTCGGGGAACGTCTCGCGCGTGCACGCGCCGAGCTCCCAGCCGCGATCCTTTGCGATCGCCTTGCCCAAGTACGAGTACGCCTGCGTGGCGTAGACGAGCGGCGTAGTCACGCGCGACCTCCTTGCTCGCGTGCGCGTGCGACGAGCTCCTGCTTGCGCGCGTGAACGTGTGGATCGAGTCCCACGGGAAACGGCTGCGGGTTCAAGAAGCGACGCGTGCGAACGCTGAGCTGCGAGAGCTCGCGCGCTGCACGCTCGCGCGCTGCCTCGAGCGTACCGCCGCCGACGAGCTCGCCCTTGTCCATGCCGGTCACGAGCAGGTCCTCGCTCGCATCGTACGCAGGCGACCACGGCAGCTTCGTCGGATCTTCGATGTCGTGCAGCGTCGGCGCGGACAGCCCGTGCTCGCTGTCATAGATGATGTCCCCGACGAGCTCGTTACCGTGGCGCAAGCGCCGCACCTGGAGCACGCCGGGATTGGAGATCTTGATCGGCTGCTCGCTGAGCTTGATCGATTCGTGCCACGCGCCGTTCGCATCGCGACACGCGCCGAGCTTGTACACGCCGCCGAGCGCCGGTTGATCGAACGCGGTCACGAGCCGCGTGCCCACGCCGAACGTGTCGATCTTTGCGCCCTGCTCGTACAGCGACGAGATCAAGACCTCGTCGAGATCGTTGGACGCGACGATGCGCGCGTTTGGAAAGCCCGCGGCGTCGAGCATGCGGCGCGCCTCGGCCGACAGATACGCGAGGTCACCGGAGTCGAGGCGAATGCCCGCCAGCTCGTAGCCCTTCTCCCGCAGCTCGCGCCCGACGGTGATCGCGTTCTCGACGCCGTGAAGCGTGTCGTACGTGTCGACGAGGAACGTGCTGTTGCCGGGCATCGCATCCGCGTACGCGCGGAACGCGGCCAGCTCGTCGCCATGAAACATTACCCACGAGTGCGCGTGCGTCCCCTTCACCGGGATCCCGAACACCTTGCCCGCGAGCACGTTGCTCGTCGCCGCGACACCGCCGATGTACGCCGCGCGCGACGCGCTGATACCGCCATCGATCCCTTGCGCGCGCCGCAAGCCGAACTCGAGCACGGGCGCTCCTCTCGCCGCTTGCACCACGCGCGCGGCCTTGGTCGCGATCAGCGTCTGGAAGTTCACGATGTCGAGCAGCGCGGTCTCGACGAGCTGCGCCTGGAGGATCGGCCCCTTCACGCGAAGGATCGGCTCGTGTGGAAACACGAGGCTGCCCTCGGGAACGCAGTCCACGGTGCACGAGAACCGCATGTCGCGCAGGTACGCCAGAAACTCGTCCGCGAACATCTGGTCGCCGCGCATGTCGACGATGGTCTTCAGATACGCGACATCCTCGTCGGTGACCTCGAAGCGATTCAGAAACGCGAGCGCCGGCGCGATGCCCGCCGCGATCGCGAAGCCACCACCAAACGGCGGGCGCCGATAGGTCAGGTGAAACACCGCCTCGCGCTCGCAAACGCCGGCCTTCCAATAGCCCGCTGCCATCGTCAGCTGGTACAAGTCGGTGAGTAGCGACAGGGAGGAGCCATAGATGTCCAACCCGTCACATCGGCTCGTGCGCTCCATCTGCCCTCCGAGAGTCACGTTTAGAGTGTACTTTGTACACTAAGACAGGCGATGTCAACCAGCGATGAAGCCGTCGTGGTGTGGGGGGAGCTCCTCTGGGACCGCTTCCCCGACGGCGCACGGCTCGGTGGCGCGCCGGCAAACGTCGCGTTTCACCTCGGTCAAGCCGGCGGCTGGGCGCGGCTCGTCACGCGCGTCGGCGATGACGATGATGGCCGCCGCGCGATCGAGGACATCTCCACGTTCGTCGATCCGTCGCTGATCCAGATCGATCCCGAACGCGCGACCGGCGAAGTCACGGTTGCCGTCATCGGCGGCGAGCCGCGCTACACCCTCCAGCCCGGCCGCGCATGGGAGCGCATCGCGTGCACACCGGCCACCGCGACCGCGATCGCCGAAGCGGGCGTCCTCGTCTACGGCACGCTCTCGCAGCGCACGTCCGAAGGTCTCGCGGCATGGGAAGCGGCGATTGTTGCCGCGGGGCCCGGCTGCATGAAGGTCTGCGACGTGAACCTGCGCCGCCGCGCCGATGGCGCGATGATCGAGAACCCGCACGTCGTGGAGCGCGCGCTCGCGGCCGCGGACGTGATCAAGGTGAACGACAAAGAGCTCGCGACGCTCGCCAAGACCTTCGGCTGGGCAGATCCGATCGCGACGCTGCTCTCGGGTCCCGCACGGCGCCGCGTGCTCGCTGTCACGCACGGCGCGCACGGCTCGACGCTCTACGGTGACGGTGCGCCGATCGACATCGCGGGCGTGCAATCACGTCCGGGCGGTGACAATGTCGGCTGCGGCGATGCGTACGTCGCGCTCTTGGTGCTCGGCATGACGATGGGCTTCGATCTCCAGACCTCGGGACGCGTGGCGTCGCGATGGGCGGCTGCCGTCGCGAGCGTGCGCGGCGCGACGCCGATCTTCGAGGACGACGAGATCGCAGCGATGATGGAGACAGACGCGTGAGCGACGACGCGCGAGCCGCCTCGGAGCCGACGCAGACGACCGAGCCGCCCGACGCATTCGACAAGGCGCTCGCGTGGCTCACGGTCAAGGGCGCGTTGCCCACGCTCGGGCTGCTGACGCTCGTCGTCGCGATCATGTACGCGGGCGTGTTTCGCGGCGAGCTCGCGGGAGACGACCTCACGTTCCACTTCGCCGAGAGCCGGCGCATCGCGGACTGCATCGCTGCGGGCGATTGGGACTTCTGGAATCCCTCGGCGAACGGTGGCTTCGCGAGCGGGTACTACTACCAGGTCGTCCCGCAGCTCGCGTCGGCGATACCGACCGCGGTGTTCGGTCACCACCTGTTCTGGTTCCAGCTCTCGATCTTCTTGCCACTCGTGCTCGCGCCCGCGTGCGCGTACAGAGGCATGCGCCTCCTCGGCGCCGTGCCGTGGCAAGCCGTCGCTGGCGCGTTCGCGATCGCGTTCACGATCGGCGCGTCGCGCTGGGGCTTCTCCGCCGACGGCACGTTCAGCGTCGGCTTGTACACGCAGACCTGGGCGTTCGCCGCCTTCCCGCTCGCGTACGGCTACGCGGTGCGCTGGTCGCTCGAGGGCAAAGGGCTGCACTGGGCGGTCGCGTGGAGCGCGTTCGTCGGCTTGTGTCACCCGTTCGCGGTGATCGGGCTCGGCTTCGCGTTGCTCGTTGGATTCATCGGCCAGGTCATCGCGCACGCCGGTGCGATCGCGATCTCGCAGAGCACCACGCGCGCCCAGCGTCCCGCGCCGCGCGCGCTGCTCGTCGAGCTCGTGCGCCACGCGGTGTTCGCGGTGCTGCTCACGATCTCGCTGTTGCCGATCCTCGTGCCGCTGGTCGTCGACTACGCGGGCTTCGGCGGGTTTCCGCATCGCGTGAACGACGAGGTGGGCCCCGGCTTCAAGGAGCTCGGCACGTGGATCATCAACGGCCAGCTGTTCGACGTGGGGCGACCGATGGTGATCACGACGCTCGTCCCCGTCGTTGTCCTCTTCGGCCGCAGCAAGTTCCACGGGTGGTTGTGGGTACCGGCACTCGTGTTCGCGCTGCTCCTCGGCTTGGGCCCGCACCTGGGCAAGACCGGCGACGATCTGTTGCCCGCCGTGCGCTTCTTGGGTGCGCTGCAGATCATGGTCGCGCTCGGCGTCGCTGGTGGCACGTACGTGATCCTCGAGTGGCTGTGGAACGTGGAGGAAGGATCGCGCCGAGCACGCTACGTCCGGTACGGCTTCCTCGTCGCGCTCGTCGTCCTCGTCGCCGGCATGATGATCGCGATCGCACGCGGCAGCGCGGACAACATCGTGTTCACGATCGCGACGCGCATCTCGTTCGGCAACATCGATTCGGTGTGGCTCGCACGCATCGTGTGCATGGTGCCGATCGCAGCGGTGCTGATCCTCGTGCCGGCGGCGGACCGCGGCCTCACGACGCGCTATGGAGCTCGCACGGCGATCTGCTCGCTCGTCGCGGTCGCGCTGGTGTCGATGACGGTGCCCACGGCAAAGCGGCAGTCGCTGCGCGTGCGCACCCTCGCCGAGCAACAGGGCAAGTACCGCCCCGACATGATGAAGATCATGCAGTTCATCCGCACGCAGCCCGACGGTCGCAAGCAAGTCGGACCCGGCGCGGAGAACCACTGGTGGAACCTGCTCAGCTACGTCTACGAGCGAATCCCTTCGCTGCTCATGATGGGCGGCGGCGGACTCCAAGCGAGCCCCAACTACGACTTCGTGTGGAGCGTGCGCGACTTCGCGAAGCTCGCGTGGGTCTACGACACGCCGTACATCGTGTTCGAGACGGAGAAAGGTGCGTCGTCAGTTCCCGTCGGCGAGAACATCTTCGCGTCGGGCAAGTACACCGTGCGCCGCCTGAGGAGCGACGGTCTCGTCTCGCCGATCCAGATCACGGGCGTGCTTCCCGCCACAAAGAAGGAATCACGCGCGGCGGGAATCGCGTGGCTGCGCAGCGATCTGCCGACGAAGAATCGCCACCTCGTCTACAGCGGATGGGGCGGCAAGACCGACGAGCCGAGAGCCACGGTGAAGCGCTCGTGGCGCCAGGATTCGCCGGGCGATGAAGCCGATATCGTCGCGGAGATCGACGTGACGGCACCCACCACGTTCGTCGTACGCGAGAGCTGGCATCCGCGATGGCACGCGTATGTCGACGGCAAGCCTGCCGCCGTGCGGCGCGTGACGCCCGACTTCCCCGCCGTCGATGTCCCCGCCGGCGCCACGCTGTTGCAGCTGCGCTTCGAGCGACCGTGGTGGGCGCAGCTCGTGTGGCTCGCGTGGCCGGGCGCCGTGCTCGCGGCGTGGCTCGTCATGCGGCTGCTCGCGCGCACGCGCCTCGCGTGAGCCGACGAGGTCAGGGCGTGCCTACGCTCGGGCTGTCATCGCCGGCGGGTTGCTCGTCGGCGCGCGGCATCGGGAGCACGATCTTGAGGCTGCGCAACATCCACGGACGGGTCTTCGAGGCGCGATAGAACGTGAAGATCGTGCGCACGCCGTTCGACCGGGTGTACTCGGAGATGATGTCAAACGTCGCGTTGGTGCCACCGATCACGCGCGCTTCGGTCACCGCCAGGATGCGAATGAAGTTGCCGAGGATCATCGCGTGCTCGCGTTGGATCCCGACGAACCGCATCTTCTCTTCCTGCTTCTGGAACACCTGCGTCGCCTCGTCCCACACCTCCTCGTACTTGCCTTCGCGCAACTGCTCGAGGATCTTGGTCGCGGCGAGGTTGAGCTCGCAGTCCTTGGCCATCGGATCCTTGCAGGCCTGGATGCGCTCCTCGCGCTGCGCTTGCGTGATCGTCAGCTCGGGCGGCAGCTCGACGCCCACGCCGAGGAGCTTCCACTCGCCTTTGTCCTCGTGAACGCTGACCGAGGCTTTGCACTTGGCCTTCTCGTACGCGACGGTGAGCAGCACGCGGCCGACGCGCCCCGTCGGTCCACGCGTGACGAAGCTATCGTTGACCGCGGTGATCTCCTTGAACGCGCCGACGGTGGCCGCGAGATCGGACATCTCGTCGACGAACTTCTCCTTGCGCACCATCTCGTGGAAGCGCGGCGATGCGCCGTCGTAGACGCGCTCCATGCCTTCGGTGCCGCTCGCGAGCTGCACGAGGATCTTCTCGGCGATCGGACGGAAGTCGGGCGTCTCGCTGCCCTTCACTTGCAGCGCGACGATCACGACGATCCACGCGGCGACGAGAACGAAGCCGACGATCAGGCTGCGAAACAAGAGGCGGCCGCGCCGCGTGCGAGCGACGCGCGGGAGGCTCTCGATCGATTCACCGACGGTCTGGATCGACTCGCCGATCTTGGTCACGCCCGCGCCGACGATCGGGACGGCTTTGGACGCTTCGCCGAGCTTGGTGACGCCCTCGCCAAACTTGTCGATGCCGGTGCCGACGGCGCTGACGACGACACCCGCCGTGTCCTTGGCGGCGTCGGTCAGCCGCTTCTTGCGACCGACGGGCCCCGTCTCGAGCGCAGCCACCGGATCGGGCGTGCCGTCGGAGACTTGGGGGTTCGCACCTGATAGGGCCACGTCGATCGAGCCCGACGACGCCGCGGACTCGGAGACCGCCGGGATCGCGGTCGAGCTGTCGGTCGAGACCTCGATCGAGCCCGACGACTCGGACGACTTGACCGTGTCTGGATCGTCTCTATCGGGTGGAGTCGACAACGCGGCCGATCATGACATGAAGAAGCGCGCGACGATGTTCTCCGCGACGTCGCGCCGATAGGTCGCGGTGGAGCGGATGTCATCGATCGGCTGGATCGCCGTGCGCAACGCCGCGCGCGCGGCCTCGGCGGCCTGCGAAAGCGACAGGCCTTTCACCGCGTCCTCGACGGCGCCGATGCGGAGCGGGCGATCGGCGACCGCACCGAGCGCCACTCGCGCCGACACGACCGTGCCGCCGTCGAGCGTGATCGCGGCGGCGCCCATGACCTTGGAGATCGACTGCGCGCGACGCGTCCCGACCTTGCGCCACGTGGTGCGCGTGGTGGCCGAGGGCAGCGGAACGCGCGCCGCGACGATCAGCTCGTCGGCAGCCAACAGCGTCTTGCGGTAGCCCGTGCACCACGTGGAGTACGGCACGGTGCGCCGGCCGCGCGGAGACGCGAGCTCGAGGTGCGCGTCGAGCGCGAGCAGCACCGGCAGCGAATCACCGACGGGCGACGACGTGCCGACGTTGCCGCCGAGCGTGGCACGCGCTTGGATCTGTAGCGCACCGATCTCGCGCGCGGCCTGCGCGAGCGGCGCGAGCTTCTCGCGAATGGTCGCGTGGCGCTCGACCTCGTGCCACGTGGTGCCCGCGCCGATGACGAGCGACGACGACTCGGCGCGAATGAAGCCGAGGCCCGGCAAGCGCCAGAGATCGAGGATGCCCACCGGCTCCGGCTTGTGGTTCGCGTTGACCATCAGGTCCGTGCCGCCCGCGAGCACCATCCAGTCCGGATGCGCGGCGCGCAGCGAGACCGCCTCGTCGAGATCGCGAGGGCGCTTGTAGTCCATCATCGCGACACCTCGCGCGCGGCTTCGATCACCGCATCGACGATCAATTGATAGCCCGTGCAGCGACAGATGTTGCCGGCGAGCAGCTCGCGCACCTTGGCGCGCGCTGCGTTGTCGTCGCGATCGTCGATCAAGCGATGATCGATCAAGTGCGCCGCACACACCGCGATGCCCGGCGTGCAGATGCCGCACTGCGCACCGCCACACCGCACGAGCGCCTTCTGCACCGCGTGGAGCATCTCGCCGTTCGCGAGCCCTTCCACGGTGACGAGTGATCGCTCGTGGCACTGGCCGACCGCGACCAAGCACGAGTTCACCGCTTCACCGTCGAGCATCACGGTGCACGCACCACACTCGCCTTCACCGCAACCTTCTTTGGTGCCGGTCAGGCGCAGGTCCTCGCGCAGCACGTCGAGCAACCGCTTCCATGGCGAGACGTCGTCGAGCGTGTGGGACGCGCCATTCACTTCCAGCGTGATCTTCACGAGGCACCTCGCAGCGCCGCGCGAACGGCTTCGGGAGAGATCGGCAGCGCATCGAACGCGACACCGAGCGCATTCTCGACGGCGTTGGCCACCGCCGCGGCGGGACCGTCCATGGGTATCTCGCCGACGCCCTTCGCGCCGTTCGGACCGAACGGGTACGGACACTCCACGATGATCGTCTCGAGCTCGGGCGCATCCGCGAACGTGGGCACGATGCAGTTGGTCATGTTCGCGTTCGCGACTCGTCCGTCTTTGTAGATCACGTTCTCGAGCACCGCCCAACCGAGCGCTTGCAACGTGCCGCCCTCGATCTGCCCCTTCACGACGCTTGGATTGATCGCCTTGCCCACGTCGATCGCTTGCACGCAACGATCGATGGTCACCTCGTACGTGTCGAGATCGACCGACACGTCGACGAGGCACGCGCCCCAGCCGTAGCAGGGATACGCCGCGCCGGTATACGTCGCGTCGTCGAAGTGGATGCCCGGCGGCGGCGTGTACTGCTTGGTGTCCGTCACCTCGCCGAGTGCAGCGCGCGCGCTGGCGATCTCGACGAACGGCTTGCCACCCATGCCGTTCTCCTCGCCCCATGCGAGCAGCGCCTGCTTCAACGCCAGCGATGCCTGCTGTACCAAGCCGCCCACGACCATGCACGTGCGACTCGCGACCGTGGGGCCCGAGTCGGGGACGAGCGCCGTGGATGGATCGACGACACCGACGAGATCGAGCGGCACGTCGAGCGTGGCCGCGCAGATCTGCGTGAACATCGTGATCGCGCCCTGCCCGATGTCCGTCGAGCTCGAGCGCACCTCGAAGCGTCCGTCGGTGGTCAGCGCGATCGTCGCTTTGCCCGCGAGGCGCTGCTCGCCGCTGCCGGTGAAGCCCGCGCCGTGGAAGTAGAAGATGACGCCGCGACCGCGCTTGACGGG